>JALWRH010000017.1:10564-26950 GCA_026994195.1 Sedimenticola sp. | reverse complement strand
CTCCGGACAATAGCAACCGGGAGCCTTCCGGATTCGACCGTTGGAAGCGAAAACCCTGGGGAGCATATCGAACAAATTCACATCAGCAGAGGCAGTATGTTCTGGACCACCCCAGACATAAAAAAAACCCGGCCATGAAGACCGGGTTTTTCCTGATTATGGTGGGTCGTGGGCGATTCGAACGCCCGACCAATTGATTAAAAGTCAACTGCTCTACCGACTGAGCTAACGACCCAGGGAGCGCGCATTATACAGTGAAGGAGCTTTCTCTCAAATACTTTTTTTCGTTTTTCTATGAATGCTGGGAATGATAGCGGGTAGGATCGGGGACACCTGCCTCAGCAAATCCCTGAGCGCGCAAACGGCAGGAATCACAGTGCCCACAGGCCCGCCCCTGATCGTCGGCCTGGTAGCAGGACACCGTGAGACCGTAGTCAACGCCGAGGTCGATTCCCATGTGGATGATTTCTGCCTTGCTCATGTGAATCAAAGGGGCCTGAATGCAGAAACCGCTGTCCTCTACGCCGGCTTTGGTCGCCAGGTTGGCAAGATGCTCAAAAGTCTCTATGAATTCAGGGCGGCAGTCTGGATAGCCGGAGTAATCCACGGCGTTCACGCCTATAAAGATATCCCTGGCGCCTAGAACCTCTGCCCAACCCAATGCCAGGGACAAAAATACCGTATTTCTGGCAGGGACATAGGTGACCGGAATACCCTCGGTGCTTTCATTGGGAACATCGATGGCCATGTCCGTGAGCGCTGATCCGCCAATACTGCCCAGATCCAGTGACAACACCTTGTGCTCCACGGCCCCAAGGGCATGGGCTACCCGGTCAGATGCCTGCAGTTCAACATCATGCCGTTGCCCGTAATCAAAACTCAAGGCATGGCAGGCATATCCGCGATCCCTGGCAATGGCCAGTACCGTGGCTGAGTCTAAGCCACCAGAAAGCAATACCACGGCCTTTTTCTGCTTGTCGGTCATTTTCCCCGCTTATCTCCCCAAAGTATCTTGTGCAACTGCAGCTGAAAGCGCACTGGCAGCTCGTCCTGTAAAATCCAATCTGCCAGATCGGCAGGCGCCAACCGCCCCTGAACTGGCGAAAACAGTACTTCAGTGATATCCGCAAGCTGGCGCTGTTCAAGCAGTTCTCTGGCCCATTCATAATCCTGGCGGTGAGCGATGACCATTTTGATCTGGTCTTTGCCAGTCAGCAGGGACAGGTTCTCCCAGCGGTTTTTCTCCACCTCCCCTGATCCCGGCGTCTTGATATCCATGACAATGGAGACCCGGGGATCGATATCCCTGATGTCCTGGCTACCACTGGTCTCCACGGAAGTCTCATACCCTTCATCACAGAGGCGGGCGAGGAGGGGCCATGCCCCTTTCTGCGCCAGGGGTTCCCCCCCGGTGACCGTCACATGGCGGCAGGCGTATTGCCCGACCTGCGCACAGACATCCGGCAAGGCCATCCATTCTCCACCCTTGAAGGCATAGGCGGTATCGCAGTATCCGCAACGCAAGGGACAGCCGGTAAGGCGCACGAACACCGTGGGCCAGCCAACGCTGCGGCTCTCTCCCTGCAGAGAATAAAAGATTTCAGTGACGCGCAGGCGGGACACTATTTTTTCATATGCTTAAGACGCGCCTTGGCCATGCTCGCGGCTGAAGAACCGGGATAGCGGCGCTGCACTTCCTGCAACACTTTGCGTGCCTCGTTCCGCTTACCCATGGCGTCCAGAATGTAGCCCTTCTTGAGCAAAG
This sequence comes from Sedimenticola sp., assembly GCA_026994195.1. Lineage (GTDB taxonomy): Bacteria > Pseudomonadota > Gammaproteobacteria > Chromatiales > Chromatiaceae > Thiolapillus. The sequence goes on along the minus strand of JALWRH010000017.1, from coordinate 25,185 downwards.
CACCCGGCGCCTTGTCACTTTGTGGATACTCCGAGAGAACACGCTCGAAAGCCTTGAGGGCCTGGGCATTGTCCTGAGTGACATAGTAGCTCTCCCCCAGCCAGTAAAGCGCGTTGTCCGCCAGGTCGCTGCCGGGATATTGCTTCAGGAAAGCCTTGAAGGCAGCAATGGCCTTTTTGTACTCCCGCCGGGACGGCTGCAGGTAAGCATAGGCCTGGTCATAGTCTGCCTGGATCTGCGCAGGATCCTCGGTCGGGGCATTGCCACCGGCTACCGGCGTGACCGGGGAGATAGAATGCTCTGACGGGTTCGACGGAGCAACATTCGCTGTTGAAGCTTCTCCTGCAGGCGCATTGCCTGCCGCAACAGGCGCAACCCCGGCGCTTCCCTGTTGGCGGTTCAAACGCTCGTCAAGGTCCAGATACAGTTCCCGCTGCTTCTTGCGCAGGCGCGCAAGGGCATGCTGCTGCTCTTCGATCTGCCCCTGGAGTTCCCGGTTGCTGCGCTTGAGGGATTGCACTTCCAGCATCAGCTCAGTGATATGCCCAACCCGGCGCTCCAGACGTTGCAGGCGCTGCTCCAGAGCATCGTCACCTGCCCACAAGGCAGTTGAAGACGCCAGCAACAAGCCGGACAACAATGACAGTGAAATCTTTTTCATTCTCGTCTCCAATGCCCAAAAAGACTCCGGAAACCAATGGATTCCGGAGTCTCTCAGGAAATCTTGAATCCCCTGATGATTGATTCGGTTCTTCTTCAGCGACTTCCTGGCTGCCATGGCGCGAAGCGCCACAACCCCGGGTCATGGTAATACCCGCATCCACAGGCCGGTCTTCAGTCGGGCATCTCCGGCTGTGGCACCTGCTGGCGGGCTGAAGCCCGACCTACAACAATAACCCGGCAACCAGCCAAGCGGTTTTTCCTTTACTGATAAACCAGTTCCGCACGCCGGTTCTTGGCCCAGGCCGCCTCATTGTGACCGGGATCCACCGGGCGCTCTTCTCCATAGCTCACGGTATCGATCTGCACCGGACTCACGCCCTCTGCTTCGAGGAAGCGCTTCACCGAGTTGGCCCGGCGTTCACCCAGGGCGATATTGTATTCCCGGGAACCACGCTCATCGCAATGCCCTTCGATGACCACCCGGGCTGAAGGCGTATTTACCAGGTATTCGGCATGGGCGCGCAGGGTATCCACGTATTCCGGACGGATCTCCGCCGTATCAAAATCAAAGTAAACGACTTTCTCGTACAGCAGGCTGTCAGGATTGTCGAGGGGCGAACCCGTCCAGCTGCCACCACCACCGGCAGCGGATGTACTGGTGCCACCTTCTCCAGCCATTCCTGAACCGGCGCCACCTTCAGCGCCATCCTTGGTTCCCGTGGAACTGCAACCGGACAAGACCAACATGCCCAGTACCAGTGGCAACAACAGAATTCTCAATGTTTTCATAAGCTATTTCTCCTACTTAAATTAACCCGGCAACCAAATATATCGTCCTCAGCCTGGTCGCCGGGTTACTTATAATACGGGGACCAAACCGGATCCCGCACATCCCCAGATTGTAGCGCCAGCCGCTGCTTGACCCGCCCATCCGTGGACACTGCCGCCAACACACCTTTGCCTCCGTGACGGGTAGCATAGATGATCATGCTGCCATTGGGCGCAAAACTGGGTGATTCGTCCAGTTTGCCATCAGTCAACACGGTGATAGAACCTGTCTCCAGATCCATGACTCCAATACGGTACTGGCCGCCTATCCTGGTAATGAGGGTAATGGATTTCCCGTCCGGCGCATAGGAGGCACGGGCATTATATTTGTTCTCGAAAGTGAGACGCTGCACATTTCCACCGGTCACCAGTACCTGGTAGATCTGTGGCGAGCCGCCCCGGTCGGAGGTGAACAGCAGCTTGCGCCCATCCGGCGACCAGGAGGGCTCGGTCTCGATAGCCCAGTGGCGCACCAGGCGGCGCAATTTTTTTCGCGCCAGATCCATGATATAGATATCCGGGTTGCCGTCCTTGGACAGGGCCATGGCCAGATATCGGCCATCCGGCGACCAGGCCGGTGCACCATTGATCCCCTTGAAACTGGTGATTTTCTCGCGTTTGCCCGTGAACACTTCCTGGATCCAGATAGAAGGGCGGCCGTTCTCGAAAGAAACATAAGCCAGCTTGCGGCCATCCGGCGACCAGGCTGGCGACATGAGAGGTTCAATGGAAGAAACGATGGTCTGGGCATTGTAGCCGTCCGAATCAGCAATACGCAGGGATATCTTTGGCGCGTTCAACGTACCTTCAGACACCACATAGGCGATACGCGTGGCAAAAGCGCCCTTGGTGCCCGTGAGCGTCTCGTAGATCAGGTCGGCGATATGATGAGCGATGGCCCGCAGATCTTTTTCCGTAGTCGTAAAGCTGTAGCCGATGAGCTGAGATTCCTGGTACACATCGAACAATTGGAAACGCACTTTGTATCCACCGGGACCATTGGGCTCGATATTGCCGATGACTAGATTTTCCTGTTTGAGAGCCCGCCAGTCACGAAAATCCACATCCGCCATGGTGGCGGGGCGGGCCAGCATCTGGTTTTCCGCCAAAAGCTTGAAATAACCACTGCGCCGCAGGTCGGCAGCCACAATACGGCCAATACCCTGAGACGGTGGACGGGCCGGATCACCGCTCCACTTGAAAGGCACTACCGCAATGGGCAACGCGCCTTCCACGCCTTCGGTGATCTCGATAACCAGCCGCGCCTGGGCCTGGGAAGTGATCAGGAGCAACAACGCCAGCAATACAAACAGTTTTTTCATTTCGTGGGCCTGAATATGAACGTAAAGTCCCTGAACTCCGATATCAGCCGCGGAGACTTCGGCATGGGCAATGGGTCTGCCTTGTTGACCGCCGCCACTACAGAGCGATCAAAAGCGGCATTGCCGCTGGATTTTACCACCTGAACCAGCAGCACCGAGCCTTTTTCATTGAGCCGCACCCTCACCGTGGCCTCCAGCCCCTTGCTGCCGGCAGATGGTGGCCGCAGCCAGTTCCGCTGTACTTTGCGTTTGATGGCCGCGGTGATGCCAGCGCGTTCCCGGCCTTCCTTTTCCGCTTCCCACTGGGCCTGCATTTCCGCCTCCCGGGCCTTGCGTTCCGCTGCTTCCCGGGCTTTGCGTTGTTTCTCCATCTCCGCCTTCTTGCGTGCGGCTTCCTTTTTCTTGCGCTCGGCATCAGCCTTTTTCCTGGCCTCAGCTTTCTTTTTGGCTTCCGCCTTTTTCCGTTGCTCTTCCTTGCGCTTCTTTTCTTTGAGCTTGCGCTGACGCTCGAGTTCCGCTTTTTTCTTCTTCTCTTCCTCTTTTTTCTTCAACGCCAGTTTGCGTTTCTTTTCGATCTCCGCCTTTTTACGTTGTTCCTCTTTGCGCTTTTTTTCAGCCTGCTTCTTTTTTTCCTGCTGAAGCCTGGCTTCCTGTTCCTTGCGGCGTTTTTCCTCGGCTTTCTTCCGGGCTTCCGCTTTCTTTTTTTCTTCCTGCTTTCGTTGCCTTTCCACTTCCTGCTGCCTGGCCTTCCGCTGCTCCTCCTGCTGGTGCTTGAGCCGGGCGGTATCGACGAGGGTAGCCTGCACAATCTGTCCGGCAGGTTTTACGGGTTCGGGAGGATTGAGCCAGTCCAGACCAAAAATCATCAGGGCCAGGATGGCCAGATGCATGAGCAAGGCCAGAAAAAAGGCCAGAGGATGTCGGCGGATGACGTCCAGCATTATTCAGGTGGATCAGTGAGCAGGCCGATATTCGGCGCGCCGGCATTCTGCAGCAACACCATGGCGCGCACGACCCGGCCATAGTCTACATCCCTGTCCCCTTTCACCAGTACCGGAATACCCGGATTGTTGGCAATGATGGCAGAAGCCTGACGCAACACCTCTTCCTCATCCAGGGTTTTGGTGCGGTCATCGTCATAGGTGAGGTGAAAAGCACCGGCCTTGTCCACGCTCAGCACCAAAGGCCGCTTGGCGTCATCCTCCATGGGTTGGGCATCAGCCTGTGGCAGATCCACTTTCACGCCTTGGGTGAGCAGAGGCGCAGTGATCATAAAGATCACCAGCAGCACCAGCATCACGTCGATATAGGGCACGACGTTGATCTCGGCCATGGGACGGAGTTTTCTGCCCCGGCGCGACATCAGTTGCTCCCGGCCAGCATGTGCACCTGGCGCTGGAGAATGTTGGCAAACTCTTCAGCGAAATCCTCGTAACGGCTTTCCAGGCGCTGCACGGCATCCGCATACTTGTTGTAAGCCACCACCGCGGGAATGGCGGCGAACAGGCCCATAGCCGTGGCGATCAAGGCTTCGGCAATGCCCGGGGCCACCAGATTCAGGGTAGCCTGCTTGACATTGCCCAGGGCATGAAAGGAATTCATGATGCCCCAGACCGTGCCGAACAACCCCACGTAGGGGCTGGTGGAGCCCACAGTGGCCAGGAAGGAAAGGTGCCGTTCCAGGGCATCCATCTCCCGGCTCATGGCCACGCGCATGGCACGCCGGGCGCCTTCCACCACCGCCATGGGGTCCATGCCCGAAGCGTCCTTGAGGCGGGCGAACTCGCGAAAGCCCGCATGGAAGACCATGGCCATACCCTGGATCTCATCGGGGTAGCGATCCAGGCCCCGATACAGCTTGCCCAGATCGCCCCCGGACCAGAACTTGTCCTCGAACTCATCCGCTGCTTTGCGCGCCTTGCGCAGGGAGCGCGAGCGGTCGAAAATGGCCGTCCAGGACAGCAGCGAGGCCAGCAGCAGACTGGCCATGACCAGTTGCACCAGGGGACTGGCATCCAGCACCAGTTGCAGGAAGGAAAGCTCAGTCTGCATCTTTCAGTTTCTCCAGAATGATTCCGGGTATGGGCGCAGGACGGAAGGATTCGATGTTCACGCACACGATGCCGACTTCCCCCCTGCACAACAGTTCATCATCGTCCTGGCGGTACACATCCTGGCCGATGGTCATGGCGGTACGGCTGTGCTTGCGCAGCTCTCCCGTCACCCATAGCAGGTCGTTGAAGTGCGCCGGAGCGAGGTAGTCCGCAGCAGCGCTACGCACCACAAAAACAATGCCGTATTCATCACGCAACAGGTCCTGTTCAAACCCCAGGTCCCGCAACCATTCCGTTCGCGCCCGTTCCATGAAACGGAAATAGTTGGCGTAATAAACGATACCGGCAGCATCCGTATCTTCGTAGTAGACCCGCACAGGAAAGCGATAGTTCACCCCTCTTCTCCAAAAAGATCATCCGCCATGGTTTCCGGCCGGGGTTTGAAACCAAAGTATTCGAAAGCGCGGCGCGTGGCCACGCGGCCACGGGGGGTACGCATTAGAAATCCCTGTTGGATGAGAAAGGGTTCCAGCACATCCTCGATGGTGCCCCGTTCCTCGCCGATGGCCGCTGCCAGACTGTCCACGCCCACAGGGCCGCCGTCGAATTTCTCCAGCACCGTCTTGAGCAGGCGGCGGTCCATGTGATCGATACCATTGGCATCCACCTTGAGCATGGACAGGGCTGCATCGGCAATGGCCGCGGTAATTTCCCCGTCGCCTTTCACCTGGGCGTAGTCACGCACCCGGCGCAACAGGCGGTTGGCAATACGGGGCGTGCCCCGGGAACGGCGTGCAATCTCTCCTGCTCCCTCGGTATCAATGGCCATGGCCAGAATACCGGCGGAACGCTGCACGATATGGGTCAAATCCGCCTGATTGTAGAATTCCAGGCGCTGCACGATGCCAAATCGGTCGCGCAGGGGCGAGGTCAGCAGGCCTGCCCGGGTGGTGGCGCCCACCAAGGTAAAAGGTGGCAGATCCACCTTGATGGATCGCGCCGCCGGTCCCTCACCGATCATGATGTCCAGCTGGTAATCCTCCATGGCCGGGTACAGGACTTCTTCCACGACCGGGCTGAGGCGATGGATCTCGTCCACAAACAGTACATCATGGGGCTGCAGATTGGTGAGCAGGGCGGCCAGATCCCCGGCGCGCTCCAGCACGGGTCCGGAGGTCTGGTGCAGCTGCACCTGCATTTCATTGGCAATGATGTGTGCCAGGGTGGTCTTGCCCAGGCCCGGCGGACCGAAGATCAGCACATGATCCAGGGCTTCACTGCGCTGGCGAGCAGCAGGAATGAAGATTTCCATCTGCTCTTTCACTGCAGGCTGCCCCACATAGTCTGCCAGCAGGCGCGGGCGGATGGCGCGATCCACCATGACATCATCCATGGCAGCGGCAGGATCGATGATTCTTTGTTCTTCGTCCATGTGATCTATCCTCTGGCCTTGCCCTGCAGGGCGAGGCGGATGACCGTCTCTGTATCCATATCCGGATCGAACACGGCAGCCACCATACGCGTCGCTTCCGGCGCCTTGTAGCCCAGGGCCACGAGAGCGCTGACTGCATCACCGTCAGCCGAGGCCCCTCCGGGAGTTGCACCCGCCGTGGCAAGCGCCGCGGCCGCGCCTGTCACGGACTTATCCAGGCGGTCGCGCATTTCGATGATCAGGCGCTCGGCCGTCTTCTTGCCCACACCCGGCAAACGGCACAGGGCCTTCACGTCTCCGGATTGCACGTACAGGCTGAACTCGTCCGTGCTCATGCCGGACAGGATGGCCAGGGCCATCTTGCCCCCCACGCCGTTCACCTTGAGCAGTGAACGAAACAGTGCCCGGTCACTTTCGCGAATGAAGCCGAACAGGCTGTGGGCGTCATCGCGCACCATCATATGAGTGTAGAGCACCACTTCCTGATCGCCCTCGGGCAGATCGTAGAAAGTGGACATGGGCGCTTCCACCTCATAGCCCACGCCATTGACCTCCAACAGCAGGAAAGGCGGCTGTTTCACCAGCACCCGGCCACGCAGCAGGCCGATCATGACTGGCCCCGCAGCTTCTGGGCATTGACATGGGTGTGGGCATGACAGAGCGCCACAGCCAGGGCATCCGATTCATCCAGACCCATGGGTTGCTGCAACCCGAGGATAAGACGGATCATGTGCTGCACCTGCTCCTTTTCTGCAGCGCCTGTGCCCACCAGGGCCAGCTTCACGGCTCGGGGGGTATATTCGTGAACCGGCAGCTGCGCCACTACGGCAGCGGTAATGGCCGCTCCCCGGGCATGTCCGAGTTTCAGGGCCGAGGCGGCATTCGCCGCCATGAATACCTGCTCCACGGCTACCTGCTCGGGGCCGTGGTCCTGCAGCACCTGCTGGATGCCATTGAATATTTCACCCAGCCGGGCGGAGAAATCCTTGCTGCTGGTGCGGATGCATCCACTGAACACATGGCGGCTCTGGCGGCCATCGGAGTCGATGACACCAAATCCCGTCACCCGGGAGCCCGGATCAATGCCCAATATCCTCAAGCGCCCAGGGACTCCATGATCTCATCGGAAATCTCAGCGTTGGAATAGACCTCCTGCACATCATCCAGGTCTTCCAGTGCATCGATGAGGCGCATGAGTTTTTCTGCCCCTTCCGCATCCATTTCCGCCTTGGTGGTGGCCTCGAAACTGACTTCCGCATGATCTGGGGACAAACCGGCATCATCCATGCCCTGCTTCACATCGGAAAATTCCTCCGGGGAGGTGAACACATCGATACTGCCATCATCGTTGGTGACCACATCGTCAGCGCCCGCTTCCAGAGCCGCTTCCATGATGCTGTCTTCATCCGCGCCAGGTGCAAAACTGATAATGCCTTTTTTCACGAACAGATAAGCCACGGAACCATCGGTTCCCAGGTTGCCGCCGTGCTTGGTAAAAGCATGCCGGACTTCCGAAGCGGTGCGGTTGCGGTTGTCGGTCATGCAATCCACCATAATGGCGGTGCCGCCAGGACCATATCCTTCATAACGAATCTCTTCATAGTTCTCGCCTTCCATGCCGCCGGCACCGCGCTTGATGGCCCGGTCGATGGTGTCCGCAGGCATATTGGCGCCCTTGGCCTTATCCACCGCCAGGCGCAGGCGAGGATTGGACTCCAGGTCGCCACCGCCCTCCTTCGCCGCCACGGTCACTTCCCGTATCAGCTTGGACCAGAGCTTGCCCCGCTTTTTGTCATTTGCCGCTTTTTTGTGCTTGATGTTCGCCCATTTACTGTGACCTGCCATTTTTTACCTCATTAGAGAACTGTACTGAATACAAAATCCGCAGAAATACCTGTCGCTCAACCATCAGCGTTTCGCGGAATTCTATCACGAGCAGGACGCCGGCTGGAGATAGGGTTCCCCCGGTTTTCCGCCATGGCCATCTTCGCACAGAAAGCTACCGGGGACTGGTTCACCCAGGTAAGAACACAGGGGAACAGCGGATTTACATCCTGTTTCAAGAACTGTTTTTCCTGTTACACTCGCGTTTTCTCAACGGGACAAGCACCTGTATGCTGGAAACAGCCGCCATTGCCTTCACCACCTTTTTCGCCACTGTGGCACCGGTGGATTCGGCCTTTATGTTTGCAGCCCTGACGGCGGACAACACGCCGGAGGAGCGCCGGCACATGGCCTTCCGGGGTGTGGCTATTGCCACCATACTGCTGTTGCTGTTTGCGTTCTTCGGCAAGGTATTGCTGGCGCGCCTGGGCATTTCTCTGGCGGCCCTGACCACAGCGGGGGGCATACTGCTGTTGCTCATGGGCATCGATCTGGTATTTGCACGCAATTCCGGCGCCATGTCCACTACCCGGGCGGAATCCAGGGAAGCGGAAGACCGCACTGACATTTCGGTTTTCCCCCTGGCCACCCCCCTCCTCGCCGGGCCTGGAACCATGGGCGCCGTTATTCTCATCATGGCCAATGCTCATGGAGATATCCAAAAGGGCGCCATAACTATCGCCATGCTGCTCCTGGTGATGCTGGTATCCCTGATATTGCTGCTGATAGCGGGAAAACTGGAAAAACTGCTGGGAGTGACAGGAATGCGGGTGATCAACCGTGTATTTGGTGTATTGCTGTGCTCACTGGCCGTACAGTTTATTTTCGACGGTATTCGCGGCAGCGGGCTGCTTACATGAATCACAGCACCAGATCCGGTTGCGCCCGGCTTTTTTTGCCTGATACAGCGCCTGATCCGCTGCCTCGAACAATGCTTCCGGCGTAGCCGAAGCACCTGGAACCATCATTGCACAACCGACGCTGAGCGTCAGGCGATGTTCCACTCCATTGTCCGAATAGATGATGCCAAGGGCCTTGACATCATCGACGATCTGCTGAGCATAGTTCTGCACCTGTTCCGGGTCTGGTTTGTCCATATCCAACAGGATGGCAAACTCCTCACCCCCGATACGGCAGGCACGATCACCAGCACGGCGCGTCTTACTTTGCAGATAGGCTCCCAGTTTGCGCAACACCTCATCCCCATACAGATGTCCCATGGCATCATTCAGGCGTTTGAAATGATCCGCATCCAGAATCAGCAAGTATAGAGAACGCTGGTGCCGTTCATTGATACGCCACATTCTGCGAAAGTGTTCCTCAAAACTGCGCCGGTTGCACAATCCCGTCAGGGCATCACGGTCAGAACTGTATTGAAGATGGAGAATCTGCGCACGATTGGCCAGGAATGCCATGCCCGCCAGACTGGCCCACACGGGAACCGTGGGCGCAATCACGCCAAAAAACAGCAACAGAACCAACACAGCGGCACTGGTGACCAGCAGGCCCAAAGCCAACCCTTTGGACACGCAGTTTCCCCGGTACAGGGCGACCAGCATGCCCCCCAGGGCAGACAGCAGCGCCAGAACTATCCAGCGTGGCCAGCCCCGCAGTTCTGTGAGCAGGGCATCCTGTTCAAGGGCATTGAGGACATTGGCCTGAATCTCCACCCCGGACATGAGGCGGTTATACCCGCTGGGAACCAGGAAGACACGTTGCAGCCCCTGGGCAGTCGCACCAACAAAGAGTGTCTTTCCCGCCAACATGGGTTGGCGCACCTTACCTTTCACTACATCGACAAAAGAAAACACAGGAAACGGGTTTTCTTCACTGCGGAAAGGGAACAGTATCCGGTGATTCCGGGTCCATCGTCCAAAGCCCTGGCTGGCTTCCTGTGTCGAATCATGTCCAGGCAAATGAGCCACTTTGTGGCTCTTGTCCAGATACAAGGCTGCCAAAGCCAGTTGTGGCCAGCGTGCAGCGCCCGAGCCCGCCTGGAGAAAGACACCCCTGAGCATGCCGTCCTTATCGATGGGTAAATCGGTGTGGCCAATGGCAGCCGCCGGTCTGGCAAACAGAGGACGAGGCAGGATTTCAGACACGGCGCCACTGGATATATCCCGGTCACTGGACATGGCCAGCACTACCTGGCCATATCTGGCAATAGCCTGGGCAAAAGCCTGGTCACCTTCGGGATCATCCCGGTGGGGATCGGCAAACAGAATATCGAAAGCCACTGTACCCGCCCCAGTATCTTTCAGACTATCCAACAGACGGGCATATTGCCGCCTGCTCCAGGGCCAGGGACCGAACTCCCTGAGGCTTTTCTCATCGATAGCCACAATGGCAATATCCCCGGCCAGGGGAGCACGCAGGAGCTGCAACTCCGCGTCTGTGACCATTTGCTCCATGCGCCAGGTGATGCCACTCCAATCCACAAGCAAGGCGAGCAACACCGCGCCAAGCACATAGGTCGCGGATTGTTCTCCAAGCTTGTCGATCAATGCTTTCACAACATTATTCTATCCGATTAACTTTCATGAATCTGCTGGTCACAATTCTGAGCATGGAAAAATCCGTATCCGCAGACCGGGCTTGGGCACGCCAAGAACCGCCACAACGGAAAATGCCGGACTAAAGTCCGACCCACGGTTATGGCGGAATCTGCGTCGTCACAAAAGCAACAGCGCAGCGACGATGCCAAATATCGCCAGAGGCCAGTAACTCTCCGGCTTGACCTCAAATCCCTGAGGAGCGCCAAAGCTGCCTTGGTAACCTTCCGCATCGATAGAACGCAAACGCATGTAATAGTATCCACTGGGTGGACGCGGCAGCGCCAGGGAAGCCTGGTTGACGGTCTTGTCCACGATCAGGTCCTGGAAGTCCTTGTCTGCAGCCACCTGGACATTGTAGCCGGCAATACCTTCCACATTCTGCCAGGCCAGTACCAGTTTGCCGTTCTCTGTAGCTGGCGGTTTGGGCTGAGGCACTGGCGGCACAGGAAGAACCTCTATCTTCACAGGATGCCCCGGCGGACCTTTTTTCCCTTCCCGGGTGATCGAAGTCAGGCGGAAATACCAGCAGCCTTCGGCAACCGGAAGCTCTATGTCTGTGCCAGAGAGTTCCTTGCTTACCTTGAGGTCAGTAAAGTTCTCATCAGCTCCCAACTCGAAAAGGTAGCGGTCAACCCCTTCCACATCTGCCCAGGAGAAGAGCAGATCGCCTGCATGCAGAACTGTTCCAGGCAGAGGCTTGCGTACTATGGGTGGTTCCGGACGGGCATCCAGCTGAAACCCGGTTTGGGCATTCTTGCCTTCCAAGCCCTGCCCGTCCACCGCACGCACCCGGATATAGTAGTTGCCGTCGGGCAGAGCCTGGTCGATCATGAAGCGCCCCTTGACCCTGCGATCGAGCACCATTTCAACAAATGCCGCATCCTTGGCCACCTGAAAGTGATATCCGACAGCACCAGGAGGCGTATCCAGCTTGATCACCGTCGGCAAATAGCGAACCCGCCGGGGAAAAGCACTCAGGTCAGGCGCATCCAGCAGCTTAACCGGCTTGGAGGGGGGCGTATCCTTCTCGATGACTGTTCCAAAGTTCTTGGGCACATCAACCTGGCCCAGAGCATTTCCCACACTGACCAGGCCTTCCAGCACTTCCGTACGTGAGGATTGCCCTTCGACACCAATTCTGAACCCTGTCCCCCGCACCGCGGAGTTTGCTGCCACCGTGCGAATCTCGTAGCTGCTGTCCGGGAAATGAGATGGATTGGCATCCATTTTCAGTCCTCCCTTGCCCACGAACAGGCCTGTATCCAGGCTTTCTCGCCCACCCAGCTTGCGCAGGCAGGTGAATTCCAGCTCGCTCTGTTCCTGCATGAGAATGACACTGTCGTCCTCCAGTGTCAGCAGCGCGGTGCTGTTGTTGCCGGTGGCCACTTTATCGCCCACAGACAAGGCTACACCGGGTTTGAGGGGTATGGGGTCAGAGTTGCCTTTCCGCCAGACCTGCACATTGCCATGAACGGCCTCCACCCTCGCTTCCGACGTTTCCTCGCGCACCTCATACATGGGAATGGCGATGCGCATACCAGGACGTATAGTGGTGGCATCCTTGATATTGTTGTGTTTCAGGATGTCCTTCCAGTAGCGCCAGTCCTTGAGCATACTGTGACTCAGATCCCACACGGTATCTCCGGGTTTTACGGTATACAGCCAGTCCTGCGCCATTGCCGGCATCATCCCGGACAGCAGAAAACAGGCCCCAAACAAAGCTGTTCGGGCTGATCTTAAGGGAAATGTCATAGATAACTTCAAGAAATTAATAGAATATGCGATCGAATCGGGCAAGTTTACCAACATAGCACGGGAAAACCCATACCCAATCCAAACACTTTTCCGGAAAAATGATGCTTTGTCCCAAACTAGGGAAAGGCATCCAAAGAAAACGTCCGGCAGTGGATATTTGCGCTAACCCCCGTATCATGCCAGCATTCGCACCCTGCCCATATCAGACGATACACAGGCCATGAGCAATACAGAACACCCACAACCGACCCAGATACAACTGCACAAGAAATCCCGCCTGTTGGGAGTGGACTTCTCAGACGGATCGAGCTTCCGTTTTCCCTGCGAATACCTGCGTGTATTCTCTCCGGCTGCTGAAGTAGCCGGAAGCGACCACCCGGAAAGCGGCAAGAAAAACGTCAATATCGAAGCCCTGGAACCCAAGGGAAGCTACGCCCTGCATATCATTTTCGATGATGGCCATGATACGGGCATTTATTCCTGGGAACGCCTTTACGACCTGGGCGTCAATCAGGAAAAGTACTGGCAGGAATACCTGGACAGCCTGGAGCAACACGGTCTGTCCCGGGACAGTGGCGACGCAGAAACCGCCGGCAAAGAGACCATCAACCTGCATATCATGTATTTCAACTACCTGGTGAACAAGCTCGGCACCCAGGAAGAAACAATCACCCTGCCGGCCCAGCGCGTGGAAACCGTGCAGGATCTGCTCAAGATGCTTGGCATGCGAAAACTGGAACGGGGCTACCTCCTGGCCGAAGATACCGTACGCGTTACCGTAAACCGGCAGTTTGCAGAGCTGTTCACACGGCTGGAAGACGGCGACGAAATCGGCATTGTCCCCAATTCCCCCAATCCACCGCCGCCTCCGGAGAAATAGCGCCACCTATGCCCATTTTGGAAAGCGCTTTCCAACCGGCCTGGTGGCTCCCCGGTGCTCACCTTCCCACTCTTTGGCCCAGCCTGTTCCGGGTTCGTCCCCCATTGCCTGGGCTGACAAGAGAAAGGCTGGAGCTGCCGGATGGCGATTTTCTGGATCTGAGCTGGAATGGCGATCCGCAGGCGCCTGTGGTGCTGCTCCTGCATGGGCTGGAAGGCAACCTGCACTCCCACTATGCGCGCCCTCTTCTGCAGAAGCTGGCCGAGGCAGGCTACCTGGCCTGCATGTTGCACTTTCGCGGTTGCAGTGGAGAACCCAATCGCCTGCCACGCAGCTACCACAGTGGTGACAGCGCCGAACTGCAGACAGTGACCGAGCACATCCACAACAGCCGTGGACGCCCGATACAGGCCATGATCGGCTTCTCCCTGGGGGGAAATCTATTGCTCAAATGGCTGGGGGAACAAGGTCAGCAAGCCGGGATACAGCGCGCCATGGCGGTCTCCGTCCCTTTTCTTCTGAACCAGGCGGCAGACCGTCTCAACCAGGGTTTTTCCCGGATCTACCAGAAACACCTGCTCAACAGCATGAAACGCAAGTATCGGGAAAAATTCAGCCGCATACCCTCCCCTTTGAAGGTGAACCTGGAGAAAATCAACAGCTTTCGGGAATACGATGAGCAGATTACGGCCCCCCTGCATGGCTTTGCCGGAGCCGATGACTACTACCAGCGCTGCAGCTGCCGGCAGTTCATTCCGCATATCCGTGTTCCCACCCTGATCCTGCACGACCGGCATGACCCTTTCATGTGGCCGCACACGGTACCGGAAGAGCAGGAACTGCCGGACAATGTCGTGCTGGAACTCACCCGGGGCGGCGGCCACGCTGGATTTGTAAGCAACAGCGCATCCTCCAGGGAGGCTTACTGGACAGACAGACGCCTGCTGGAATGGCTGAAAGAGGAAAATCAACCATGAACAAATTGATATTGATCAGCAACCTTATCCTGGCGTTGCTGGGAATCGTCATGATCGGACTTGGCATCAGAAGCAGCATCCTGCCTCCGACCGTCACGGGCGTGGGCTTTTTGTTAATCGCCCTGGTGCAGCAGCTGAACAACAGGAAAAGCTGATTCCCGCGCGGAAGGGAGGCTACCGGATATATTTCCACGCCAACCCGGCGCCTGCCACCGCTGCCAGATCAGGAAGTTTCTTCCTTTTTCGGCAAGCGTAAGCGGATAGACAGCTC
>JALWRH010000017.1:0-10554 GCA_026994195.1 Sedimenticola sp. | reverse complement strand
CAATTGAGCCGGAGATACTTCCGAGGGGGCTTCCGTCAGCAGGCAGGCTGCCGTCTGGGTCTTGGGGAAAGCCATGACATCGCGTATGGAAGAAGCGCCAGCCATGAGCATCACCAAGCGGTCCAGGCCAAAGGCCAGGCCGCCATGAGGCGGGCAGCCGTATTGCAGAGCGTTGAGCAGAAAACCAAACTTGTCCTCAGCTTCCTGTTCATCTATACCCAGCAGTTCCAGCACTTTGCTCTGCACCTCTGAACGGTGGATACGCATGGAACCACCGCCGATCTCGGTACCATTAAGTACCATATCGTAGGCCCGGGACAGACACTTGCCCGGATCGCTGTCCAGCAGCGCCAGGTCTTCTTCCCGCGGCGCGGTGAAAGGATGGTGCAGGGACGTCCAGCGCTTGTCCTTTGCGTCCCACTCGAACATGGGGAAATCCACCACCCACAGAGGCCGCCAGTCACCTTCCATGAGCCCCAGATCCTCGCCCAGCTTCACGCGCAGGGCGCCCAGGGCTTCGTTGACTACCGTAGCCTTGTCGGCGCCAAAGAACACCAGATCGCCGTCTCCGGCGCCTGTGCGTTCCATGATGCCGTTCACGGCTTCATCGGGCAGGAACTTGAGGATCGGGGACTGCAGCCCCTCCCGCCCCTTGGCGGCCCAGTCATTCACTTTGATATAGGCCAGGCCCCGGGCGCCATAGATACCCACGTACTTGGTGTAGTCGTCGATCTCTTTGCGGCTGAGTTTGCTTCCCTGAGGTACGCGCAGGGCCGCCACCCGGCCATCGGGATCAGAAGCCGGACCGGAAAAGACCTTGAAATCCACGTCCTGCATGAGATCCGCCACGTCTTTGAGTTCCAGAGGACAGCGCAAATCAGGGCGGTCAGAGCCAAAACGGTCCATGGCTTCGGCCCAGGTCATGCGCGGGAAAGGATCGGGAAGATCGACGTCCAGGGCGCCTTTGAACACGCCACGGATCATGCTTTCCATATGCTGCATGATCTGCTCTTCACTCATGAAGGACATCTCCACATCCAGCTGGGTGAATTCCGGTTGACGGTCGGCGCGCAGGTCCTCGTCGCGGAAACAGCGCACGATCTGGTAATAGCGATCCATGCCGGACATCATCAGCAGCTGCTTGAACAACTGGGGGGACTGGGGCAGCGCAAAAAACTTGCCCGCATGGGTGCGGCTGGGCACCAGGTAGTCCCGGGCGCCTTCCGGCGTGGCCTTGGTGAGCATGGGCGTTTCCATGTCCATGAAACCGTTGTTGTCCAGGTACTCGCGCAACAGGCGGGTCACCTTTGAGCGCAATTGCATGCGTTCCAGCATTTCCGGGCGGCGCAGGTCGATGTAGCGATAGCGCAGGCGCAGTTCTTCCGAGACATCATCATCATCCAGGACGAAAGGCGGTGTCTTGGCTGCATTCAGGATCTCCAGTTCTTTGCCCAGCACCTCTATCTCGCCGGTGGAGATATCAGGATTCACCGTGCCTTCCGGGCGGCGGCGCACCCGGCCCTTGACGCGCAGCACATACTCGGTGCGCACTTTCTCCGCCGTAGCGAACACGTCTTCCACGTCTGGATCATAGACGACCTGTACCAGTCCCGTGCGGTCACGCAAATCGATGAAGATCACACCCCCATGATCACGGCGGCGGTTCACCCAGCCACAAAGTTCCACTGTTTCATCGACCTGTTCCAGGCCGGGTTCCCCACAATAATGACTACGCATCGAATTCAAACCCTGGATATCAATTAAAGTTGTTTTCACAAAGAACACACCCCGGAAGACCGGGGTGTGGGATTCAGTCGTCAATGACAGCCGCAACTGCCGCCACCACATCCACCGCCCCCGGACGAGGACTTGTCCTTGCCCGAATCAGCGACATTTTTCTTTTTGCCGGACTTGAAGTCCGTCTCGTACCAGCCACCGCCTTTGAGGCGGAATCCGGACGCGGAAATCAGCTTCTGCAACTCCGGCTTGCCGCACTTGGGGCAATCCTTGAGGGGCGCATCACTCATTTTCTGCATGACTTCCAACTCGTGGTCGCAGGCCTTGCATCGATACTCATAAAAAGGCATATCGCAACCTCCATACTGTTCGTTGAGAGTAAACCGGGGAATTTTACCACGAAGGAGTGAAAATGGGATGGTAAAAAACCGTATTTGCCGACAGGAAACTTTTGAGTCATGCGGTGTGAACCGCTGAGGGCCTTGAAATGCATGGGTTCAAGGCGCAACACAGAGCCAGCTGCTTTCAGCCCCTCAGCAACCGCTGGTTATCAAAACGGAACTTCCCTATTTGAATTCGCGTGTGGTTCCTTTCATTCCCTGGCAAAAAAAGACGAATC
Source organism: Sedimenticola sp. (assembly GCA_026994195.1). Lineage (GTDB taxonomy): Bacteria > Pseudomonadota > Gammaproteobacteria > Chromatiales > Chromatiaceae > Thiolapillus. Next base: position 8,198 of record JALWRH010000017.1, on the reverse strand, counting down.
ATCCGCCTCTTCCACATCCATGTCATGGATCTTTTCCAGGGCCAGGCGCAGATTACGTAATTCCTGCTCCCCCATACCGAAACGCACATAATATTCAGCCTTCTTGCGCAGATCTTCGAGAATCTTGTTGCGTTCCTGGAGGTAGAGCAGCACGTAACCCAGCTTGTATTGATCCTTCCCTTTTTCCCTCAAGGCTTCAGCCAGTTGTACTGCCTGCTCCATTTCCTCGCGGCTTGGTTTTTTCATGGACATCTTCCACGCTCCCTTGCGCCTTTCGAGGCACACAGCTGTTTCTCTATGTAGAATATAGACCATTCCTTCTGTTGGCTACAGGGCGCTTCGAATATTTCGGGCACAGTCACCCTATGAGCAAGAACACCCAGCGCAGTATTCTCATTACCGGCTGTTCCAGTGGTATCGGCCATCATGTTGCCCAGGGCCTCATGAGCCGGGGTTACCGGGTTTTCGCCAGCGCACGCAAAGCCACCGATGTACAACGCCTGAAAGAGGAAGGACTGGAAAGCCTGCAGCTGGACCTGGACGATGAATCCAGCATCCGGATGGCCGTGGAGCAGGTTCTGTCCGCCACGGGCGGAGAACTGTATGCCCTGTTCAACAACGGCGCCTACGGGCAACCCGGCGCCGTGGAAGACCTGAGCCGGGATACCCTGCGCGCCCAACTCGAAACCAACCTGCTGGGATGGCATGACCTGACCCGCCGGATCATTCCTGTCATGCGCAGGCAGGGTCATGGGCGCATCATACAGAACAGTTCCGTGCTGGGCTTTTCCGCCATGCCTTACCGCGGCGCCTACAACTGCTCGAAGTTTGCCCTGGAGGGGCTCACGGATACCCTGCGCCTGGAACTGTCCGGGACAGGCATCCATGTATCACTCATCGAGCCAGGTCCTATCCGCAGCCATTTCAGGAAGAACGCCTTCAAGCAGTTCCGGCAGCACATCGATATGGAACACAGCCCCCACCGGAGCAGGTACCAGGGCATGATAGACCGGCTGCAAAAGGAAGGTGACGCCGCCCCGTTCACCCTGGGGCCGGAAGCCGTTCTGAAGAAAGTGATTCATGCCTTGGAAAGTCCACATCCTCAACCCCGCTACTATGTGACTTTTCCCACCTATCTGTTTGGCTACCTCAAGCGGTTTATCTCGACGCGCATGCAGGACAGGCTCATGCTCAAGGTTTCCGGAGGAGGCAAACACTGATCGGCAATCACCGGGGAATCGCCAAGGTACTCAGATCTGCCCGGCGAAGTAGCGTTCCAGGTAGGCATCGAAACTTTCGCCGGAGACCTGCTCCATTTCGAGCTGCTTTTCCAGGGATTGTTTCGCCAGGCCCTGCAGCTGCTGCTCAAAAGCCGGATCGATCTGCCGCGATGCAAAATAGCGCCATTGGTCCCGGGACAGACGCCGGGCAAACTGATAGAAACCCTCGCCATTCCCGCGCATCTCATCCAGCATACGGCCTGAAGGCGTCAGGGCCGCATTATCCAGTTTCTGTTGCTGCTCTCTCAGAGAACCCGGGTAGTTGCCATCCTTGCCCTGTTCCCCCAGCAGTTCCGCCAGGGGCTGCATGGCATGCAAGAGTTCATTCGCCCAGTCCCGAAACAGCACAGCCCGGTCACCACGCTGGAGTTTCAACAGTGGGTCCCTGCCCTGGTGGGCCACCCAGATGAGGTTCCGGTCTATCTCCTTGCGTTCAGTACAGCTGATGGCCGGGCTTTCGCGCAACAGGCAATACAACATGAATATGTGCAGAAAACGCAACTGGGTTTCATCCACACCCAGGGGATGATAGGCATTCACGTCCAGGGAACGCAGCTCCACGTATTCAATACCCCGTTCCTGGAGCGCACGGGCAGGCGTCTCCATATCCGCGCAGATCTGCTTGGGGCGCACCGAGCTGTAATACTCGTTCTCGATTTGCAACTGATTGGCGTTGAGCTGGCGATATGCGCCATCGACTTTCACGCCAATGGACTCCCACACAGGGCAAGGCGTGCGTGTGGCCCGGGCCAGGCTGGAAACATAGCTGGACAGGTCATCGTAACTGGCTTTGACGCCCATGCCCTCTTCCTTACGGTTCTGATACCCGATATCGCCCATGCGCAGGGAAGTCGCATAAGGTTCATAATAAGTGGTGTCATCGAATACCAGCAGATCCGGTTCTTTGTCGGTAAAGAAGGATTTGCAGACCGCTGGCGATGCGCCGAAGAGATACGGAATCAGCCAGCCATAGCGCTGCAGATTGCGCACCATACCCATGTAGTGGCGATCCCGGAACTCGCGCAGACTGCCCGCTTCCCCGAGCAAGGCCTGGTACATGGGCCAGAAAGCATCATCCAGGGAAAAGTTGTAGTGTACACCGGCAATCACCTGCATGGTGCGCCCATAGCGGTAACCCAGACCCACCCGGTAGACATATTTCATCTTTCCGGGATTGGAGTCGCCATAACGGGCGATGGGAATACTGTTCTCCCCGGCCAAAACGCAGGGCATGCTGGTGGCCCAGAGAAACTCTTTCTTCAGGCCCTTGCGCACGTACAGATGCAGCGCTTCCAGGCAGTCCAGGGCCTGGGCGAAATCCTCGAAAGGCGGCGTCACCAGTTCCAGCAGTGCTTCGGAGTAATCCGTGGTGATATGCGGATGAGTAAGCGCAGATCCCAGAGCCACCGGGTGGGGCGTGAGAGCGATGCCACCGCTTTCCGCAACGCGCAGGCTTTCTTTTTCCAGGCCGAAACGACCTCGCACCAGCAGGGCCGGATCGCCTTCTGTGCGCAGACGATCCAGCACCCCGGTTACCAGGGATGATCCCGTAGGCATGGGAGGCTGCTAGTCCGCCTGGGCAGTAACTGGTTGTTGCTGGCGAATGTAATCAGCCAGTATATGCGCGGCTTCTTCCTGCATGATGCGGTTGATGCCTTCGGGATCTTCTTCCTTGTCCCCGAACTCGTCATCATCATCCAGCTTGGCCAGAGGCGGCAGGCCACGCAGGGCGCGCAGTTTGTTGTGCCGTTCCAGAGCGCGCTGTTCTCTTTCATCCCACTCTTTCTTGCGCTCGGCTTCCACCAGGGACACCTCTTTGCGTGCCTCCATCTTGTTGATCTCCTGGTTCTGTTCCACCAGGAATCTGAAGCCGGGGTCTTTGGCTATGCGCCTTTCGTGCTTGCGTTGCAGCATAGCCAGCTGCGGCGCCTTGCTCACTGCATGATACTCGGCGGGTTTGATGCTCGCCCAGGGCAAGGCATTGTCCAGGGAGCTTTCACCATGTTTGCCCGAACCTTCGGCCGTGGGGAACTGTATATCGGGAATCACGCCCTTGTGCTGAGTGCTGCCGCCCCGCACACGGAAGAACTGCGCGATGGTCAGGCGCAGGCGTCCCAGATCCTGCTTGTGCCGGGAGAACTGTCCCAGATCCACCAGGCTTTGCACCGTACCTTTGCCGAAAGTGGGTTCACCGATGATCAGACCACGGCCATAGTCTTGTATGGCTGCTGCAAATATTTCGGATGCAGAGGCGCTATTGCGGTTTACCAGAACGGCCAGGGGGCCGGCATACGCTTCCTCGGGATCCGTGTCACGCTCCACGTCAACATGCCCCTGACTGTCCTTCACCTGCACCACGGGGCCGTGGGGAATGAACAGCCCGGTCAGCTCGGTGGCCTCAGTGAGAGATCCGCCGCCATTGTTGCGCAGGTCCACGATGATGCCATCCACATTGTCCTTCAACAGTTTGTCTATGAGCTTGCGCACATCCCGGGTGGTACTGCGGAAATCTTTCTCCCCCGCCGCCTGGCCACGGAAATCCCGGTAAAAGGCCGGCAGGTCGATAATGCCAAAGCGCATGCCATCCACCTCGATAGTACTGGACTTTGCAGCTTGATCTTCCAGTTTGATCTTGTCCCGCTGGATGAGCACCGTCTTCACCGGCGCATTGGCGCCGGCCGCCTTGGGCAGTATATTGAGCCGCACCAGGGTGTCTTTCTTGCCCCGGATCTTTTCCACCACGTCTTGCAGGGGCCACCCGATGATGTCCTCGATCTCCCCTTTCTCTCCCTGACCCACGCCAACGATTTTGTCTCCCGCATGCAGCTGTTTGCTCTTGTCCGCCGGACCGCCGGGAACCACTTTCTGAATCACTGTGTATTCGTCATCGCTGCGCAGCACCGCACCTATGCCCTGGAGGGACAGGCGCATGGCGATGTCAAAATTCTCGGAGCGTTCCGGCGACATGTAGCCGGTATGAGGTTCTATGCTCAAAGCATAGGCGTTGACGAACGTCTGGAATACGCTGTCAGTATCCAGCTGATGAACCCGCCGGCGCATGGTCTTGTAGCGTTTTTCCAGTGTTTCATGGATTTTTTTCTCATCCTTGCCAGCCAGGCGCAGTCCCAGGATGTCGTTCTTTACCCGTTTGCGCCACTGGTCGCTGATCTGGGTCTCGTCTTTGGCCCAGGGGGCATCCTCACGGTCGAAGCGATAGCTTTCCTTGCGGGTAAAATCGAACTTGTTCTCCTTCAACAGCTTCAGTGCTAGATCCACGCGCTGATCCACCCGCTGACGGAACTTGCGATAGATATCGAAGGCAGGTTCCAGGCGCCCCGAGGAAATCGCATCATCCAGCTCATGGCGATACCGGGAAAAGCTGTCGATATCTGCCTGGGTAAAGAAGCTCTTGTTGGGATCCAGGGACTCTATGTAGCGCTGCAGAATTTTTTCGGACAGTTTGTCGTCCAGATGCACCTTGCGGTAATGATAGCGCTCCAGAACCCGATTCAGTATCAGAGCCGTCTGCCGCTGGGTGTTGTCAGGAACCAGGGATTCCGGTGGCACTTCTTTAGTGAATGCCAGGGCAGTTGCGCTGAAAACCAGCAGGTACAGGGCATTCACCCCTAGGATCAATATTTTCTTCATTTATGCTTCCGTATGTTGTTTCCGGACTGTAAGGCCAGCACCCAGGGGGCGTTGCAGTCCCGTAGCCAGATCCAGATATTCTTCGTGTTCCGGCTCCAGGTAACCATGACGCAACAGGAAATCGATGATCACCAGATTGCAGTTCAATTTGAATTCGTTGGTATCCCTCACCAACCGGGCAACCTCATCAAGAGGCAACAGGCTGAAAGACTCGACTTCTCCGTCGGTGTTTTGAGGCTCAAAGTCCTCAGAAAGTTCCAAATCATAACAATACAATACATCCGGCCGGTAACCCCGTTCCGCCACCTGATTATAGCTCACAAGTCCCACAGGTATGGCCTGTCGGGCCAGTTGGGGACTCATGCCGGCTTCTTCGGCACACTCTTTGAGCAGGTTTTCTTCCAGGCTCACACCCCAGGGCAGTCCTCCCGCTACCATGTTGTCCAGGGCCCCGGGGAAGATCAGCCGATCCCTGGCCCGGCGTCCCAGCCACATGTGAATACCGTCTTTCCGGCGCAGGTAGCCATTGAGGTGCTGGCCAAAAGCCCGTACGCCGAAATAGGCAGCGGCAGAGCGGTCCATGACACACAGCGCGGCATCCCGGCCCGACGGGGTAACCGGATACAGCTCGCCCATGGGCGCTGTAATCAGGTCCTTTTGAGCCAGCCAGTTCACCACATCTTCCAGAGCCTCACTGCGCGCGGGGAAACTGTCCAGCCGGCTGCGAAAACATAGGGCTGTATGGGTGACCTTGAACACATCGGGCCTGTGAGCCAGTTTTTCAACCAGATGGGGACGCAACCATCCTACCACCTGGCCCTCGATGTACCAGGGAACAAACCGCTCTTCCACAGGGGGATTACAGGCCAGAACATGCCGGAGATAGCCGCTTTCACTCATTGTTTCTTCCGCTCCTGGGCCTTGGCGTGTTCCCAGGCTTCCTCCAGCTGTTCCAGATCCAGGGCAGCCAGATCTTCTTGCCCCTGGGCCTGCAACAGCTTCTCCATATAGCGGAAACGGGCCTCGAATTTCCGGTTTCCCCGGCGCAGAGCCTGCTCCGCGTCCTCTCCCAGCAGGCGCGCAATATTCACCGCCGCAAACAGCAGGTCCCCCAGTTCATCTTTGATCGCTTCGGCATCGGCCGCATCCACAGCCTGCTGCACTTCCTGCAGCTCTTCCAGCAACTTGTCCATGGCTCCCGCCGCATCCGGCCAGTCGAAGCCCACCCGGGCCGCCCGTTTTTGCAGCTTGTCCGCCCGCACCAGGGCCGGCAGAGCCAGCGCCACACCCTGAAGCACGCTGGAACTGTCATGTTTTTGCTCACGCTCCCGGGATTTTTCCGCTTCCCAGGCTGCCTTCAGTTCCGCTTCGTCCTCATGCTGCGCATCCCCAAACACATGGGGATGACGGCGAATCATCTTCTCGCAAATAGCATCCACAATATCATTGAAGTCGAAACGCCCTTCTTCCTCGCCCAGGCGTGCGTAGAAAACCACCTGGAACAGCAGATCCCCCAGCTCGCCTTTGAGCTCATCAAAGTCCTCCTGTTCGATGGCGTCTGCCACCTCATAAGCTTCTTCCAGAGTATAGGGGGCAATACTGTGCCAGTTCTGTTTCCGATCCCAGGGGCAACCCTTGTCCGGATCACGCAGGCGCGCCATGATATGTAAAAGTTCTTCGATCTTATGAGTCATGGATACGCCATCGTTTCCTGAAAATCATATTTCCTACCGGCTGCACATCCGCGTGCAGCAGCCAGTGCGGATTGTGGCAGGTGCGCTGGGAAGCTGCAATTTCCCACCCGGCGAGTATGCCTACACCGGAAGCGCCCGCCGCAATCTGCAGGCGCGGGTGGCCAGGCACCTGTCCCAAGATAAAAAACTGCGCTGGCATATCGATTACCTGTTAGCGCATCCCCAAGTCGAGGTGACCGGCGTTGAGACCTCGGCCATTCCCGAATGCCGCTGGAATCAGGCACTCCAGGGCTCCATTCCCGTCCCCGGCTTTGGCGCAAGTGACTGCCGCAGCCACTGCGGCTCCCATTTGAAAATGATCCGCCCCACCTAGGAGGCTGTCGGATTATGGACAAATCTACTGAGAAAATGGGAGAGCCCCCCAAATATCCCCGTTTTTTCGTTACATAAGCCCACTATGCGCCTTAAAACCGGGAACATTTGACCTCTCTATCCCACCTTCTCGCTACGATCCCCCATAACCCGACAGCCTTCTAACAGTTGTCAACCCTTCTGCCAGGTGTGCGTTGTTTTTTTACAGCAGCCTCAATTGACAGAAAAACTGGCAGGAAGGATCATGTCGCAAGCCCTCAGCACAGCATTCATGGAAACAGACCACAATCCGCAGGCACGAACCCAGTCACCCGGCCTGGAGAAGTTTCTCGCCGATGTGGAGCGCCGTGCCCTGATTATGGCGGAAATCGCCACTCGCAACCGGGAAGAGGCTCTGGATCTGGTACAGGACAGCATGATAGCTTTTGTCACGAAATATGCACATAAGTCAGAAGCGGACTGGCCCCCCCTGTTTCATCGGATCCTGCAGAACCGCATTCGCGACTGGTACCGGCGCTCAGCCGTACGCAACCGCTGGAAGGGCTGGTTTGGATTCGACGATGATCAGGTCGATCCGATCCAGACTGCCCCGGATCCCCGCCGGATCACCCCCGAAACGGAATTGCGGCGGGATGAATCCCGGGATGCCATAGGCGCGGCCCTTGGCCAGCTGCCCCTGCGCCAGCAACAGGCTTTCATGTTGCGCGTTTGGGAAGGCCTGGACGTAAAAGACACGGCAAAGGCCATGGGCTGCAGTCAGGGCAGCGTCAAGACGCATTTGTTTCGCGCCATGCAATCCCTGCGCGGACAGTTGCAGGAGTACCGATAATGGACGAGTTTGAAAAGAAACTGAAACAGGCATTGGATAACAAGGCCAGAGGAATGGATGCGGCAACGCTTTCCCGTCTGCGCCGCGCCCGGGAAACCGCCCTGGATACACCATTGCCCTGGTGGCGCAGTATTCAGGCGCACGCCGGCGTCAGCATCGACCTGGGCGGCGTGCTCTCCCATCACCCGGCCCCAGCAGCGCTTGCCCTGGGGGTTCTGGTCCTGGTCACCCTGCTGATGCTCTTCCCCATGTTCACCGGCAGTTCCGGAAGCACAACCCCGGATACCCTGGAACTGCTGGAAATCATCAGTCTGGATACGGATCTGGATCTGGTTCAGGAAATGGATTTCTACCGCTGGCTGGAAGAGCATCAGC
>JALWRH010000016.1 GCA_026994195.1 Sedimenticola sp. | reverse complement strand
GGTATTGAGGGACCTGCTCACGGCCATTCGCCATGGCTGCACGGTAGAGGAACTGGGCTGGCGCGCCCTGGCCAATGGCGAGCGCCATTTGCGTGCTCTGAATGACCTGGCGGCCTTGTATCCGCCAGCGCTTTTGGAGCAGACCCAGGCCATCGCCGGGCAGTGTGATTTTTCCCTGGATGAGCTGGCCTACGAGTATCCTGACGATGTGACTCCCCCGGACATGAGCGCCCAGGATTACCTGCGCTGCCTGGTGGAGGAGGGCATGCAGCGCCGCTGGCCGGAAGGTTGCCCGGAAAAAGTCCGGGAACAGATCGGGCATGAATTGTCCCTTATCGCCGAGCTGAACTATGCCGCCTATTTCCTCACTGTCTGGGATTTGGTGGCTTTTGCCCGCCGGCGCGGCATTCTCTGCCAGGGGCGGGGTTCCGCCGCCAATTCCGCCGTGTGCTACTGCCTGGGTATCACCGAGGTGGATCCGGCGCGCATGAATCTGCTGTTCGAACGTTTCATCTCCCGGGAACGGGGCGAGCCGCCGGACATCGACGTGGATTTCGAGCATGAGCGCCGCGAGGAGGTCATTCAATACATCTACGGGAAATATGGCCGGGAACGGGCGGCGCTGGCGGCCACGGTCATCTGTTATCGGCCGCGCAGCGCCCTGCGGGACGTGGGTAAGGCTCTGGGGCTGTCCGCGGGGCAGTTGGAGCAGCTGGCCCGGGCGGCCTCGGGCTGGCGCAGCCGCCGGGAAGTGCAGGGGGAATGGCTGCGGGAGCAGGGCTTCGATCCGGACAGCGCCCTCATCCGCCGTCTGCTTTATCTGGTGAACGAGATCCAGGGTTTTCCCCGGCATTTGTCCCAGCACGTGGGGGGCTTCGTCATCAGCCGGGGTGGGCTGGAGGAACTGGTACCCGTGGAGAACGCCGCCATGCCGGAGCGCAGCATCATCCAGTGGGACAAGGATGACCTGGAAGCCCTGGGGCTGCTCAAGGTGGATGTGCTGGCTCTGGGCATGCTCAGTGCCATTCGCCGCGCCCTGGACCTGCTGGACATGGACTTGCAGGACATTCCAGCGGAGGATGCGCGGGTTTATGAGATGATCTGCCGGGCGGATACCGTCGGCGTGTTTCAGATCGAGTCACGGGCGCAGATGTCCATGCTGCCGCGCCTGCGGCCCCGCTGTTTCTACGACCTGGTGGTGGAAGTGGCCATCGTGCGCCCCGGCCCCATCCAGGGAGACATGGTGCATCCCTACCTGCGCCGCCGCCAGGGCCTGGAGCCGGTCGATTATCCTTCGGAAGAGGTGCGGGATGTGCTGGCGCGCACCCTGGGAGTGCCCATTTTCCAGGAGCAGGTCATCAAGCTCACCCAGGTGGCGGCGGGTTTCACCCCGGGGGAGGCGGATCAGATCCGCCGCTCCATGGCGGCCTGGCGGCGCCGGGGAGGTATGGAAGTCTGGGAGCGCAAACTCAAGGCAGGTATGAAGGCCCGGGGTTACAGCGATGAATTCGCCGAGCGTATTTTCCGCCAGATCCAGGGTTTTGGGGATTACGGTTTTCCCGAATCCCACGCCGCCAGCTTTGCCCTGCTGGTGTATGTGTCTGCCTGGATCAAGTGCCATCACCCGGCGGTATTCGCCTGCGCCCTGCTCAACAGCCAGCCCATGGGGTTCTACGCCCCGGCGCAGCTGGTGCGTGACGCCCGTGAACATGGGGTGGAAGTGCGGCCTGTGGATGTGCAGTACAGCCGCTGGGACTGCCACCTGGAAGACGGTGCCCTGCGCCTGGGCCTGCGCCTGGTGAAGGGCTTGTCCCGGGCCGGGGCGGAGCGCTTGCTGGCCGGGCGTGGTCAGGGGCTTTTTTCCACTGTCCAGCAACTTGCCGCCCGAACCGGTATCAAGTCACCGGATCTCAAGGCGCTGGCGGCGGCGGATGCTCTGGCTTCTCTGGAGGCCGACCGGCACCGGGCCGGCTGGGCGGTAGCGGGCGTGGAAACCGGCCCGCCCCTGCTGCAGGCTGCGGCCTTTGCCGAGGAGAGGCCGGATCTGCCTGTGCCGGATGAAGCTTCCCAGGTGCTGGCGGACTATGCCCACCTGGGCCTGAGCCTGCGCCGCCATCCCCTGGCCTTGCTGCGCCCGGAGCTGGGCCGGCTGCGTTTTCTTCCCGCCGGAGAGGTTGGGCGCCGCAAGCCGGGACTGATGGTGCGTACCGCGGGTTTGGTGCTCACCCGTCAGCGGCCAGGGAAGGGCAATGCCGTGTTTATCACTCTGGAGGATGAGACTGGCATTTTGAATCTCATCGTCTGGCGGCATCTGGCCGAGCGTCAGCGCCAAGTGCTTTTGGGCGCAAAGCTGTTGGGCGTCTGGGCGGAGATCCAGCGTGCTGAGGGTGTGCAGCATCTCATCGTGCGGCGCTTGTACGATTACAGCTACTTGCTGGGGGACTTACGCCTGGATTCACGGGATTTTCATTGACTGGTTTTTACCAGGAAATATAGGAAAATCCCTTTTCCTGCAGCAACATGATGTCATCCACACCAATGGGTACGATTTTCGCGTAGTCCACAATGTCTTTCTTCGTCCAGTGAATGGCCTGCATGGTGTTGTTGCAGGCATGAAAGGCTATACCATAGGCTGCCAGGGAAGAGGCTCTTTGCTGTAACTCTGGAGGAATGGGGCGCAGGGGATGTTTGCCCAGAAGATGTATGCCCTCGGCGAAAACTGCAATGACGATTTCCACATCGTCGCCATACTTGCGCAGTATCTCACCTGCGGAAAACAGAATGTGGGAAATATAGGTGGGGTCCGCCTTATTGAGCTGATAGACGATATGGTGTTTTGAATCGTCTTCGAAATGCGTGTCAGTATGATGGGCATCTGCTGAACCAAAAACGGCTGTCCCTGTGGATACCGCCAGGTACTGAAGAAAGCGCCGCCGGCCCAATTTTTTTATCGTCATGGTAAATCCTCCTTATGTGAAGGATTATTACCTGAAGGAACTTGTTCTGTCGAGAACAGGCCCGGCAATGCACCGGGCCTGTCTCAAAGCTTTTCAATCAGCGGCCAGATTGCTTGTTGGCGGGTGGCGTGGATTGCGCGGGTTGCTGGGCCTGTGGATACGTGGGTTGGGTGGCATAGGGATAACCGCCGTAAGGATAACCGTAAGGCGCATATCCGTATCCGTAAGGTGCATATCCATAGCCATAGGGAACGCCGTATCCGTATGGATATCCGCCGTAGTACCATGGGGGCGGATAGTCGTACCAGTCATCGTCATCAAACCAGTTCCACGGAGCCCAACCGCCAAACCAAGCGTTGGCGGAACTTGCCATGAGCATGCCGCCACCTACAACAACGGCAAGTAAAATGCTTTTCATGGATTTCATCTTGCTTTCCTCCATATTCAGATCATTTTTACCGTATCTACTACAACTATAGTATGCCCCTGCTGACAGCAGGGCTTATTGATGAGCATCAAAATTCAGTAAATATATCACTTTGTTTTTATGGGGTATCGAAGGTTGCCAATTTTCCGGTACAGGACTGCTTGCATCGCATAATATGAACAATTCATGGCGCACTGGTTGCAGTGTGACGCCTGTCTGACAAGGAGGACTGCCAGCTTGGATCCTGTCTGGTTATTGATTGCTCTGATATTCGGGTTGCTGGCCCGTCAACTGTATCTGCCACCCATGGTTGGTTTTCTGCTGGCGGGGTTTGCCTTGCATGTGCTTGGCGTGCAGGGTGGGGCGGTTCTGCGGGAAATAGCCAACCTGGGTGTACTGCTGTTGCTGTTCAGCATCGGATTGAAACTGCGGCTACGCAATTTGCTGGCGCCGGAAATTTGGGGGGCGGCCAGTGTACATATGATTCTTGTCACCCTGGTAGTCAGTGGCCTGCTTCTGTTGCCGGGATGGGCGGGGCTGTCTCTGATGGCTAAGTTGGATGGGTGGTCAGCTGGACTGGTGGCCTTTGCCCTGAGTTTCAGCAGCACCATTTTTGCCGTCAAGATCCTGGAAGATCGGGGCGAAATGAAAACCCGCCATGGGCAGATCAGTATCGGAATTCTGGTGATCCAGGACCTTGTCGCGGTAATGTTCCTGGCGGTGGAATCGGGGCATTTGCCCAGTGTCTGGGCTTTTGCGCTGTTGCTGTTGCCCCTGGCCAGACCGTTGTTCAACCTGATCATGAAACATGCCGGCCATGGTGAGCTGCTGGTGCTGTTTGGTTTGGTCATGGCTCTGGGAGGAGGAGAGCTGTTCAAGCTGGTGGGCATGAAAGATGGCTTGGGCGCCCTGCTGTTCGGAGTGCTCTTAGGAGGACAGGCCAAAACCAACGAACTTTCCCGTTCTTTGTTGCGTTTCAAGGATCTCTTTCTACTGGGGTTTTTTCTGCAGATCGGCATTGAAGCCCTGCCTGCGGCGGCTGACCTGTTGGCCGCCATGGTTTTGGTGGTTCTGCTGATGCCCCTTAAATCCGTGCTCTGGTTCATGGTGCTGACGCGTTTTCGTCTGCGTGCGCGGACCTCCTTTATGTGCACCATGGAGCTGTCCAGCTACAGTGAATTTGGCTTGATTGTCGCTGTGACGGGTGTGACCGCTGGCTGGCTGAACCAGCAATGGGTGATCATCCTGGCCCTGGCACTTTCTTTCAGTTTCATTCTGGCCGCCATTATCAACGCCCAAGCGCATGATCTGTATTTTCGCTGGGATGCGTTGCTCAGCCGTTTCCAGTCCAGGGAACGGTTGCCCCTGGATATCCCGCCGGATATCGGAGAAGCTGAAATATTGATTGCCGGCATGGGGCGAGTGGGAGGTGGCGCTTATGAAACCATGCGAGAGGTGTATGGTGACGGCGTTATCGGAATCGATGCCAATGCCAATGCTGTTCGTTGGCATCAGGAAAAGGGACACAATGTCGTTCTTGGGGATGCGGAGGACCTGGATTTCTGGCAGGGTATCGACGTCACGAAACTGCGCCTGGTCATGTTGGCCATGCCGACCCTTAAAGATATGATGCAGACTGTGAAATTGCTGGAGTACACAGGCTATCGGGGAGAGACCGCAGCAGTCACCCGTTATGAGGACGACAGGTTGGCCCTGGAGAGAGCCGGAGTGGATGCCACTTTCAGTTTTTACCAGGAAGCAGGTGCCGGTTTTGCCGAACATGTGCGCAAACAGTTGGCCAACAATGGCCGTTGTTCGTTGGATTCATAGAATATGAGAGAACACAATGCTTGAGTATGTCTTTTTCCATGCCCAGCCCTTTGATGAGTTTGTGGCATACCTCAACGAATTGGGCCTGCAACCCGACATCCAGACCGATGAGGATTGCTGGGAAGCTTCTCTGCCGGAGGATCTCGACGATGAACTGTCTGAAAAGATCGAGGAACGTTATGACCAGCTCATGGAAATGAACCAGCAACTGTTCGACGCGGAACAGCCAGAGGGCTACCACACCGCCGGGGTGGTAGTGAATCTGGCGGGTGGCGAAACCGTCTATGCCCAGGTGAACCCCCTGTTACTGGGGAAGATCATGGGAGTGCTCACGCCGGAGGAATTCGGTGACGTGGTGAATGCTATTGTGGATGCCGTAGAGAAACCCGACGAGCGAAGCCTGTGCCAACGCATGCGCGACAAGGAGTCATGACGGGCCGGAGAAGCCCCGGCCCGTGATTCTCAGTATCTCTTGCTCATATCCAGCACCTTGCCATTGCGGCTGTTGATGCGGCAGCGCCAGCTTTCCTGTACGGAGTTTCCATTGGCATTGATGGCGCGGATATTGATATCCACCTGCTTCCTGTTGTTGCCAATGTTCCGTACGCTGGAGCCGGGGAACTTGATCTTGTGATAGCCAAAAAGCTTCAGCCTGTTTTTCAGGTTCTTTTGGCAACGATGCTTGGCGTCCTTGTTGGTGATGCCCGGCTGGTACGAGCCGCTTCCGCCATTACCATATCCAGGCAGGGGCTTGAGCCAGCGGTAACCGGCATTGTCCAGCCGTAGCGGGTTCACATGCAGCTTGCAGTCATAGGCTATCCGGCCATTGCCGTTTTTGCCATGAAGAATGGCTTCACCTGTCACATGGCGGCGGCGTTCTGCAGGCGTACTGATATGCTGACGGGTGAATTCCAGGCTGTGTTGCTGATGAATGTTGCGTCCGGTCTGGTAGCGGATGCGATCCTTGCAGGCGCGGATGGCTTTCTGATCCCAGTTGCCACCACCGTAGTTGCCGCTGTCGTTGTCCAATTCGATATGGGCGCTGCGCACCCAGGCATCCCTGCGATTCATTTTGCAGGTATAGATGAGCTTGTGTTTGCGTCCGTTGTTGCGCGCCTTGCCCTTGCCGTTGATGGTGGTTTCGCGGCGACCGCTGTTGTACATGTCGTACTTTCCCCACTCGATCTTGGCGCCATAGCCAATGCGCTGTCTGACTTTTTCCCGGATCTTGCCCTTGCAGTTGTCGATCAGGTCTTTTTTGGGAGCATCGTAATCATAAGCGGGTGGATAGTAACCGCTTCCCCCGGAATAGCTGCCGCCACCTTCGTTGTAGTATTCGTCATTGCATCCGGACAGGATCAGGGTGGCAAGGGATGCAGCGGTAATCAGCGTCAGGCGTTGCAGCATGGGCTTTCCTCAAAGATAAGGTTACAGGGCGGCTGATTGGTTTCAGACACTCTACAGAAAATAAAAGCAGGCCGTGCCTTCAGTTTTCAGGAGCGAAACAGGGTGCTGATAGAGCCATTGGATATTCTCTTCCGTGGCAATTTCCCCGGCCGGTCCCATAAGCTGCTGGCCGTTTCCTTTTAGCAATAGTAAGTGATCACAGAATCTCATGGCAAGATTGATGTCATGCAGCACCATGATCAGAGCCCGCCGGTACTGGGTGAATCGGTCTTTGAGCAGGCGCAGCATGAGAATCTGCTGGTCCGGGTCCAGATGATTGCTGGGCTCATCCAGCATGCCCAGGCCGGGAGCCTGGGCCAGCAGCATGGCGATCTCCATGCGCTGTCGCTCGCCGCCTGACAGGGTATGTACTGAGCGTTCTTCCAAGCCCTGCAATCCCGTGGCCTGAATGGCCTGACGGGCCAGCTTCAGATCCAGAGGGGTTTCCCAGCCAAGGCGTCCCAGGTGTGGATGGCGCCCGGCCAGTACCGACTCGAAAAGGGTTCCGGGGAGACTCTGGGGTTCATTCTGGAACAATACGCCCCGCAGTTTCGCCAGTTCTCTGGGATGGATATCCGGCAGGCGCCGGTCGCCGTAAAGGATGCGCCCGGCATCGCCCGGGTGTAATCCTGCCAGGGTGTGCAGCAGGGTGGTTTTTCCCGCCCCATTGGGCCCCAGTATGCCCCAGCACTGGCCCGGGGCGATTTCCAGGTCCAGCTCACGGCAGACTTGGGTGGCGCCTATCTGCAGTGACAGGGTTTGGGTGCTCAGCAAGGGCGTCATGGCATTCTCCCCGGCATTCCACGGTTGAGGAGAAACAGGAACAGAGGTACGCCAAGCAAAGCAGTGAGTACGCCCACGGGCAGTTGCATGGGTGCAATGAGGGTACGGGCCGCGGTATCCGCCAGCACCAGCAGGGAGCCGCCCAGAAGCACGGAACCTGGCACCAGGATGCGGTGATCGTTGCCGGCCACAAGGCGTAGCATGTGAGGTGAGATGAGACCGATGAAGCCGATGGCCCCGGCAATACTCACGGCAGCGGCGGTGAGCAATGAAGCCAGCAGGTAGATGAAGATATGCAGACGCTGAATGCGCACGCCCAGGGAGGCCGCCCGGGCCGGGCCTAGAAGGGCCAGATTCAATGTTGGCGCCAGCCACAGGGATGCCAGTAGCCCAAGAGCCAGAACGCCGAGGGGCAGGGCTGGGCTCAGGGCATCACTTAAGTCGCCCATGAGCCAAAACAGCATGCCGGGAAGCTGCACTGGCGGGCTGAGGCTGAGCACGAAACTGATCAGGGCCGACCAGCCCGCCGCCAGAACCACGCCGGTGAGCAGCAGCCGGTTGGTGTCCCAGTTGCCCGAATGAGCCAGACCGAACAACAGCAGGATGCTGGCCAGGGCGCCGCCAAAGGCCATGGGAGCCTGCCAGGCAAAGGGCAGTCCCAGGAGCATGGCTCCCAGCACCGCGACGGCGGCCCCGCCGGATACACCAAGAATATAGGGGTCAGCCAGGGGGTTGCGCAGTAAGGCCTGCATCAACAGCCCGGCCAGGGCCAGTACCCCGCCCACGGCAAAACCCGAGAGGGTGCGCGGCAGGCGTAGTTCGTGAATGATTCGGTAATGGGTGCTGCCATGGTTCTGCCAGAGCAGGGACCACAGTTCTCCCGGGGCGATGTCCACGCTGCCGGTCATCAGGGAAATGCCCAGGCTGATGAAGGCGACTGCCAGCAGCAGCGCCAGCAGGGGGAGCTTACGCCTCAGCGGGTGGCGCATGATGCAGGTAGAGAACTGGCCAGCCCCTGTCTTTTGCCACCCGGGACAATGCTTCATCGGGATCTACAGGAATGGGATGGGTGACTTTTTCCAGGAGGGGAAGATCGTTGTGGGAGTCGCTGTAGAACCAGGCGTTGCCCAGGTTCTGGTCGTGTTCCTGAAGCCAGGCTTCAAGGCGTTTCACCTTGCCTTCGCGGAAGCAGGGCGTGCCCGCCACCCGTCCTGTGTAGCGGCCATTGCGGATCTCGGGTTCTGTGGCGATGAGCTGATCGATGCCAAAAGTGGCGGCAATGGGGGCAGTAACGAAAGCATTGGTGGCAGTGATGATGAGCAGGTCATCACCACGCTTGCGGTGCATTTCCACCAGCATTTTCGCATCCGGAGTGATGATGGGCAGGATCTTGTCCTCCATGAACTGCCTGTGAAGCTGTTGTAGTTCCTGCAGGGGACGCTGGCTCAGAGGTTTCAGGGAAAAGGCGAGAAATTCAAAGATATCCAGCCTGCCTTCCCGGTACTCCCGGTAGAAGCGTTCGTTCTCTGCTTCATAGAAGTCTTTGTCCACCAGACCCTGTTCACCGAGAAACTGACCCCATAGATAGTCGGAGTCACCGGCAAGGAGGGTGTTGTCCAGATCAAAGAGTACCAGGGCCATGTTCGTACAGGAGTAGAGATAAATTGGGGGAACTATACCCGAATCCGGGCCTGAATAGCACACTGGCGATGTAGCTGCATACTGGTCATGGCAGGTACAGTCTGCTGCCTGTGCAGCGGGTAGTGGAAAGATTGAGCATAACGACTTTTTAATTCGCTTGCGGATTCCGGCCGGACTGTGGAAGAATGCCAGACATTGAAAGATTAAAGAATGAGAACAATCCCGTGATAGACAGGGATGGATTCAGACCCAATGTGGGCATCATACTGGTCAACGACGAGAACAGACTGTTCTGGGGCCGTCGTATTGGCCAGGATGCCTGGCAGTTCCCGCAGGGGGGCATCCAGGAAGGGGAGTCACCGGAGCAGGCCATGTTCCGTGAACTCGAGGAAGAAGTTGGCCTCAAGCCCCACCAGGTGAAGGTTCTGGGCTGCACCAAACGCTGGCTGCGTTATCGTTTGCCGAAGAAATTCCTGCGTCGCAATACTCAGCCCCTGTGCATAGGCCAGAAACAACGCTGGTTTCTGTTGCAGGTGATCTGCGATGAGAGCGGCTTTTGCCTGGACAGTTCGGAAAAACCTGAATTCGACGACTGGCGCTGGGTAAAGTACTGGCAGCCGGTCAAAGATGTCATTTATTTCAAACGCCGGGTGTATCAGCGTGCCCTGGAAGAACTGGCGCCTCTGATCTTTCCGGATGCCCGCCCCGTATCCCGCAGCCGTTCCAACTATCTTCGTCAGCAGCGGCGCTGACAGATCCGGGTGTAGGTCATACTTCAGTCCGACAAGACTCCGTTGTGGCAGCTGTTGCCGGGCTGAAGTCCGACCTACGGTCATGGTGTCCGGTTGCGCCTTCAAGATGACGTCTTACCAGAGGAGAACAGTTCGTTCATGGGCAGAGATGTTCCGTCGTCCATGACGATTCTGGCGTGCTGGCGGGAAAACTCCCTGGGTGATTTCAGTCCGCAGGCATGAGCGATCATGCCTACTTCGTAACACAGATTGCGTACATAGCTGGCAACCCGTTCTGATTTGAATTCCGGATCCAGGCCTTTCTGCAGTTTGGGGTTGTGAGTGGTGATACCCGTGGGACAGGTGTTCTTGTTGCATTGCAGAGCCTGGATGCAGCCCAGGGTGAACATGAAGCCCCGCGCTGTGACAATGAAATCTGCTCCTGCGCAAAGGGCCCAGGCCACATCGGAAGGGTTGATCAGCTTGCCCGATGCAATGACCCGGATACGTTCACGCAGGCCATATTGCTCCAGTTTGTCCACCAGCAGGGGCAGCGCCTCACGCAGGGGCAGTCCTACGGCGTCCATCAGGGGCATGGGGGCCGCTCCGGTGCCGCCTTCCGCTCCGTCCAGGGTGATGAAATCCGGCGCGCTGGATTCTCCTTTCTGGATAATCAGGCTGAACAGTTCGTCCAGCCAGTGGCCGTGGCCGATGACGGTCTTGAACCCCGTGGGCTTGCCCGTGACCTTGCGCACATGCAGGATCATATTGAGCAGATCTTCATCATTGGCAATATCGGAGTGGCGGTTGGGGCTGATGGAAGCGCTGCCCGCACGGATACCGCGAATGGTGGCAATCTCCCTGGTCACCTTGTCTGCAGGCAGGATGCCACCTTTACCGGGCTTGGCCCCCTGGCTGAGCTTGATCTCGAACATGCGCACCTCTTTGTGAGCGGCTATGGCTGTCAGCTTGCCGTCATGCAATGCGCCTTCCTCATCCCGCACGCCGTATTTGGCCGTGCCGATCTGGAAGACCAGGTCACAACCGCCTTCCAGGTGCCAGGGGGTCAGGCCGCCTTCTCCGGTGTTCATCCAGATGCCGGCTTTCTTCGCTCCCCGGGACAGGGCCTGCACGGCAGGCCGCGACAGGGCGCCGTAGCTCATGCCGGATATATTGAAGAAAGATGGCGCCAGATAAGGGGTTCGGCAATCCTTGCCAATAATGAGCGGCGTAGCCGGCACCGCGTTTTCATCCAGGGTGGGGTAGGGCGTGTTGACGAACAGTACGCTGCCGGGAATGCGGTTGTCCCGGGTGGAGCCGAAGGCCACGGTATTGTTCAAATTCTTGGCGGCACGGTAGATCCAGCTGCGTTGGGCGCGGTTGAAAGGCAGTTCTTCCCGGTCCATGGCGAAAAAGTACTGGCGGAAAAAGGTGCCCAGTTTCTCGAACAGGTAGCGAAACCTGCCAATGACCGGGTAGTTCCGGCGAATGGCCTGCCGGGTCTGGGTGATGTCCGCAATGAAGGTGATGGCGGCCCACAGGGCCAGAAGGCCAATGACAAAGATGAAAAGCGCGGACATGATCTCCAGCGCGGTGATCAGCCAGTGGGTGGTTGCAGGGGGTGTAGGTGTCGGCATCTTGATTCCTGTCAAGGGTGTGGAAGCTTTCTGGACAAACAGACCGGAAAAGCACTTGGTCTCTGACAAGTTGTAGTACAGAATGAGGATACCCGTACAGGCAACCCGGAAGGAAGAGGATGACTGCAAAGAAGATCACACTGGATGGCAACCAGGCCGCCGCACATATCGCCCACAAGACCAATGAAGTCATTGCCATCTACCCCATCACCCCGGCTTCGCCCATGGGAGAGTTTTCCGATGAATGGTCGGCCCAGGGAAAGAAAAATATCTGGGGTGGGGTTCCCGAGATCATCGAGATGCAATCCGAGGGTGGTGCATCCGGCGCTGTGCATGGCGCTGTGCAGGCCGGCGCCCTGACCACGACCTTTACGGCCTCCCAGGGCCTGTTGCTGATGATTCCCAACATGTACAAGATCGCTGGGGAACTCTCTCCTGTGGTCATTCATGTGGCCGCCCGTTCCCTGGCGGCGCAGGCTTTGTCCATCTTTGGTGATCATTCGGATGTCATGGCCACGCGGGCCACGGGGTTCGCCATGCTGGCCTCGGGGTCGGTGCAGGAAGCCATGGATATGGCGCTCATCGCCCAGGCGGCGACCCTGCGTGGGCATCTGCCTTTCGTGCATTTCTTCGATGGTTTCCGCACTTCCCACGAACTCATGAAAGTGGACCTGGTGGAAGACGATGTGATTCGCGCCATGATCTCCAATGACTGCCTGGTAGAGCACCGCCAGCGCGCTCTGACTCCGGATCGGCCGGTATTGCGCGGCACTTCCCAGAACCCGGATGTCTATTTCCAGGGGCGGGAAACCGTGAATCCCTGGTACGCAAAACTGCCCCAGGTGGTGCAGGACTGCATGGACGAATTTGCGGGTCTTACCGGGCGTCAGTACCGCCTGTTCGAGTATTTCGGTGCCAGTGATGTGGAGCGTGTCATCGTGCTCATGGGTTCCGGCGCCGAAGCGGTGGAAGAGACCGTGGAACACTTGTTGTCAGAAAGTGAGAAAGTGGGATTGCTGCGGGTGCGCCTGTATCGGCCTTTCTCTGCAGAGCACTTGCTGGAAGCACTACCGTCCAGCGTTCAGGCCCTTGCCGTACTGGACCGTTGCAAAGAACCGGGCGCTGGAGGCGAACCCCTGTACAAGGATGTGGTCACGGCATTTGCCGAGCACGTTGCCGCCGGGGGAGAAAAATTTTCTGTCCTGCCGCGCATTCTTGGCGGTCGCTATGGCCTGTCCTCCAAGGAATTCACCCCGGGCATGATCCGCGCCGTGTTCGACAATCTGCGCTCTGATGAACCTAAAAACCATTTCACCATCGGCATTCATGATGATGTGTCCCACACCAGCCTGGAATGGGACAGCACAGCCCGCAACCGGGACATGGATGGTGTCATCCAGTGCCTGTTCTATGGCCTGGGTTCCGACGGCACCGTGAGTGCCAACAAGAACACCCTGAAAATCATCGGCGAAGAGACGGATCAGTTCGTACAGGGTTATTTCGTGTACGACTCCAAGAAAGCCGGAGCGGTCACGGTTTCCCATCTGCGTTTCAGCCCCCGGCCCATCCGCGCCAGTTATCTCATAGAGGATGGACAGGCCAGCTTCATTGGCTGTCACCAGCCGCAGTTCGTGGAACATTTCAATCTGCTGGAGAAAGCGGCTCCCGGGGCCGTGTTGCTACTCAATACGGCTACTCCGGCGGATCAGGTATGGAGCAGCCTGCCCCGGCCCATACAGGAGGAGATACTGGCCAAGGACATCAAGCTTTGGGTCATCGATGCCTACAAGGTGGCGAAACAGACCGGCATGGGACGGCGGATAAACACCATCATGCAGACCTGTTTCTTCGCCATCTCCGGGGTGTTGCCCCGGGACGAGGCCATTGGAAAAATCAAGCATGCCGTGGAAAAGACCTATGGCCGCAAAGGACGCAAGATCGTGCAGCGCAACTTTGACGCCATCGATGCCTCCCTGGCCGCCCTGCACGAAGTGGCCCTGCCGGATTCGGCACAGGGCGACCTGGACTTCCTGCCGCCGGTGCCCGCGGAGGCGCCAGACTTTGTGCAGCAGGTCACCGCCACCCTTATCGCCGGCAAGGGTGATACCTTACCCGTGAGTGCCATTCCCGCAGATGGCTCCTGGCCCTTGGGCACGGCGGCCTGGGAGAAGCGCAGCATCGCCCTGGAACTGCCTAAGTGGGACCCAGATCTGTGTATCGAGTGTGGCAAGTGCCCCTTCGTCTGTCCTCATTCAGCCATTCGTTCCAAAGTGTTTACCGAGGATGCTTTGAAGGATGCGCCGGAAGGTTTTCTCTACCGGCCTATGAAGGGCAAGGACGTGGCCGGCCTCTATGTAGCGTATCAGGTGGCACCGGATGACTGCACGGGCTGCAGCCTCTGCGCTGACGTATGCCCGGCCCGGGACAAGAGCAATGCCAGCCACAAGTCCCTGGACATGGTGCCCAAGGAAGAGATCATCGAGCAGGATCGAATCAACTGGGCCTTCTTCGAGAAGCTGCCGGAATACGACCGGGAGAAGATCGCCTGGCCCAAGATGAAATCCGCCATGCTGGCCCAGCCCTTGTTCGAGTTCTCCGGCGCCTGCCTGGGTTGCGGCGAGACCCCCTATATCCGCCTGGCCACCCAGATGTTCGGCGACCGCATGCTCATTGCCAATGCCACGGGCTGTTCGTCCATCTACGGTGGCAATCTGCCCACCACGCCTTACACCACCAATCCCGAGGGCAGGGGGCCGGCCTGGTCCAACTCCCTGTTCGAGGACAATGCCGAGTTCGGCCTGGGCTTCCGTCTGGCCGTGGACCAGCACCGCCATCAGGCGGAAGTGCTGCTGGCGCAACTGGGCGGTGTCCTGGATCAGGAACTGGTACGGGAGATCCTTTCCGCCGACCAGTCGGACGAACCTGGCATTCACCAGCAACGCGAGCGGGTGGAGCGCCTCAAGGAACAGCTGCGCAAACTGGACCGGGACAAGGCCCGGCGCCTGCTGTCCATTGCTGATTACCTGGTGAAAAAAAGCGTGTGGATCATCGGCGGCGACGGCTGGGCCTACGACATCGGCTTCGGCGGCCTGGATCACGCCCTGGCCTCGGGCAAGGACATCAATCTGCTGGTACTGGACACCGAGGTCTATTCCAACACCGGCGGGCAGACTTCGAAAGCCACCCCCAGGGGCGCCGTGGCCAAATTCTCCGCCGCAGGCAAGGCCGCGCCCAAAAAGGATCTGGGCATGATCGCCATGGCTTACGAGAATGTCTATGTGGCTTCTGTGTCTTCCGGCGCCAAAGACGTGCAAACCCTCAAGGCCCTCATGGAAGCCGAGTCTTATTCCGGCCCGTCCATCATTCTGGCCTATTCGCCCTGTATTGCCCATGGCGTGGACATGAGCTTCAACCTGCGTCAGCAGAAGCTGGCCATTAACAGCGGCCACTGGCCCCTGTATCGCTACGACCCGCGCCGCCGGGAGAAGGGGCTCAATCCCCTGCAGCTGGACTACAAGAAACCCAGCGTGCCCCTCAAGGAGTACTACCAGACAGAAACCCGCTTTGCCATGCTCTGGCGCAGCCATCCTCAGGAAGCCGAGGCGTTTCTGTCCTTACAGCAAGAAGCGGTACAGGAGCGATACCACCACCTGGAACAGCTGGCGTCCCTGCCCGTTGAAGAAACGGAGGAGAGTGCATCATGAACCTGGAAACCACTTACCTGGGCCTGAAGCTGAAGAATCCCCTGGTGCCATCGGCATCGCCCCTGAGCCGGGATCTGGATACGGCCAAACGCCTGGAGGACGCCGGGGCCGCGGCCCTGGTGATGTATTCCCTGTTCGAGGAGGAAGTCATCGCCGAGGAAGAACAGCTCACTGGCCTCATGGACTTTCAGGACTTGGGTCACGGCGAGGCGGATACCTATCTGCCCCTGCACCCGGAATACAAGACCCGCCTGGATGAATACCTGGAGCAGTTGCAGTTCCTCAAGGAAACCCTGGACATTCCGGTGATTGCCAGTCTCAATGGTGCTACCGACAGCGGCTGGGTGGAGCATGGCCGTGAGCTGGAGCAGGCGGGCGCCGATGCCCTGGAGCTGAATATCTACTTCCTGCCCATGGCAGAAGACTCCGCTGAGGTGGTGGAAGCGCGGTATGTGAATATCCTGCGCCAGCTCAAGGGCCAGGTGCGGATTCCCGTGACCGTGAAGCTGTCACCCTATTTCACTTCCCTGGGGCATTTCGTGCGCCAGCTGGAAACCGCAGGCGCGGATGGGGTCGTGTTGTTCAACCGTTTCTACCAGCCGGATATGAACCTGGAAACCCTGGATGTGCAGCCCGACCTGCATCTCTCCCATCCCTATGAGTCCCTGTTGCGCATGCACTGGATAGGGCGTCTGTATGAGAAGGTGGATCTGTCTCTGGCTGCCACTGGGGGCATTCATGGTGCAGACCAGGCCCTGAAGCTGCTTTTGGCCGGGGCTGCCGTCGTGCATCAGGCCTCCGTGCTTTTACAACGAGGACCTGAAGCCCTGGAAGAGACTCTCGCTGGCATGCAGCGCTGGATGGAAGAGAAAGAATATGATTCCGTGCGTCAGCTTATTGGCAGTGTCTGCCAGGATCATGCCATCGATCCTGAGGCCTGGGATCGGGTGAATTATATCAAGACCCTACGCAGCTGAGTTTATTCTTGTTGACCTGATATGCCGTATTCAGAGCCTCGGTTCTCTTCCCAGTCTAGTCGAATAGTGTCCTTTGGGATGGCTTGAGCATGGCTGGCACAGAGAGCTCAGTGCTGGCGCTGTTGACCAGCTATTCCCTCATTGGACTGGCGGAGTTTGGTGACAAGAGTCAGCTGGTGTGCTTGGTGCTGGCAGCACGTTACCGGGCCAGGCCCGTGTTGCTTGGTGCGGTACTCGCGTTTGCCCTGCTGAACCTGCTGGCGGTGGTGTTTGGCGCCACCCTGGCCAGCTGGCTTCCCCAAAGACTGGTGGTTGTGGTGGTGGGCCTGCTGTTCCTGGGGTTTGGATGGCATGCCTTGCGGCAGAAAGAAGAAGAACAAGTCCTGCCCGAAGAGGATGTCAGGAGCGACCGCAGCCTGCTGCTGAGCACACTGCTGCTCATTGCTTTGGCAGAGTTTGGGGACAAGACTCAGCTTGCTGTGGCAGGCCTGGCCAGTGCGAACCCGCCTCTGGCCGTGTGGCTGGGAGCCACCCTGGCACTGGCAACCACTTCGGCGTTGGGCGTCTGGGCAGGACGCGCCCTGCTGCAAAAAGTGCCCATACTCCTGCTGCACCGGATAAGTGGTGGATTGTTCCTGATTGTTGGTGTTCTGATGCTGTTGTTCTGATCTTCCTTATCGTCATGAAGAAGTGCATCGTGAGGGGACGGGTCAATATGACATGGGTTGATTGGTGTCAGCCCTCCTGGCCTTTTCATCAAGCATCCACCGTCAATCAGAGAGTACTGGAAGCCTTCCTTGGCGGTTATCCGTTATCCAAGCCCCGGCAAATCCGGGATGAGACGTCTGTCAAGGATTTCCAGGGACGGCTACCCAGAAGGGAAACTTGCCGCTTGGAATTTTGTTGACCAGTTTCATTGTTTTTAGATCGACAATGGCAATGGCGTTTTCCCCGGTGAGAGTGACATAGAGCCAGCGACTGTCCTTACTGGCTCGAATGCCATGAGGCCCTTTCCCCACTTCCACATTGGTGACAGAGAGAGTTTTAGTGTCGATGAGGGAAACAATTTTATCTCCGATGGCAGCCGTGGCGGCGAATCGTCCGTCGGGGGTAACGTCTATGCCGCCATGGCCATTGCCCACAGGGATGACTTTGGATACCTTACCGGATTCGAGATCCAATACGGCCACGTTGTGTACAAAGTCCCGCACGTATGCGGTTTTCTCGTCAGCAGACAGGTCCAGGTTATGAGGGCCGGTAATGCCAGGTACAGGGATCACCCGTACCATTTCAGTCCGGCGGGTGTCGATGACACCGATTCCGGCGCCCCCTTGCAAGGTGACGTAAGCCCGTTTCCCATCCCGGGTGAAACGCACATTGTGCGGTCCTTCTTTGGAGGTGATGGAACCTGTGACTGTCAGTTTCTGCAGATCGATGATGCTGATATCCGATGAGCCCTGGTTGCTCACATAGGCAGTTTTTCCATCGGGACTGACTTTAACGCCCTTGGGAGCTTTGCCGACTTTGATGATGGCAAGTTGTTTGCCATTACGTGCGTCAAAAATATACAGGGTCCCGGTTGACGGGCTGGTGGCCATTACCATCCTGCCATCGGGGGTGACCGCATCGTATAACATGTTCGGCCCGCCCGGCCAGGTGGCCGTATCAGGAAACAGCATGAGCGTACCGCTCTTTTTCATGCTGATATAAGTGGGCGCCGGAAACTGGGCTTTCAGGGCTTTACCTGTGGCAGTATTGTTGTGGATGGTGGCAGGAGTCGGCGGCAGATTGGAGAAATGGGCAGCCAGGTCCTGCATGTCTTTTTCGCTGAGCGTGGCGGCCATGGTGGACATGGTGGGATCTTTGCGTGCGCCTGACTTGAACGCCTTGAGCTGCTTGAGAAGATAAGCTTGCTTCTGGCCGGCCAGATTGGGGAATTCCCCGCTGATTCCAATGCCATTGGCGCCGTGGCAACCGGCGCAGGTTGCTGCAGTGATTTTTTCCTGTGGCATCTCTGTAGCCTGTGCAGATGCATTCAGACTGGTGATCAGCATAGCCAGGGTATGGCCGATGACTCTGTTGTTCATAGAACTCCTCGTTGTCAGTTGGGGTGTTGGTTGCCCGGTGTCATCTATAATTTTTTCCGGGCTGGTATCATGCAGGGCGTCGCGAGACGGGGAAATATTCCCACCAGTCAGGGAATAAAAATCTGACCGAATACGCCCTGAAAGATAAGCCCTGCTCACTTGCGTATTTGGAAAATGAAAAGACAAGAGAAATTCCAGCGACTCGTCCGCCCCTGGCAGGATCGTCTGTATGCTGTTGCCTTACGTCGCTCGGGTAACTCCGCGGTTGCTGAGGACCGGGTTCAGGATGCCTTGCTGCGGGCTTGGCGGGACTTCGATGCGCTTGCGGACGAAATATCCGTCTATGCCTGGCTGCTGAAGATTCTGGATCACGTTTCAGCGGATGAGCACCGTCGTGATCAACGGCGACAGCAGCTGGCACCAGTGATTTCCACCGGTGAGCCACTGTTGCAGAAACACCCTTGTGCGGCACCTGGGCCTTTTGAGCAAACTTTACAGGGACAGCAGCATGAGCAATTGCTGGCAGCGGTAGAGTCCCTGCCAGATGACTTTGCAATGGTAGTCATGCTGCGGGATATCGAAGGCCTTAGCTACCGGGACATTGCCCAGGTTCTGGAGATACCGAAGGGAACGGTAATGAGTCGCTTGTCCCGGGGACGGCGCCTGTTGGCCAGATTGCTGTTGAAGCAGGCAGAGCCAAATCAGATGCCGGATTGTGAGAATGGTGCATTGACATGAGAATATCGACAATGGAATCCAAGCAGAAACTCGAAGCTCTTCATCTGCAAATACAGGATATGTTAGCCGGCTACGTGGATGATGAACTGGATGAGCGGGAAGCCTGTTTGGTGGAGGCTCATCTGGCCGGGTGTGAGGCCTGCGCCAGGGATGTGGTGCGCCAGCAGATGCTGCATGAAAAGCTGGGTGCCATTCCCCATGAACAGATGGCTCCTGCCCAGAAAAGCCGGTTGGACAATGTTCTGGAAAATGCGCTGCAAAAGAACGGGGCGCGCCATGCTGCTCTGGCGGCATTGCGCAGGAGAGCCGGGCACTGGTTCAGATTTGTTGAGGACCGGTGGATGGCGGCAGGAGGCTGGAGCCTTGCTGTTTTTCTGGCGGTAATCATGGTGTTCAATGCTTCCTGGAGGCATCCGGATGGCGGCATCCCCATGGTCGAGGATGTGGTGGCCGAGTACCAGCACATCGCCGTTTCCCCTTTGCCCAATGCAGAGCCAGTGGCAACAGCTCAACCTCCGGCGTCCTGGCCCAGGGCCAGGGTGCTGGCATCTTGGAGAACCCGCATCAGTGGTAAGCCTGCCCAGGCCTATGCAGTGCGTAGCGACAACAAGGTGCTGCTACAGGTAAAGGTCGGGGAACAGGTGTTTTACAACAACCCCAAAGTGCGCAAAGCGGTAGCTGATGCTGGCCGCTATGAAGTCCTGGAGCAGGGGTTGAAGGTAGTGGCGCTACCCCTGGATCATGGAGGGTTGTTACTCGTGGGTCCGCCGGAAGGCATGCCTGATGCCGGAACCATGTCTCTGAAATCTTTTTAGGATAAATTGCCAGCTGCTGCTGTGTTGGCAGATAGCTGGCTGACGGCTAAACAAAGACAGGGCAGCTGACTCCGGCACTTTTGGTCGCTGGATCAATAACCGCCTTTCTTGCCCGCACCCAGGTAGGTGAACTCCCATGCAAGATCAAATGGCTGCCACCATTTACCCACACCTGTTTCCTTGTCTGTATGGCGGTAGAATCCGTTGATGGGTGGTGGTTCAATGTGGTAACGAAGTGTATATTTTCCGGCGCCATTGAGCTTGATATTGCGCGCATAGTGCGGCCCATCGGAAGCCACCATGGGCATGAAGTGGCCAAAAGTGCTCCAGTCTGATCCTTTCTTGTGGATTTCATAGGTGATGCTCAGGTAGGGCACCCATTCCCCTTCACCAAAACCGTTCTTGTTGCCCTTGATGGCATGAATATCGGCTTCCAGGTGAATGTCAGCGGGGCTCTTCATCCCCGGCAGCATGGGTTCCATCTTGACCGGTTGCAAATAGACCGCCGCCAGTTCCATGCCGTTTTTCTCTACCGGCTCACCAATGGGATGTTCACCGGCGAATGCGCTGCCTGCCAGCAGCAGGCTGATGCCTGTTGTAACTAAGGATGTTGCTTTCATTGTCTTTCCTCCAGTTGTTGGGGTTCAAATTCCAAAAATACCCGGCCACCAGGCCGCACCCACCATGAGGCTGCCGAGCAGACCAGGGAGCAGGGGCAGCCAACGCTTGCGGGGTTCAATTTGCTGATTGGCCAGAATGTGCCAGGAGAGCCACAGGCTCCAGGCGATACTGAGCAGGAACAGCGTCAGCTTGACCAGGCGCGGCGCCGCCTCGTGCAGCAGGCCCAAAGGTTCGAACAGGGCGGCGCCCAGACCGATGACCAGGGAGATCATGGCCACTGGCGCATACTGATAACCCAGCTCGGTAAACGCCTGTCGAAAGCCGCGCTGAGCGCCCAGGCGGGTGGACAACCAGCCCGCGGCCGCCGTGGTCAGACTCAGGACCAGGGTGATGGCCAGCATGCAGGCCAGCATGAAGCCGACGATGGTGAGGAAATCCAGCCAGTTGAATACCTCACGGCGCTCGGGATGCACGCTCATCAGCCACCAGGGCCCGGCGTCACCGATCCAGAATTGATTGTGATCGATGAACCATTCACCTGCTTTCTGACGCAGCCATTGGTACTGGGGCAGCACCAGCCACAGGAAACCGCCCAGGGCGATGCCGGTACCCATGAACAGGAACCCGACTTCCCAGGGGTTGGCATGATGCCGGTGGATGTTCTCGATTTCCTCCCCCGGTTTGCGCAGGCGCAGAAACAGCCCTCCCCGGGCTTGGGGCTGTACGCAGCGGAAGCACTCGATGCAGTGGCGGGATTCCTCTTTGCGGGGAATGTCGATCATGGTGGGGCAGACGGTTTTTTCCGTGAAGCGGTCGCCACCGGGGCGTGGCCGCTTGGGGGCGAACTGCACCATGCCGATGCGTGAGAAGACGCCCAGTAGCAGCCCAATGGGACACATGTGGCGGCACCAGCCCCGCTTGTTGCGGCCATAGACAAAGCCCAGCAGCACCGCCGCCAGCAGGGTGCCGCCAAACACTTCGGCCATGGCTTCGGGGTGATCGCGCACACCTACGGTTTGACCCAGAATAGTGATTATGAGGAAACTGATGATGGGTGTGCCTTCCCAGCGCGCCCAGGCGGGAATGGCGCGTCGCAGGCCTTTTCTGTTAGCCCATTCCGAGGCGGCGCCCATGGGACAGAGCAGGCCGCACCAGCTGCGTCCGCTGAAGATCACCGACAGGAACACCAGGGGAAACCATAGGCCCCACAGGGCGAAGTTGGCAAAGCGGGTGAAGTTGTTCCAGGACGTGCTGTTTTCCGCCGGTTCGGGCAAAAACAGGGGCAGAAAGATGAGTGCAAGAAAGAGCAGGAACATTACCGCGTGCAGCCATACCAGCTTGTCCCGATGCCGCACGAAGAACGCTTCGATACGCGCCGCCGCGCCCGGCCAGAGTCCCGGCCGCTGACGGCCTTTTACCACCACCGGAATCTGCTCCAGGGAGGCCTTGGCAGCGTCCATGGGAGACAGTCTTTCCGCCAGGGCACTCATCGGATCACTTCCGGCTGGGGTTTGCGCTGTTTCATCCACCACCACAAGGCAAAAGGCAGGGGCGCGAGTAACAGCAGTTGGGCTATCAGGGTTTCCATTGTGGGATAGAGGCCCAGCCAGCTGATGCGGGGGATGCCATTCACCGGGGTGATGCTGATCCAACCCGCCTGTTGCAACTCGAGCGCGCCACTACCGGCGAAGGAGAGAGCCAGGTAGTAGAGCAGTCCGGCGGTCACGCCGAAGAACAGACCCAGGGGTAAGCGCGCAGACGCCTTGCGCATGAGTCCGTACATACTCAGCAGGGCCAGGGCGGCAGCCCCGATACCCAGGGACAGGGCCAGCCATTGGCCCTGTGCCTGTCCTGCCAGGGCCTGGTAGAAGAGTACCGTCTCAGCGCCTTCCCGGTACACCGCGAGAAAGGCCGCCAGCCCCAGGGCGAACAGGCTGCCGCGCGACAGCGCCTTGTTGATCTGTCCCTGTATCCATTGCTGCCAGCGCATGGATTCGCTCTTGGAGATCAGCCAGTAACTGACATAGAACAAAACCCCGGCGGCCACCAGCATGGTGACGCCTTCCAGGGCTTCCTGGCTGGCGCCGCCGCTGATCCTGAACACCACCTGCAACAGCCAGGCGGTGGCCAGGCTGGCAAGCAGCGCCAGCCCCACGCCCCAGTAGATCACCGGCAATTGCTTATCAGCCTGCTGGCGGCGCAGGTAGGTTACTAACGCGGTGATCACCAGCATGGCTTCAAAACCTTCGCGCAACAGAATGAAGAATGCCTGCAACAACAGGGACCAGAAACCGCTAGTCGCCGGCTGGCGGCTCATGGTATCGGCGGTTTCCTGCAAGGCTTCCTTCAGGTGCCGCCAGTGTTCCATGACCTGATCTTTTGGCAGTCCCCTGGAGGCCGCGCCAATGACGCTGCTGAACAGGGATTCCAGTTGCGTTTTCCGCTGCGGGTCTTTAAGACCGATGGCCATTTCCATGCCGCTGCCTTCAAATACATCAAAATAGAGATCGGAAAAGACCTCGCCGGTATCCATGCCGTTGGCTGGCCCATAGGTGGTCAGGGCGGCTTCACCCTGGTCTGAAAGTTCCTGGGCAACCGTCTGAAAATCCATATCCGCAGCGTTTTCGGCAGCCTGAGCCAGGCTGGACAAGGCCATCAGCCACAACAAGGTCAATAGCGCCTGTTTCATTGGTTTACCTCAAATACTTGGGGGGAGATGCCTGCCGCGTCGAGTTTCTTGGCATCGATGGCGATATTGGTACGGATTTCCTCAGCGATTGAGGCGGTTTCTTTGGTTGACGCGCCGTTCTTGATGGCATTGCGCAGGCGGCCAAAGGATTTTTCCACCTGCCAGGTATGTTTGGCGCCCAGTTCCATGCGCATGGCCGCTTCCATCTTGCTGTCCTCGAACTGGCTGAAATAGGCTTGTACAACAGCGCTGCGGGCGTCTTTCACCTTGCCGGCGGCATAGTGTTGTTCCGCCTGGGTGATGCTGTCACCGATCTGGCGGGCTATTTGTTGCCAATGGCTGCTGTCATCCGCCTGGACCAGAAAGCTGGTGAACAGCAGGACAAGCAACAGGCCGTGCTGGACAGGGTGGTATCTGGCTGGGGTGTTGTTGATACATGACATGGTTGGACTCCGGTTATTTGGTGAGAATGAGTTTGTTATGGCGGGTGATGCGCAGGCGATAGAGCTGTTCTTCATGCACAATCACTAGCTCCTTACGTCCTCCCTGGAATAGCTGGTGGCTCTGTATAAGACAGGGTGAATCGTCTTGCAGGGGTGTTTCCTGCTTGAAATAGGAGGGTATTGGTTTCATGTTGAGTGTTTC
Organism: Sedimenticola sp.; assembly: GCA_026994195.1. GTDB lineage: Bacteria > Pseudomonadota > Gammaproteobacteria > Chromatiales > Chromatiaceae > Thiolapillus. Next base: position 3,231 of record JALWRH010000016.1, on the reverse strand, counting down.
TCCTTAAAAACTGGCGGCCAGCTGCAGGGTGAAGATGTTGCTGTTTTTGCCGCTGCCACCGGCTGAAGGGGAATAGTCCTGGTCATAGGCGTATTCCAGGGCAAGGCTGACGTTGGGGTGGATTTCCATTCCCAGGGTGGCCAGGTAACGATCTTCAGGCAATTCCAGAGCCAGGGCTTCCCAGCTGTGTTGCCAGGCCAGAGCAGCAAAGACATCCTTGTCAAACAGATAAAAATGGTAGGCTCCTTCCAGGTTACTCGCCTGTGGGCGGGCACCGTGTCCGTTGAAAGAGAGATCCAGGGCATCGAAATCGCTGACGGCACCCAGGTATTCGCCAATGAATTTCCAGTGCTTCAGTGAAAGAGAAGCGGCGATTCCCAGACTGTCCACCTGCTTCTCCAGGTGTCCAGGATGCTTGATGAGATCGCGCAAGTCGTTGCTGTTGGCCAGGTTGTTGATCCAGGAGGCTTCCAGGGTGTAGCCCAAGCTGCCGCCCCGTGCTTCACGCGAAATGCCGAAGTTGATCCCCACGGAACGGGTCCCGTCATCCGTGTCGCCCTTGAAACTGTAGAGCAGGGCATGGAATTCACCTTTCACGAAACCCAGTTGCGCCGCCGTTACTCGGGTTTCTCCGATCTCCAGGGTCAGAGGGTCGGATACCATGTGGCTGTCATAGTTGCCGAAGGGCACATATTGCAGTCCCAGGGCCAGCGACCAGGGCGAATGTTCCAGGTTGGCAATAGTGATGATGGCTTCGTCGATTTCAGGCGGATCGGTGGCGTCCTGCTCGTAGAGCACCAGGACATGGCCATTCATCCAGTCATTGAGTTGCGCGTCCACCCCCAACTCCACTGCAGAGACCACCAGATCAGTATCTGTGCCTTCCGGCGTATCTGAATAGCTGGCTTCAGCCTCTACCAGGGCATTCAAGCGGACGCGTTCCGACCAGGGGGCTACAGGTTCTTGCCGAACCGCATCGCTTACAAACTCATCTTGTGCCTGGATTTCCTGTTCGAGTGTCCTGTTTAGGGGAATGCGGCTTTTCTCCAGGCGTTCGATCTTGTGTTTAAGATTGAGGATTTCCTGGCGCAGGCGTTCTATGTCCAATGGGGTGTTGTCATCGGCGACAACGGAAGCCGCAAACAGACAGAGGAATATTCCCGCAATTTTTCTCATCTGGTGAATCCGAGGTTGTGTTGTCATGGTTTCTCTCCAGGCTGCTCAAAGTGTTGATAGCTGGCTGGGAGAGATATCCTGGCTGGCAACAAAGGAAAACAAATGATAATGATTCGCGTTACGAAAAGCAATAAAGAGTTTTTATGAGGCTAGTGCTGCCAGCCACTGAGGACTGATGGGTCCCAGTAGCAGCGGTTTACCCGGAGTACCTCGGCTGCGAATACATGGACGCTGGAGGTAGGGCCACACTAGCCCGAACATTTCACCCGGTCGCTGGAAAAATATTCCAGCTTACTGTATTTCATGGATAATTTTGGAATATTAGCAAAGTGCAAAATGTTACCGGGCATCGCTGAACGCGCCCTCGCACCGGTCTCGCCGTCCATCTGCGGTATTTGCTCAATCATCAATAGCTTGGGCTATTGATTCAATTGCAAATCCGCACCTGAACACCGATCCCGGCACGATCATCGCGTTCCCGGGTGAAATATTCGGGCTAGAAGAGCCAACGTCGCCGTCGATTTTGGGGATTGGAATGTCCCAAAATCTATTCCGAGGCCGAAGACAGGCTTGCTGGATTATTTTTCGTGACCATGTCCCGATCCCGACCGATTCCTGTCGGTAAGCGAAAATTCAGAATTCAGTATCAGTCCAACCTCCTACTTTCCCCATCGCACACCACCCAGAAGCTCTACATGTATACAATAATAGCTATTATAAAGATGTTAATGTATAGTAATTTCACTAAAAGACAAATGAAGCCTGTTTAAATGAAAGTCAGCAAAAAGGAAAAAGCGAAAACCCGCAAGCGCATCCTCAAGGCGGCATCCGATGTAATTATCGAAAAAGGCTTCAAGGCCGCGTCCATGCGCGAGATTGCACGCCGTGCCAAGGTGGGCGACGCCACCATTTACAATTATTTCCCCACCAAGGAGAAACTGCTCTACGGCTACTGCGAGCAAAAACAGGACGACGTGGCGGCGGCGCTGAAGCAGATCGACGACTTCCACGAATACAGCCTGCGTGAGCAGTTGCAGCAACTGGCGGAAACCGAGCTGGATCTGTGGTTGCCAGACCGCGAGTTTCTGGCTGAGGTGTTCGAGTTGACCTTCTACTCCCCCGCCGCCAGCGTGGTGAACCTGGCTGAAACCCGCCGCCGCTTCAACCGCATGGTCAGTGACATGATCGATGCCGCCATTGAGGCCGGTGAGATTCCCGAACAGCCGTATCAGGATCTGCTCGCGCCCCTGTTCTGGGACTATTTCACCGGCATCCTCGCCTACTGGCTGAAGGACGACTCGGAAGGCTTTGCCAATACCACCCAGGTAGTTGACCGCAGCGTGGAGATGATCGCGCTGGTGCTGCAAACCGGCATGATCGGCAAGGCGCTGGACTTGTTCTCCTTCTTGTTTCGCAGCCAGGCCAGCCGCTATATCAACGCGCTGGACGAACACGTCGCGCCCTGGCGCAAAGCTAAGCGCCGTTTCATGGACGCTGACGATGACTGACATCCCCACCGGCAAACTGGCGCGCAGCGGCGTGGCTGGCGTGGCGTTGATGCGGGCTGGCGGAAAACGGTTGAAACATGCCGCCAAGCGGCCTTTTCTGTCTGAATCAGCCCGGGAACAAAGCAGGCGGAAACTGGATGATGAAACCGCAGAGCTGCTGTTTGATGCCTTCTCCCGCTTGCGCGGCACGGCGCTGAAAATTGCGCAAATGCTGTCCATGGAAACCAGCTTTCTGCCCGAATCTTTCCGCAAGGAGTTGTCAAAATCCTACCATCAGGTGCCGCCGCTGGGACGCCCGCTGGTGCGCAAGCTCATCGTGCAGGAATTCGGCCAGCCACCGGAAAAAGTCTTCGCCCATTTTGACGTCAACGCTTTCGCGGCCGCCAGTCTCGGACAGGTACACACCGCGAAAGATGCGCAAGGCGACAAGTTGGCAGTGAAACTGCAATATCCCGGTATCGACGTAACCATCGACAACGACCTGCAACTGGTGCGCTCGCTGGTCAAGCGCACCCGCCACGCTCGACTCATGCTGTCGTCGCTGGAC
>JALWRH010000015.1 GCA_026994195.1 Sedimenticola sp. | reverse complement strand
CTGGTTGAATGCCTGGGTGGGGCCTCTGGTGGAGCGCTATTTGCACCGTTTGCAACAGGGTTTGCAGACAGCAAGATTGTCCGTGATGCAGAGTTCCGGTGATACAGTGGCTGCCGGTCAGGCGGGCGAACAGGCAGTGCGCATGCTCCTGTCCGGGCCGGCCGGAGGCCTGGTGGCGGCCAGTCACCTGGGCAAGCTTGTGGGGAAAGAGAGATTGCTGAGCTTTGACATGGGGGGCACTTCCACGGACGTGGCGCTCATCGACGGTGATCCCCAGCTCACCACGGAAGGGCGCATTGGCGGCTGGCCTGTGGCCGTGCCCATGGTGGACATGCATACCATAGGTGCAGGCGGGGGCTCCATCGCCTGGCTGGATCAGGGCGGTATGCTGCGGGTTGGACCGGAATCTTCCGGGGCTGACCCGGGGCCGGCTTGTTATGGCCGCGGGGGAAAGCTTCCTACGGTCACTGATGCCAATTTGATCCTGGGGCGCTTGTTGCCGGGCGCTTTTCTGGGCGGCCGCATGTCCCTGGATGCGGATGCCGCAGAGAATGCCATGAGCACCCTGGCCGAAGCCATGGGCTGCTCGATCAAGGAATCAGCCGAGTCGGTGATTCATGTCGCCAATGAGCATATGGCCAGAGCGTTGCGCACCATGTCTGTGCAACGTGGCGCCGATCCGTCAGATTTCACCCTGGTATCCTTCGGGGGAGCAGGGGGATTGCATGTCTGCGCTCTGGCGGAAGCGCTGGGCATGCAGCAGGCTATGGTACCCGTGCATGGCGGCGTGCTCTCTGCTCTGGGAATGCTGGTGGCTCCCCCAGGACGGCAGTCGTCACACACCTGGCTGGCGCTGCTGGATTCCCTGGAGGATCAGGACGTGGAACTGGCTCTGGAAAAACTGGCCGAAGAGGCCCAGTCTTCCATGGAAGCCGAAGGAATTCCCCGGGAGCAATGCCGCATTCAGGGATCTGTCGATCTGCGTTACGCGGGTCAGTCCTACACCCTGAATGTTCCCTGGAGCAACATCGATGCTGTGCGCCAGCAGTTTCACCGGCTTCATGCCCAGCGTTACGGCCACCGTCTGGATCTGCCTCTGGAACTGGTAAACCTGCGCCTTGGCGCCCGTGGTGCGGGCGTGGCCGTGCAGCCTCTGGCTCTGGCAGCCAGCAGGCCCGGGGTGCCTTTTGAGTACTGTGCAGTTCCCGGAGAACGGACTCCAGTGCCTTGCTATGCCCGCGAGCAGCTTGCTGCCGGACAACAGCTTGAAGGTCCGGCACTTATTACCGAGCAAGTGGCCAGCACCTGGCTGGCGCGTAACTGGCTATTACAGGTGGACAGCATGGGAAACTTGGTGTTGGAGTACCAGGGTTAACCTCTGCCAAACAGCCGCTTCATCAGTTTTGGCAGGCGCTTTTCGGTCTTGTGCTGGGCCATGAGCAGACTGATGTTGTCTGCATTGCGGCCGCCCCGTTCTGCAGCTGTACGAATCAGCATGTCGGCATGATACTGCAGGGTGCCTGGCAGCTTGAGTTGCTGCAGGACCTCATCCGGTTGGATTTCGTTCCAGAAACCGTCGCTGCAGAGCAGAAAAAGGTCATCGGTGCCCAATCCGGCCGCATTGATCTCGGGCTCCACTGAGTTGCTTCCCCCCAGACACATGTAGAGCTGGTTGGTTTCTGCTGAATCACCAAAAGTTTTTTCCTGCTGCTGCAGTTCCACCAGGGAGTGGTCAGTGGTGTGAAACAAGAGGCGGTCATTCTGAAAATGATAGAGCCTGGAATCACCAACATGAGCCCAGTAGGCTTCCATGCCATCCAGGTAGAGAAACACCACTGTGCTGCCGGAGAGTTTTTCGTGGTTCCTGCCAAGTTTGCGGATGCGTCGGTGAGCCTCCATGCACAGCCGTTTGAGAAACTGCTCAGGATGAACCCGGTGGGGCGTATAGAATCGGGTATGGGCTGTCTCAACGACAGCATCGGAGGCGGCGGCGCCCTGTTCCCGGCCGCCCATTCCATCGGCCAACACCAGCAGATAGCTTCCCAGATGATCCAGAATGGAATAGCTGTCCTGTTGCTCGGGGCGACCACCTATATCCGAGCCGTGCGCAAACTCCCAAGCCATGTTTTCATATGCCCCCTGATCCCATGGTGCAACCTTACTCCAGAGAATCCAATAACTGCAAACCGTTGTTGACGGGTTCGGGCTTTGGTGGCGGAGGAGGGGGTTTTACAGGTTCGGGTGGGGGTGGTGGTGCCAACCGGGCTGCTTCCAGGTCATCGAGCTGCTTTTGCACGGCCAGCAGGGGCTTGCTGCGGGGATTCAGATTCAGTCCCCGCTTGATGTAGGCCCGGGCCTTGGCTTCATCTCCCTTCTTCAAAGCTTTTTTGGCAAGGGTGCCATAGCGCCCGGCTATGTTGCGTATGCCTTTGGAGGCTTTCTTGTTGTGGGGGTCCAGCTTCAGAACTTCACGGTAAAAATGATAGGCGCTGCTGTTTTTGGGACTGGTAAGACGATATTTCTTCAGTGCGTCTGCTGCCTGGGTCAACAGGGCCTCCACCTGTGCAGTGGTGTCGTTGGCCGACGTGTCCAGGGCAGCAATTTCAGTGTTGGCGCCACCAGTGTTCTTGTCAGTGGAACTATTCGGAGTCTCAGGTGGGCTCTGTTCACCAGATAGTGCTGTGGTCGATTGCTCCAAAGTCCCTTGGGTTTCCTGTATTTCCGGTGGTGCTTCAGAAGCAGTTTTCGCGTCCTGCGCTGCAACTGTTGTTTCCCCCAGGGCAGCAGCCGGCCCGGGAGCATCTTGTTCCGTGGAGGGCACCTCATTCTGTTGCGTAGGATTTCCTGACTTTTCTTCTGCTGCAAAGGCTGGCGCTCCGGAGTTCAGGGGAAGCGCTTGGTCACTGGCGGCTTCCGCTACCGACTCCTTTGACCCGGAGTGATATGAAGACCATGTGGGCAGAAGGAAAGCTGCTGCTCCGCCCAGGACAAGCATGGCTGCCAGAGACGTGAACCATGGGTGCTGACGCAGGAAAGATGGTCCGCCAGCTTGAGTACCGGACTTCGTGGTCTGGGCACGCCGGTCCAGATTGGGTATCTGCCCTCCAGCGCCGGAGTTACCCAGATTGCGTAAGGCGTTCAGATGTTGCAGCATTTCCTGCGCAGAGGAGAACCTGTCCTGTGGATTCTTGGCCATCATCTTTTCGACCAGTCCCTGGTAGTGCCTGTGTTCTTCCGGCAAAGAGGGGATGGGATGGTTGAGGTGGCCAAAAATGACTTCGATTTGTGATTCCCCGAGATAGGGTTTGTGTCCGGCCAGCATCTCGAAGAGGATGACACCCAGTGAATAGATGTCTGATCTTCCGTCCAGGTCTTTGCCTTCCGCCTGTTCCGGACTGAGGTAGTAAGGACTGCCCAAGGCAGTGCCATCCATGGTCAGGTTCATGTCTCTGTCCAGAGCCTTGGCTACTCCAAAGTCTGTGATCTTTGGCATTCCCCGCTTGTGGAACAGTATGTTCTCGGGCTTTATATCGCGATGCACGATATCCATCTGGTGCACGAAATCCAGCGCACTGCCTATAGACTGCACGATATCCAGGGCTTCTGTGGCAGAAGGTTTTTCTTTGATTTTTTCCTTTAGGGAACCGCCATCCAGGTACTCCATGGCAATGTACTGCTGGCTGCCCACCGAGCCGATATCATAGGTCGTGATGATGTTCGGGTGATTCATGGAAGCGACGATCTGCCCCTCGTTGAAAAAACGCACGGCCTGGGCAGGGCGGTCGAACTTCTGCAGGATTTTCAGTGCTACATGGCGGTTGAGAGACTCCTGCAAGGCAAGATATACCGTGGCATTGGCGCCACGGCCAATGAGATGAAGGATTTTGTACCCGGGAATGTGGAGAGCAGACGCGTCAGTTTCCATGGCTGGATGTGTACTGGAAGAGGTACTCCTTGCCCCTGACGGAGATGAGGTCCCCTGGTTTGAGCACGCTTTCAGCGGTGATCGGCAGTCCATTGATTTTTACCTTGCCCCTTTTTTGCGGGATTAAGTGATAGGCATTGTGTTGCCTGACGATAACGGCAGCGGTTTTGGGAGCAAACCAGCCGCCGACATGGATGTCCGCATCCCTTGCGCGCCCCAATGAGCAATGGATGTCATTGAGGATATATGGTTCTGACTGGCGCCCAGGTTCCGTAGGGGCCAATTGTCCCAGTTTTTTGCGCTTGCGCAGCTTCTTCAGGGCGTTGACGTCGGAGATGGCGATCTCCACGGTAGCTGCATGTTCTGTGGGGGTAGTACTGTTCCCCTGCTCTTCGGTAGTGGCCAAGCGGGCTCTGGGCATGTACTTGAGTACAAAATTATAGATCTGAATTTCGTCTCTGAAAGCCAGGTTCTGTTCCTGAATGCGCTTGTTGTTGATGAAGGTGCCATTGGTGCTGTTGTTGTCTACCAGCACGTGGCCTATGCCTTTCGCTTTGACCGTAGCGTGGTGGGAGGAAACTCCTGGGTTGTCCAGCACAATGTCATTGTCACGCGCCCGTCCGATGGTCAGGGTGTCATCCGTGAGTTCGAATTGATCCAGTAGTGCATTGTTCAGATATACGCGCAAATAAGCCATAAGTCTGGTGTCAGTGTGACCCTCTCCTCAATTCATGGTGGTATCGACCACAGGCGCCCTGTTTCATCCCCAACCCCTCAGTAAACAGCAGGTGGCGCACCATTGCCAATCTTCAGTTTCCAATCAGTAGAGATGCTTCCCGCTATTCATGATTGGCAGCATTGCATCCCAAGGTGGCGATGGTTGTGCCGCCTGCATGGATACGGTGAGCCTGTACGGCAGCTAATGCAAAGTATTGCAAACCGCACGCTGTTTGCGACATTCTTCGCTTTGTTTTCACGGACTCCACGCGCCATCCCCTCAATCAAAAAACTGGAGCTGCCCCTCGCACACCGGAAGTTTAATCTCATTGTGCCACCTTGGCTATTCCGGGGACGTTCAGTGCAGACTTCCTAACGCCGAAGCCTACCCTGAAACAAGGTGATAAAAAGTGATGCTTTTCAACTATTAGCGAAAACTGAGAACTGGAGCAGGAATCCCCGGCAAAACTTCTTGGGGCCAGGGAAAAGTTGGGTAATTGTCAGGCAGTTCATGTACCCAATGTTTGTAAGGCTGACATATACTTCGTCTGCCATGGAACTAAAGTTTTGCAGATTCATACACCGGCAGATTCCCATCATGGTCATGCTGTCGCTGCTTCCCGGCCTGGGATATATCTTTCTGGGCTGGATGGCGGGGATTTTTTGGCCGGCGTTGATCTGGTACGGGTTGAATGTTCTGGCTTCCCTGCGCGGATTGTGGCTCTACCGTCATTTCGGCCAGCGGCCCATGGGGGAGCGCGAGCAGGGCAGATGGTGCAGTAAGCTGTCGGTATTTGTGTATGTTTTCTTTCTGCTCTGGGCGGTGGTTTTTGTCATCTATGTACGGGAGAGCGCCTCCAATCTGCACTACATCGCCATATTTACCCAGATAGGCGCAACCACTGTGGCGGCTTCATTCCTCTACCCTATGCCACGGCTATACCGGCCCATCATTCCTTTTATGATGCTGCTGCTGGTAATCTACTTTTTCAGCATTGGGGAATGGTATGGCTATGTACTGAGCGTTTTTGCAGCCATCCTTGGCGGGGTTCTTTATTATGCTGCATCCAGCAGTTACAACTTGCTCAAGACCGCGCACCGGCAGGCAGCCCATGATCAGTTGACGGGGCTGCATAACCGGCAGCATTTCATGGAACGCTTGCAGCAAATGATGATGGATCTGAAAGAGGCCGGGAGTTACTCATTTCTGCTTTTAGTAGATCTGGATCATTTCAAGACCGTCAATGATTCTCTGGGACATGGTGTCGGCGACTGCCTGTTGCAAGAGGTGTCCAGGCGCATGCGCCGGGCAGTACCCCCACCCAATGGATTGGCAAGGCTGGGAGGTGATGAGTTCATTGTTATCGGCCGGGAGTTTCAGCAACCGGAAGGCTGTGAGTTTCAGGCGCTGGAACTTGCGGAAACCCTGTTAGCGCACCTTAAGGAAACCTACCTGGTATCCGGGCATCGCATTTATATCAGCGCCAGTATTGGCGTGCGCGTATTTTCCTATGAAGAGCAGGATTCCGACAGCCTGATCCGGGAAGCCGATATCGCCATGTATGAAGCCAAGGGGGCGGGCAGGGATGGCGTTGTGATGTTCAATGAGGAAGTGTCGCATCGTGTCGAGCTCCATCTGCAGATCGAGCGGCTGCTGCATTTTGCTCTGGAGAACCACGAATTCCGGCTTTGCTACCAGCCTATAGTGGATGAGGATAAGCATATCGTGGGTGCTGAATGCCTGGTTCGCTGGAACAATGACCGGTTGGGGGAGATTGGTCCAGCGCAGTTCATTCCTATAGCTGAGCAAACCGGTCTGATCATCCGTCTGGGGGAACACATACTGATGACTGCATTTTCTACATTGAGTGCGTGGCATAGACAGGGAATCGATTTGCAGCAGTTTTCTATCAATGTCAGTGTGCGTCAGTTGTTGCATCATGACTTCGTCAACCTTGTGCGGGGACTGGCTGAGCGCCACCTGTCCCGGGAACTGTTGCATAAGGTGGTATTCGAGATCACTGAAACCGTAATTGCCGCAGATGTACGCAGCGTCGTCAGTACCATGGATGATCTGCAACGCCTGGGCATTCGTTTTTCCATGGATGATTTTGGCACGGGCTACTCTTCCCTCAGTTATCTGAAGCAGTTGCCGGTAGAGGAACTGAAAATAGATCGTGGGTTCGTGCACAATGTTAGCCGGGATGAAGAGAGCCAGGCCCTGATCAGCGCGATTCTGCATATTGCCACTACTCTGGGACTGACTGTCGTTGCGGAAGGTATTGAGGAAGAGGAGGATTTTCAGTTTCTGAGAGATTTGGGTTGCCGCTATTTTCAGGGCTATCATTTCTCTCCTCCTCTGGGCGCAGAGGACTATGCCCGACTGCTGACTCATTCCATCACCGGTAACCAATTATGAACAGTACAGAGCAGACAGCCATCGAATCTGTATTCGGTTATCGGGTGATCCGCCTGGGTACTGAAAACCCGCTCAACGAAGCGGTCAAAAGAGAGTTTGAGTTGTGTCGCCGTACTCCAGACCGGCAGAGCCATTTTTTCCATGGTCGTTATGAGAATACCTATATACAGGCTTCGCGCATGCCTTCGGTGGAAAAACTGCTGGAGATCGCCACGGGACATGCCGCACAGATTCTTGGCATGAAAGCTGCGCAGTTGAAATGCGGTTTCTGGTTCAACCTGATGCAGCCCGGGGATGTGACCACCTTGCACAGTCATGACGAGGAAGATGAACTTCTTTCCTGTGTCTATTATGTTTCCGTTCCCCAGGGCAGTGCTGAACTGGTGCTGATGCTGGATGAAGGCGAGCGCCGCGTGATGCCGGAAGAAAACATGTTTGTATTCTTTTCACCGCGACTGGAGCACGCGGTCGGCAGGCATGATGGTGACCAGCCGCGCCTTTCCCTGGCGATCAACTTTGGACCAGCCTAGCCCCTATGGTGCAATGTCAGGGCTGTTCCAACAGTTCCTTGTTTGATGAAATCCCCGTGTCCAGATCCTTGATAATGCCATTCTCGATGTTATAGATCCAGCCATGAACGTGCAGGTCATGGCCATCCTTCCAGGCATTGCGCACCACGGTGGTGCCGCAGACATTGCGCACCTGTTCTATGACATTGAGTTCACACAAGGTGTCCAGATGCCGTTTTGGAGACAAATTCTGCAAGCTGTCCTGATGTAGGCGGGAAACATCCTTGATATGACGCAGCCAGTTGTCGATAAGGCCATGATCCTCGCTTTCCATGGCGGCTTTGACGCCGCCGCAACCGTAGTGCCCGCATACGATGATGTGTTTCACATGCAAAACTTCCACAGCAAATTGGATCACGGAGAGGCAGTTCAAGTCTGTGTGAACCACGACATTGGCTATGTTCCTGTGTACAAATACTTCACCCGGCTGCAGATTGATGATCTGGTTGGCGGGTACGCGGCTGTCAGAACAGCCGATCCACAGGTACTGCGGAGCCTGCTGATGGGACAGCTGGCTGAAGAACTGGGGATCTTTCCGGGTAATGGCTTGCGCCCATGCCTGGTTTTGGTCCAGAAGATGCTGCAGTGATTTCACGCGATGGTTTCCGGGAACGGCCCGTCAGGTCGGTTTTTCCGGTATTATCGGTCCTGCGACCCAATATGTCATCCTCAGCTACCGTTTGATTGTCTTTTTCCATGTCTGTCAGATGCCGAAAACCCGCGCCGGATGAAGCCATGCGGGATCTCATTGCCCAGGTGCGTTCAGCGATTCCCTTCGACATGCCGGAGGCGCAGCTGTGTGCTGATGAATGCCGCAGCTGCTCGGTCAAGCTGCTGGAGTTTCTGGCAGCAGAACTGGATGACTGGGAAGCGCGTCTGGATGCCGGGGAGATGCCCGGCCTGGCCGAACTGAGCCGGTTGGCGCGCACGGCGCGCAAAGTACACCGGGCATTGGAGAAGAATGGCTTGCCGGTTCTTACCGCGGTGAAAAGCGCTGTTGCAGATGATGGATGAAATGCTTGGGGTTTAGGGCTTCTCCACTGGCCTGGCGCATCAACTCATCGATGCTCCAGTAACTTCCCCATGACCAGATGGCTTTGGACTGCCACTGGTTGAGCACATCGAAGCTGCCCCTGCTGATCAGTTCATCCAGATCTGCAATGGCCTCATGGGCCGCCCGGAACAGTTGGGCAGCATTCATGGCGCCCAGGGTATAGGTGGGAAAGTACCCCAGCATTCCGTGAGTCCAGTGGATGTCCTGCATACAGCCATCTTTATAGTTGTCCCTGGTGGACAGTCCCAGGTAATTCTGCATCTTCTCGTCCCATGCTTCGGGAATATCCCGTACTTCCAGGCTGCCTTCCACCAGCGCCTTTTCCAGTTCGTAGCGCAGGATCACATGCAGGGGGTAGCTGGCTTCATCGGCATTCACCCGGATATAGCCGGGTTGCACACGGTTGTAGAGCCGGTGGAGATTGTCCGCTTCCCAGCAAGCGTCCGGGGTTTCTGAATTGCCCAACCGGGCTTTCATCAAAGGCCCTGAGAAGCGCAGGAAGGCATGGCTGCGGCATACCTGCATTTCCTGGAACAGGCTCTGGCTTTCGTGAATACCCATGCTGCGGGCTTTGCCCACGGGCTGGGAGAGCCATTCCCGGGGCAGGCCCTGTTCATACTTGGCATGGCCGCTCTCGTGTAATACGCCCATGAGGCTTTCGCTGAAATCGTTTTCCGCATAGCGCGTGGTGATGCGCACGTCCTCGGGAACGCCACCGCAGAAAGGGTGGTGGCTGGTGTCCAGCCTGCCGTGATTGAAATCGAATCCAATGGCTTTCATGAGCTCCAGGGCCAGTGCTTTCTGTTTCTCGACAGGGAAAGAGCCGGCAGGCCGAATCAGATCATCTCCTTTCTGCTCCTGCACCGTCTGCTTCACAAAAGCTGGCAGAAAGGCTTTCAGCTGGGCAAAAACCCTGTTGATGTTGTCGCTGGACTGCCCGGGCTCGTAAAGATTCAGCAGGGCATCATAGGGGGGTAACCCGGATGCGGCGCTGCGCATGGCGGCCTGTTCCCGGGTCAGGGCGATGACTTCGGACAACAGGGGTTCAAAATCCGCCCAGTTGTTTTCCCCGCGCAGTTTTCGCCAGGCATTTTCACATCGGGAACTGGCGAGAGCGTGCGCCCGCACCAGTTCGGGGCTCACACTGCTGGCATTGAACCATTCGCGCCGCATTTCGCACAGGTTGGCCTGCTGCCAGTCTGACAGGCTGCTCCGGACCGCATCCGCCTGTTCGATAAGTTCGCCGGTCTCTTGGCTGCCGACCCGTTCATTGATCAGGGAAGAGATCTCTGCCAACGCCTGCCCTCGGGCCTCACTGCCGCCGGGAGGCATCATGGTGGCGGAGTCCCAGTGCGCCATGGCAGCCAGGTGGGTAAGATTGTGTATCTTGTGAAACAGGGATTCGAGCCTGCCATAGGCTGAGGTGGTATCGGGCACTGGCATCTCCGCTATCAGTTTTCCGCCTTTTCCAGGGCTTTGACAAGGCTGGGGATCTGGGACAGCGCCGGGGCTCCGTCCATCAACAGGGCAATGGGCATGACTTCGACCACAGCGCCGGGTTCATGACCAAGGCTTCGCGCGGCCCGGACATGCAGGCGGATGTGTTTGCGGTGCTGCATGATGAGGGAGATGCCCAGGGCAATGAGTTCCCGGTTACGTGGCTTGACCGCCCCTTTGGTCAGGACGAACTGCTGCCAGGAGCGCTTCCATGATTTCCACAGGTGCTCGTCCTTCCCCGGAGTGGAGCGCATGAACAGGGCGATGCGCCGTACCTGTTCGAGTTCATCTTCGCAGGCTCCCTGCCGCTTGGCATCGTCCGCGTGGATACAGATACAGCGTTCACACTGTTTGTGCAGAGCGATGCCAAAGGTGATGAGTTCCTTGGTCTTACGGCCCAGCAATCCTTTCCTGGTGCTTTCCTGGGAAAGCTCGCCAATGATTTCAAGGAATTCCCCAATGCCATAATTGCGTGCTTTTTTGACGGACTCTAGAAAGGATGATGTGGATTCCATGGGAATGCTCCTGGTGTTGGGAGGAAGACCTTGAGAGGGTTGATGGCTAGGTCAGTAACTTCCATGGTGATTATGTCCTGTTTGCCCGGATGTTGCTATAGCACAATATGCTTCCTATGATGAGTTGCTCGCCATACAGTGCCATCAGCTATTGCAGTAGAATTAGCTGCAGCGGCGATGGGATGCTTGGCGGGCAAACAGGGCATAGAGGGGATATTCGGCTGGATCATTGCCGCCCACTGTCCGCTGCCGGTCATTCACTGCCTCTGGAGCTTTGTATTCGATATGATGTATTCCTTTCTGCTCATGGCGCTGGTGCTGTTTCAGCAGCCCCAGGGAATCCCCCCAGCACCGGTCAAGGCGACCTGGATCGAAAATGCTTTCCTGACGCTGGAGTCCGGCCGTTTTCCGAAGATTGCCGCCATAGCCTGGTGGCATGAGAATTTTGACCGTTCTGTCCTGCGTATTGATTCCTCCCGGGCGGCCCTGGAGGCCTACCGGAACGGGGTTGCCCCGGCCAGTTTCGTAACCCGCCCGCGCATCCGCCAGAACAAACTGCTTCCTGCCCTGGAAGGTATCTATCATGGTGCTTTTCCGGATCTGGGGAGCACGGAAGACCAGGTGGATGCCCGGCGCATCCATGAGTTTGAGCGCCTTGCGGGCAAGCCCCTGGCGTGGGTGTATTTCTCCAACAACTGGTATGGGCAGATCCGTTTCCCCATCAATGAGGTGGCGCTCATCAACAACATGGGCCGGTTGCCCTTCATCCGGATGATGCCCAGAAGCCGTTTTGAAGAGAGTGGTCCCGATCCTGTTTACAGTTTGCAGCGCATCATTGATGGCGCTTTCGATGATGAACTCCGACAATGGGCCCGTGATGCCGCCGCCACGGGCATCCCCCTGTTGGTGGAATTCGGTACAGAGATGAACGGCGACTGGTTTCCCTGGAACGGCCGATATAACGGGGGGGCGGAGACCCAAGGCTACGGCGACCCGGCTCTGGCCGATGGTCCCGAGCGCTTCCGTGACGCCTACCGGCATATTATCGAACTCTGTGATTCCCAGGGCGCTGACAACATCACCTGGTTCTTCCATATCGACGCCTATGGGGCGCCGGAAGCGGACTGGAATCAGCCCCGGAACTACTATCCGGGCGATCAATACATAGACTGGCTGGGCGTCAGCGTATACGGCCCACAGGAAGCGGGCGAGGATTACCAGGAGTTCGGAGAGATTCTCGACGATGTCTATCCTGTGCTCCTGGATCTGGCGGACAAGCCGGTTGCCGTGCTGGAGTTTGCGGTCACCGAGCTGGGCGCCAGGCGCCGGCTTTCCCTTGCTCCGAACTGGTAGTGTCAGGGGGTTCCCTTATATACTTGCGCCAGTTGAAAACGTTTCTTTGGATAGTCAGCAGCAATGAGCATAAAATCAGACAAGTGGATACGGCGCATGGCCAGGGAAACGGGCATGATCGAGCCTTTCGAGCCCGGTCAGATGCGTGAAGGCAACCATGGACGCATGATCTCCTACGGCACCTCCAGCTATGGCTATGATGTGCGCTGCGCTGATGAATTCAAGATATTTACCAATATCAATTCAGCGGTTGTGGATCCCAAGAATTTCGATGACAGCAGCTTCGTGGACGTGAAATCCGATGTCTGCATCATTCCTCCGAATTCCTTTGCCCTGGCCCGTACTGTGGAATATTTCCGCATTCCCCGCAGCGTGCTGACCATCTGCCTGGGAAAATCCACCTATGCCCGTTGTGGCATCATTGTCAATGTCACTCCCTTAGAACCCGAATGGGAGGGGCATGTGACCCTGGAATTTTCCAATACCACCCCCCTGCCGGCGAAGATATACGCCAACGAAGGCGTGGCCCAAATGCTGTTCTTCGAGTCTGACGATGTGTGCGAGACGTCTTACAAAGACCGTGGTGGCAAGTACCAGGCGCAACGTGGAGTGACCCTGCCCAAAGCCTGATCACAGCCCGGTTACAAGAGGGCTGAACCCGGGAAAGACAGAAATCCACACAGGATTTTCCGGCTGTTCTCAGGGTCCTTAAGATTTCTTTAAGAAAATTCCGGCAGACTGTCCGCATGGATGGTCTTTCATTGGTTTCCCTGTCTTGTCCCCTGATATCACCTGGTACAGAACCTGCCGGTTCCCGGGACCGTACTTTGTCTGAACAGCAGATCGTGCTGATGGATGCTTCGCATCCTGATCGCGCCCGGGCCGAGACCATGGTTCAGGAGGTTTTCCAGCGCAGTTACGGTGCGCAACTCAGGTCATTTTATCCGTTCCTGTTGGGGATAAAAGGCCCTGATGGCGAATACCGGGCCATTGCCGGTATCCGGCCTGGCACCCAGCCTCTTTTTGCCGAGCACTACCTGGATGGCAGCGCCGGGGAGCTTCTGGGAGTGGCGCGGGAGAGCATCGTTGAGGTAGGCAATCTGGCCACGCGCAGAAATGGTGAGATACGCTGGATTATTGCCGCGGTAACAGCATTTCTCCATGGCGCAGGCTTTACCCGGGTGCTGTTGACCATCACCCCCCTGCTGCGTAACAGCTTCAAGCGTATGGGATTGCCCCTCAAGCACTTGGCTGATGCGCGCCAGGAATGTCTGCCCCCAGCGCAGGCTGAAGACTGGGGCGCCTACTATGATTGTGGTCCCCAGGTTTGTTACGGGCGAATTGCCATTGGTTACCATGCATTCAGAAAACGCGTGGATGCCCAGTCATCCCTGCGCCTGGCCTGGGAAAACGCCCTCCGGTTGGGAGAAGTCCAGGGCCGGCGGGTGCGGGAGTACAAGCCTTGAGCAGCATACTTCAGGCCCTGGCCCGGCATGCGCGGGAACGTGGTGGGGAGATCGCCGTGGAGGGCGACCATGGGGCATTGTCCTGGCAGGAGCTGGAAGCAGAGAGTCACCATCTGGGGGAACTCATGGGCGAGGCATCCCGCCTGGGTTTGTTCATGGACAATGCTCCCGCCTGGCTGGTTGCGGATCTTGCGGCCCTGCGGCGCCGGATCATCTGTGTTCCCGTCCCGGGATTCTTCAGCGCTGCCCAGACACAGCATGTGATTGAAGATGCCGGCCTGGACATCATACTCAGCGATGATCCCAGCCTGGCCGATACCCTTGGCGGAGACTGGCGTGGGCGCCGCATCGAGGTGGCGGGGCAGCCACTGACCCTGGCCCGGCGCTTTGGGCGACGCCCTCCGCCCATGCCGGGAATCCTGAAGATTACTTATACCTCGGGCACTACCGGGAGTCCCCGGGGCGTGCGCCTGGGAGCGGAAGCTGTAGAGCCCGTGGCGGAATCCCTGTGCCGTCTGTCCGGAGCCTGTACGGGTGACCGGGCGCTGGCTCTGCTTCCCCTGGCTATCCTGTTGGAGAATATCGGTTCCCTGTACGTGCCGATTCTCGCCGGTGCGCGGATGTTGCTTCCCTCCGCCCCCAGTCTGGGATTGCAGGGCTCGGGAAACCTGGATCCCGGGACGCTGGGTGATTGCCTGATGCGCCTGCGGCCCACAGCCATGATCATGCCGCCGCAGCTGTTGAAGCTGCTCATGGGATTGTCCCATGCCGGCAGGCTGCCGGACAGCTTCCGCTTTCTGGCCGTAGGTGGCGCCCCCCTGCCGGCTTCCCAGGTGGAGCGGGCCCGGGAGCTGGGCTTGCCCGTGTACCAGGGTTATGGACTGTCGGAAGCGGCTTCCGTAGTGGCCATGAACACCCCAACAGCCAGCCGCGCCACCTCCGTGGGCAAGGCATTGCCTCACTGCGAGCTGCGCATTTCGGCGGATGGCGAGATTCTGGTGCGCGGCGCCCTATTTCGCGGCTACCTGCACCAGGAAGACTGGAATCCCCAGAAATTCCTGCCCACGGGTGACCTGGGCTACCTGGATGCAGAAGGATTTCTGCACGTTATGGGACGCCGCAAGAATCTGATTATCAATGCCTATGGCCGTAACCTGTCTCCGGAGTGGCTGGAAGCCGAACTGCTTGCGGAACCCGTCCTGGCCCAGGCAGCGGTGTTCGGTGACGGGCGCCCCTGGTTGTCTGCGGTACTGGTTCCAGCGTCCGGGGCGGAAAGATCCGCAGTGGACCAGGCGGTAACCAGGGTCAATGGCCGCCTTCCGGATTATGCCCGGGTCATGGGCTATGTTCTCGCCCAGGAAGCCTTTGCTCTCCAGAACCGCCAGGCTACGGCCAACGGCCGGATCAGGCGGGATGTCATCCATGAACAATACCGCCCTCAGCTCGATGCGCTGTACCAGGGAGTAACTGCCCGTGTTCTATGAAAACTTGCTGGCGGAAACCGAATCCGCCCGAACCCGGTTCCTCGGCATCGAGGCTATCCAGCGCGGCATGCAGGGAACGGTGTCCCGGGGTACCTATGTGGCGTTTCTGACCCAGGCTTACCACCATGTAAAGCATACCGTGCCTTTGCTCATGGCTTGTGGCAGCCGCCTGCCCATGGAAAAGGAGTGGTTGCGCGAGGCCATCGCCGAATACATTGAAGAGGAAACCGGTCATCAGGAGTGGATATTGAATGATATCCGTGCCTGTGGTTCGGATGAGGAAGCCGTGCGCAGCGGCAGTCCCCATGCAAGTACCGAACTCATGGTCGCCTATGCCTGGGACAGCGTGTCCCGCGGTAACCCGGTGAGTTTTTTTGGCATGGTGCTGGTACTGGAAGGCAGCAGCGTGGCTCTGGCCACCCGGGCGGCGGAGAAGCTGCAACGGTCCTTGGGGTTGCCGGATGCTGCGTTCAGTTATCTCAGCTCCCACGGTTCTCTGGATGTCAACCACATGCAGTTTTTCGAGAAGCTCATGAACCGGGTGAAGGATGAGACAGACCAGAAGGCCATTGTTCATATGGCGAACATGATGTACCGCCTGTATGGCGATGTGTTCAGAAACCTGCCCCTGGATTGAGGGTGGCAAGAGCAGCGCACGGTGTTTCAGAGCGCTTATGAGGAGAGAGAAATGAAGAAACTGTTGTTCGTGGTTTTCCTGTCATTGGCAGGGGCTTTGGTTCAGGCCATGCCTGCGGAGGAACTGGCCGAGATCCAACATGACTGGGCGGTGGCCAACTACAATACCCCCGAAGATGGCCAGGAAAAGGCATTTGAAAAACTGGTGGCCAAAGCACGGGATCTGGTGAAACGCTACCCGGATGAAGCGGCTCCCAAAGTGTGGCTGGCCATCAGCCTGAGTACTGATGCAGGCGTCAATGGCGGCTTTGGCGCCCTGGGAAAGGTTAAGGAAGCGAAAAAACTGCTCGAAGCCGCGGAAAAGATCGACCCCCAAGTGCTGAACGGGTCCATTTATACATCTCTGGGCAGCCTGTACTACCAGGTGCCAGGTTGGCCCATTGCCTTTGGCAATGACGACAAAGCCGAGCAATATCTGAAAAAGGCCTTGCAGATCAATCCCCAGGGCATTGACTCAAATTATTTCTATGCGGATTTCCTGCTGGAGCAGGATCAGCCGAAAAAAGCCCTGAAATATCTTGAGAAAGCACTTGCCGCGCCGCCCAGGCCGGGTCGTCCACTGGCGGACAAGGGACGCCGGCAGGAGGTGCAGCAGGCCATGGCACGGGCCCGGAATATGCTGGACTGACGGTGACAGCCATGAGAATCGAAAATGCACGAGTATTGTTTGTAGGGGCTGCAGGGGGAATCGGCCGGTATCTGGCAAAAGAGCTGCTGGATGCCGGAGCACGGCCCTGTCTGGTCGCCCTGCGTGAAGAAGAACTGGGTTCCCTGCGGGAATTTCTGGGCGCTTCTGGAAACGAGGCCTGCTACCTGGCTGCGGACGTTACCCAAGAGGCTGACCGCCAGGCCTGTTTGCGTGCCATGCGGGAAAAACAGGGAGGTATAGATGTGCTGATCAATCTTGCCGGAATCAACGCTTTTGCCCGGTATGAAGAGCAGTCCCCCGAGGCCATCGAGCGTATCATGTCGGTGAACGCCGTTGCGCCCATGCTCATGACCCATACCGTGTTGCCGGAAATGCTCAGGCAGGGTGCGGGGCGGATCGTCAATGTAGGCTCCACGTTTGGCAGTATCGGGTTTTCCTGCTTTACCGCTTACTCTACCAGCAAGTTTGCCTTGCGCGGGTTTTCCCAGGCCCTGCGCCGGGAACTGGCAGGCAGTGGCGTGGAAGTGACCTACATCGCGCCACGGGGTGTGGAAACACCCCTGAATCCACCGGAAGTGTACGCCATGGCCAGGGAAGTGAAGATGGCCTTCGATCAACCTGAAACCGTGGCCAGAGAAATCCTGGACACGATACGCAAGGGGAGCAAGGAGAAGTACATAGGTTTTCCTGAATCCCTGTTTGCCCGGATAAATGGTATCTTTCCGGGAGTGGTGGACAATGCTGTGAAAAAACAGAATGAAGTGATGCGCAAATACGCCGCGAATGGAGACGATGTTTGAGGCTGTTGCTGGTCGAAGATGATCCGCTCCTCGGCGATGGCCTGAAACTGGGCCTGCAGGCCGAGGGGTACACGGTGGACTGGCTCCGGGACGGGAAACAGGCGTTGCATGCGCTGCTCAGCGAGAACTTCGATCTGGTGGTGCTGGACCTGGGGTTGCCGGGCATGGATGGCCTGGAAGTGCTGCATGAGATCAGGCAAAGGGGCGTAATGGCTCCGGTGCTGATATTGACCGCCAGGGACGCGGTATCCGACCGGGTGGGGGGGCTGGATCAGGGGGCAGACGATTACCTTACCAAGCCTTTCGACCTGGAAGAGCTGTCGGCCCGACTGCGCTCATTGCTACGCCGTGGCCGGGAAAGCGCAACTCCGTTGCTGGAACAGGGCCAAGTGGTGGTGGATCCGGCGTCCAGGGAGGTCACCAGGTCAGGGGAAAAGATCAACCTGTCAATGAAGGAGTTTACCGTGTTGCGCTACCTGCTGGAGTACCAGGGAAAGGTGGTGAGCCGTGACCGCCTGGAACAGGCGCTTTATGGCTGGGATACGGAAATCGAAAGCAATGCGCTGGAAGTGCATATATACAAGTTGCGCAAGAAACTGGGGGCTGATTTTATCACCACGGTTCGGGGTGTGGGCTACAGGGTAGGCTGATCGGGGGATTGGGCGGAATATGAAAACCAGGGGGGAGGGAAGGTTCCGGCGCTCGCTGCGCAAGCAGGTATTGCTGTGGGTACTGGGGTCATTTCTGCTGGCCCTGCTGGTGGTCCTTGGGGTCAGTTACCATCGCGCCCAGCACGAGATCGAGGAGATATTCGATGCTGAGCTGGCCCAGACGGCGAAGCTCATGGGCAAGCTCGTCCTTGCCAATCTCGACAGTAAGGGCAAGGAAGTGGTCGGAGAACAGGATGTTCTCAAGCGTAACCTGCATAAGTACGAAAAGAACATCAGTTATCAGGTTTGGCTGGGAGATGAGCTGGTGCTGCGCTCCTCTTCTGCGCCGGTAAAACCCCTGGCGCGCCGCAGAGGCTACCAGAACGTGCGTATCGATGGTTCAGAGTGGCGGGTGCTTGGGGTCATGCCCAAAGGCATGAACTATAAGATCTTTGCGGCAGAAAACAATGTCGCCAGGGATGAGCTGGCCTGGGAGTACACTCTGGCATCCTGGGGCATATTGCTCTGGTCTGTTCCTCTGTTTGCCCTGGTGATCTTCTTTACCGTGGATCGTGGGTTGCGCCCCCTGGAACGCCTGTCCGAGGAAGTGCGTCGGCGCGACATAGACAAGCTGGAACCCGTGAACGATGAGGATGTTCCCCGGGAGTTATTGCCCCTGGTGGATGCCCTGAACGGTATGTTGTCGCGTCTCGATGAGGCCATCCAGAGAGAGAAACAGTTTACTTCTGATGCCTCCCACGAACTGCGTACACCCCTGGCAGCCATCCGTGTGCATGCGCAGCTGGCGCTGAAGGCTGGTGACATGCAGGGCATGAGGGAAGCTCTGGGCAAGGTGATGTCTTCTGTTGACCGAAGCACCTACCTGGTGGAGCAGCTGCTGACCCTGGCCAGGCTGTCTCCTGATGGTGCCGAGTTTCCTGCCAGTACGGTGAACCCTGCCAGCCTGTGTCAGGCGGTAGCGGATGAACTGGGGGTGCTGGCCGGGGAGAAAGGTGTGCATTTGAACTGCCAGTGTTCCCAACAGGGCGTTGAAAGCATCCGGGTCAACGAACAGCTGTTGTTCACCATCATGCGCAACCTCATGGACAACGCCATCCGTTACAGTCTCAAAGGGGGAGCCGTGGCTTGTGATATTGAGCAGGCGGGGGTAACAACGGTTATCCGTATCCTGGATGAGGGGCCGGGGATTCCCCAGGATCAGCTGGAAACCGTATCTCTGCGTTTCCGCCGCCTTGCGGGGCAGGAAGTGCAGGGATGCGGCTTGGGCCTGGCCATTGTCAGCCAGGCGGCAGCGCGTATAGGCGCCGAGGTGAAGCTGGAGAACCGGAAGGATGCTTCCTCCGGACTGGTGGCCAGTCTGGTGCTCAGGTCAGCTTCCTGATCTGTTCCATTTGCGCCGCGCTGAATTCTTTTTCCACCCGGGGGAAAAGCTCGCGCTCCTCCAGGCGGGTATGATCCCGCAGCAGTACGCCAAAATCCTGCAAAATGCTGCAATCAGTCTTTCCCTGGCGCATGACTTGGGCCATTTCCCGCATGCGCTCATGTTCCTTCAGCAGCTGTTCTCCCAGGTCATGAATAGTGCCGCTCAGATCGGCCGTGATGCTGAAGATGGTGGCTTCCTCGTTGCGGAAATGCCGGTCCCATTCCTGATCGAATATGGAAACGATTTCCTCGCACAGGGCCTTGCAGGGGCCGGCTGCCCCGCTGTTGGCGGTGTCAATGCACTTCTTGGCCAACCTCAATGACTGGTGGTGTTCCCTGGAAAGGTTGATCAGTTGTTCTTGTCTTTTCATGGGGCCTCGATTTTCACAATTTCCATGCGTACCGTGCCCTTGTCGTTCTTCTGTATCAGTAGCAGCGGAATACCGCCATGCTGAGAAGCCAGCCAAAGGGAACGTGTTACACCGGGTTTGTCACTGGTAATGGATATCTCTCGTGCAAGCATACGGCCCACGGGGGTGGAAATGTATTTCTGCAGTTTCTTCTTCAGACCGATGTTTTCACTGCCTTCCAGGGATACCCGGGGGAAGCGTGCTTCCTGCTGATGGCTGTCCAGCAATACCATGGCACGCAACAGGTAGCTGAGGCGGTCCTGGGTGCCATCTTCCAGGATGTATTTTTGCTGCTCCTTATCGCTCCGGAGCGTAAGGCGCATGTTTTTCCAGTCGAAGAAGAACTCCGTCAGCAGGGTGCCGGAAGCGCTGCGCAGGGCATAGTAATAATTGTCCGGTTCCGGACGGCCATTGTCGAAATGGCCATGGCTGGTTTCCAGGATTTCGTGCTTGCTGTCCTGCTGCAGCAGTTGCTCTGCAGGTTGGGTGAAGGCTTCGAAACTGTAGCCGTCCTTGTGCAGAATGAGGCTGAAATGGGTTTCACCTTTCTTCACGCCATTGAAGCTCAGTTCGTAGATGGCGCTGAAAGGCTCCAGCGCCTGGGCGGCGGAAGACAGCAGCAACAGGAGCAGGGCGGTATGCCATGCGCTGGACATCAGCTGTCCACCTTATCCAGGTCCATGGGAGCAGACAAGACTTGATTGTCGAAGACCACCTGGCCGGCGCTGTTCAGGGACAGGCGCCCTTCGGCGATCCAACGCACTGCTAGAGGATAGATGATGTGTTCCTTCTCCAGAACCCGGGCGGCCAGCCGCGCCGCATCATCTCCTGGCAACACCGGCACCCGGGCCTGGATGATGATGGGGCCGCCATCCAGTTCTTCAGTGACGAAATGGATACTGGCGCCATGCTCCTTCTCTGCGGCGTCCAGGGCACGTTGGTGGGTATGCAGTCCCTGAAACCTGGGCAGCAGGGAAGGGTGGATATTGAGCATGCGTCCCTGGTAGTGACGCACGAAGGCCGGAGTGAGAATGCGCATGAAACCCGCCAGCAGCACCAGGTTGGGCTGATAGCTGTCGATGAGCGACGCCAGGGCCTGGTCGAATGCCTCCCGGGTTTCGAATTCCCGGTGATCGAGGACTACTGTTGGAATCCCTGCCTGCTGCGCCCGCTGTAAACCATAGGCTTCCGGCTGGTTGCTGATTACAGCCCGGATATCCACGGGCAGGCCGTCCCGGGCTGCATCGATAAGCGCCTGCAGGTTAGTGCCGCCGCCAGAAATGAGAATGACGACGGGGAGCCTAGACATATTCCACGCAGGGCTGTTTGGCGCTGCTGCTTTCAATGCTGCCGATGATATAGGTGGTTTCACCGGCAGCGTTCAGGACCTCCTGGGCTTGCTCCACGTCTTCTGCAGCGATACATACCATCATGCCTATGCCACAGTTGAAGGTGCGCAGCATTTCATCCTCGGCAATGTTTCCCTGTTCCTGCAACCAGCCGAAGACAGGGGGCCGCTCCCAGCGGGAAGTGCTGATGTGCGCTGCAGTGCCTTCGGGTAATACCCGGGGGATGTTCTCTGTCAGACCGCCACCGGTGATATGGGCGAAGGCATGCACGTCCACCTGCTCCATGAGGGACAGCAGGGGCTTGACGTAGATGCGCGTGGGGGCGAGGAGGGCTTCTCCCAGGGGGCGCCCGTCCAGGCTGGCCTGCACGTCGGCGGCGCTCACTTCAAGCACCTTGCGGATCAGGGAATAGCCGTTGGAGTGAGGGCCTGAAGAGGCCAGTCCCAGAAGCACATCCCCCTGACGAACCCTGCTGCCCGTGAGGATCTTGGATTTCTCCACGATGCCTACGCTGAAACCGGCTAGATCATAGTCGTCTCCCTGGTACATGCCGGGCATTTCAGCGGTTTCACCACCGATGAGGGCACATCCGGACAGTTCACAGCCCTTGGCGATGCCAGAGACGATATCGGTGGCCCGCTCCAGCATCAGTTTGCCCGTAGCGAAATAGTCAAGAAAGAAAAGGGGTTCCGCTCCAGCCACCACGATGTCATTGACGCACATGGCCACCAGATCGATGCCGATACTGTCGTGCTTGTCCAGCATCATGGCCAGCTTCAGCTTGGTGCCCACCCCATCCGTGCCGGACACCAGTACCGGTTCCCGGTAATCGTTTACCGGCAACTCGAACAAGGCGCCAAACCCGCCTAGCCCGGCCAGAACCCCGGGGCGGAAGGTTTTCCTGACCAGGGGTTTGATGTTTTCCACCAAGGCATTTCCGGCATCTATATCCACGCCGGCCTGACGGTAACTGAGACCTTCTGAAGGTGAGTCTTGGGAGGACACTGTCGGCTCCTGTAAAGCAGATTGATTCGGGTGGCTATTGTAACGTAACTGATCAGCCCTTTCTGCCACGATCGTTGAGACTGGACCTCATTCAATCAGGATGCTGAAAAAGGCCCTCCACGGATTTTTCTGCCTTTTCTACCAAAAAAGTGGAAAACAAGATTTTCCGCTTCCTTCAAGAACCACCCGCCTGATCCGGGGACAGGGCTAGTATTCCAGCTGAATAGTCGCGGCCATATCGCATAAACTTGGCGAAAACGGCAATATTGTATTTCTCGTCATTACCTTCATTTCTTATTGCATTTTGAATATAGAAGGAAATTGTATTGCGTGATGATTCATGAGAATACTGTTGCAACTCCAACCACTCATACAGTGTGGCTGCATCATCTTTATATATCCCACCTGTTCCATCAATATAGTTGGAAAAATATATATCGCCGATGACAGCGCCAAAGGTAAATGTATTGGCCAAATATTGAATTCTCACTCTGTTCCATTGGTTTCTAATATTAGCATCATACAAAGAGACCACAAATTCCGCCAAGTGTGCTCCATGTGTCAAATCTTCCATCCTTGTTGATGAGTCAGGATCAATGTCTGCTGGCCAATAATACCAAGTCAGATATCTGTCACTACTATCTGTTGTTTTTATACTCATATTCCACCAGATGTAACTACCCACTTCAGTGACAATGTCTTTGTAAGCATTATTTGGTTTCCCTTCGGCAACACTGGCCCGGTACATCTCAACAAGAGGTTCTGCAATGATCACTGTCCAATTGATTGGTGCTTCGATACCGGAGTAATCCTGCCTGTCTTCATAATAATTGTCTGGATACGCAAAATACATGCCAGTCGTTCCATCGCTGTAAGGTGATTCTTCATCAGGAACAAATGGTTTATGACTCTCATAAAGATCATGCACCATTCCATAGTACCTGTCGGCATCTGCACCAAATTCATATGTGAGTCTCGGGTCTTCTTTCACGATTCTGGCAAATGCGGCAAGAGGATATGCATAGAGAGCATTTGTCAACATGTCAGAATAGCGCTCGCCACCATAAGGGCCGTAATCATATTCCCTGGTTCCCCATCCGGGCATGACTGTGCCCGTTATGTCATTGACCCGTCCAGTCAACACATCATTCCCATCTGCGACAATGGTCAATAGATCGTCCAGGTTCCGCAGGACACGGACATCATGAGAGGCTTCGTACATGTCAATATATGCGCGTAGATAAGCCCCGGCATCCCATCCGCTAGGGTGATTGTCAACGCCGAATTTTCCTGTGAAGTAGTTTTTTTTCAAGTCATTGTGTTGGTTTAGGAACCAAGTAACATTACGAGTGACATCGGTCGCTAAGAACAGTTTTACTTTACGTTTCTTCTTTATATTGTTACCTGTCTTACCCGTCGTGATGCGGGGGCAGAATATATCTGGGGGTGCAACGGTCTTGCCGTCTGTGTGTAGCATGTTGTTGCTACAAAAACCGTCTAGCGTCCATAGCAATGCTATTAAAAAAAGAAAAGCCTTTGTTGAAAGACAGCGAATCTTCATTTGAACTCTCCCGGGCATCTTCATGCTATTCTTGGGCTGGGCACATGGAGAAGTATGCAGACACACAGGTACCGGAACTTCCAGATGTTGCTTCGTTTTCCATGGCTGGCAGCGCCAGGTGATCTGGCTAAACCGTCTAATTGTAGCAAGGAGTTCCTTCGGGAACCCGGTTGGCCGGAACCGCCGATGCAAGTAGAATGGCCCGATGAACAAAATCATCCTTTTCTTTTTCCTGCTGGTTGCCTGCCTGGGTTATGCACCAGTATCGGGTGCTGTCCAGAATCTATACTCCACAGAGGTACCGGTAACCGATACTTCGCCGGATGTCCGCCAGGCTGCCATCCGCCAGGCTTTCGGACAGGTGCTGGTAAAAGCCTCCGGCCACCGGGATATCAAAGGCAAGAGCGGCATGAAGGATTTGCTCAAGCATGCCGGGAACTATGTGCAGCAATTCCGCTATCGGACCAAGCCGGGCGCGGAAGGCGAAGATGAGCAGCGCTGGCTTTGGGTGGCCTTCGAGAAAAGTATGGTGCAGAAGGCTTTGCGCAAGCTGGGGCTTTCTGTGTGGGAGCAGGGACGTCCACAGGTTCTGGTCTGGCTGGCCCATGAACTTAAGGGAAGACGCAGATTGGTGGATCCAGAGCAGAACGCTGGCCTGCTGCAGGCTTTACAGGAGGCCGCAGCCAGGCGCGGACTTACTTTGCTGGTGCCTTTAATGGATCTTCAGGATCAGTCCGCCCTGCGGGTATCGGATATCTGGACCGCGGACCGGCAGAGTATAGAGAAAGCCTCTTCCCGTTACGATGCCCAAGTGGTGCTTGCCGCCCGCCTGAAGAAAAAGGGCGCCCAATGGTCGGGCCGGTGGACACTGTTCCTGGCTGATACGGAAAAGACTTTTGACAGCCGGGCTACAGATGAGGTCAGTGCGGCTACTGAAGGGCTGGACAAAGTCATCGACTGGCTGGCTTCACGCTACGTGCCCGCCGTGGACAGTGAATCCGCGGAAAACGTGAAGCTGCGCTTTCTCAATGTGCGCAGCCTGCAGGACTATTCTCTGCTCATGAGTTTGCTGGAATCCCTGGATGCCGTATCCGGGCTTGCCGTAGAGGCATCTTCCGGCGACCAGCTCCTGGTGCAAGCCAAGGTTCGTGGCGGGCGGGACATCCTGGTGCAGCGCCTTTCCCTGGAATCCGCCCTGACTCCGCTCGTGAGTATTCCGGATGACGAAAACGCCGAGCCGGATCTGGAACTCACTTACCGGCTGAGATGATTCATGGGGCTGCGCGCCAGAGACATACCCAATCTCATCAGTATCGCCAGGGTGATCCTGGTTTTTCCGGTTATCTGGCTGCTCCTGCATCACGATTACCGTAGCGCTATGGCGCTATTCTTCGTGGCGGGCATCTCAGATGCGCTCGATGGTTTTCTCGCCCGCCAGTTTCATTGGCAGAGCCGCCTTGGCGGCATACTCGACCCCCTGGCAGACAAGTTTCTGCTGGTTTCCGTGTATTTCTGCCTGGGTTGGCTGCACGTCCTGCCCCTGTGGCTGGTGGGACTGGTGATCCTGCGCGATGTGATAATCGTGGGGGGCGCGCTGGTGTGGCATTTTCGTGTGGAGAAACTCGATGCCGAGCCGAGTCTCGTGAGCAAGGCCAATACCGGCCTGCAGATTACCCTGGTGCTCATGGTGGTCTACAACCTGGGTTTTTCAGCCCTTCCGGATGGCTTGCTGACGGCCATGATGTGGGCCGTAGCCTTCACTACCCTGTGGAGCGGTGTGGACTATGTGGTGAGCTGGGGACGCAAAGCCGGTCGGCAGATCCGGGGGTGAATATCCTGGCATCCCCTCTTCTGTTTCAGTGCTTGCGCAGAGCCAGAGCAATGACGGTATAGGCCCAGCCATGGAAGATCATTTCGATGGCAATGAACATACCGATGACCCACAGGCCGGACACCGGCCATTCCATGAAGATAAGGACGGCCAGCAACAGGGAACTGATACCTGATATGAGCAGCCAGCCCCAGCCTTTGGCAGGGCGTTTGTCGAAAGCCGCCATGGTGCGTATTACACCCAGGGCGGCGAGAAGTCCGGCCACCATGGCGGTGGTGAGGGCGGAAGCCATTGCCGGGCTGTTGATCACCCAGATGCCGGCGATGATATAGAGCAGAGACAGCAGAATACTGAAGGCCATCTCCTTGCCTCCCATCCTGTGGCGATCCTTGATGGCGTAGCCAAGCTGGAATACACCGCCCACGAGCATGAAAGCGCCGAGAAAGATGATGCTGGTCAGTGTCAGGCTTACAGTCATGCCCAGGCCGACGATGCCCAGGACAACGAAGAGCAAGCCCATAGCCAGCAGCCAGCCCCAGTGCTGGCGGGCGAGTTCCAGTTTCTGCTTCAGCAGGCTTTCTGCGTCGGGATGCTCGGTCGTGGTATTCATGATAGTCGTTTTCCTGTGATGAATTGAGCGGTTACTCTGAGAATGGGGGTAAAAGCCCGCATTTCAAGCATCGAAAATGGCGGCGCAACTTTGTGCCGCACACAGGGTGTTGAAAAACATCATTTTTCAACACCCTGTCAGATATTCATGGGCTGCAGTTTCCATATATCCTGATTGTATTCCTGCATGGTGCGGTCGGTGGAGAAGAAGCCGCTGCAGGCGGTGTTGAGGATGCTTTTGCGCACCCAGCCGGCCTGATCCTGGTAAGCGTGGGAAACCTGTTCCTGGGTATCCACATAGCTGCGGAAATCGGCTACCGTCATCCAGGGATCATGAGGGTCTTTCATGGCGGCAATGAGCTGATCGAAGATGCCGGGTTCTTCGATGTTGAAATGACCACTTTCCAACAGATTGAATACGGCGGCGAGATCCTCGTCAGCGGTGATGATGCTCTGAGGGTCATATTCCCTGCGCATCTCCTCCACTTCTTCCACGCGCAGGCCGAAGAGGAAGAAGTTTTCTTCGCCCACGGCGTCCAGAATCTCGATGTTGGCGCCGTCGTAGGTGCCGATGGTGAGGGCGCCATTCATCATGAATTTCATATTCCCGGTGCCGGAAGCCTCCTTGCCTGCAGTGGATATCTGCTCCGACAGATCGGTTGCCGGGGCGATGACTTCCATGCTGGAAACCCGGTAGTTGGGCAGGAAGGCCACTTTGAGCCGGTCTCCCACCGCTGGATCACTGTTGACGATGTCCGCTACATTGTTGATGAGCTTGATGGTGCGCTTGGCCACGAAATACCCGGGTGCCGCCTTGCCGCCAATGAGTACACAGCGGTTGGTCCAGCCCTGGGTGTCGCCGCGGCGGATGCGGTTGTACAGGTGGATGATGTGCAGCACATTGAGCAACTGCCGTTTGTACTCATGAATGCGCTTGACCTGAACGTCGAACAGGGAATCCACGGAAAAGTCCACGCCACATTCGTCCTTCACCAGTTTGGCCAGCTCCTCCTTGTTGATGCGCTTCGCCTGCGCCCACTGCCGGTGAAAATCCAGATGTTGTTCATCAGCCCAGGGCTTGAGCTTTTCGATCTGGGCCAGATCGGAGATCCATTCTTCACCAATCTTGCTGTTGATGAGGGTGGTCATTTCCGGGTTGGCATGGGCAATCCAGCGGCGAGGCGTGACGCCGTTGGTCTTGTTATTGAATTTCTCCGGCCAAAGTTCGTAGAAATCCCGGAACAGGCCCTGCTTGAGG
>JALWRH010000014.1 GCA_026994195.1 Sedimenticola sp. | reverse complement strand
TGTATTACATCAGCATGCTGCCATCGGATCTGCATTGGGATGATGTGGCCCTGGTAGGCGGGGGATCTTTCCTCTGCAGCTTCCTCATGACCCTTTACCCGGCCTGGAATGCCTATCGGACCCTGCCGGCTGAGGCTTTGCGCTATGAGTAAACCTGTGTTGGAGAGCCGGGGACTGTGGCGTACCTATACCGGTGGCCCGGAAGCCGTAGAAGTGCTGCGTGGCGTGGACTTGCAGGTGGCGCCGGGAGAACAGATCGGCATTCTCGGGGCTTCGGGCTCGGGTAAGAGCACCTTGCTGCATTGTCTGGGAGGGTTGGATGAGGCAGACCAGGGTGAAGTGCTGCTCAATGGCGAGGCGTTCAGTGCGCTTCCGGAAGCCAGACGCTGCCATGTACGCAATCGGCATCTTGGCTTTATCTACCAGTTCCATCACCTGCTGGCCGAGTTCACGGCCCTGGAGAACGTGGCCATGCCTTTGTTGCTGCGGCGTATTCCCATCCGGGAAGCGCGCCAGCGCGCCCGGCAGATGCTGGCCAGGGTGGGGCTGGCCAAACGGGTCTCCCACAAACCTTCAGAACTTTCCGGAGGGGAACGCCAGCGTACGGCGGTGGCCCGGGCATTGGTGTCCAACCCTGATTGTGTCCTGGCGGATGAACCCACGGGCAATCTCGATCCCGGCACGGCGGCGGGCATCTATGAGCTCATGCTGGAGCTGAATCGGGAGCAGGGCACCAGTTTCATTATCGTCACCCATGATCCCGGTCTGGCGCAGCGCATGGACCGGGTGTTTCAGCTGGAAGAAGGCGTCCTGCGCGCCTGCTGACGCTTGCGGTATTGATTGATCACATGCCAGCGCCAGTACAGGCGTATGGCGGCATAGCCCAGTGCGGCAAGCACCAGTCCCACCACCGCTGATCCCAGATACAGGGGCAGCCATATCTCTCCCATGCTGTGCATAAACCATTCCAGGCTCATTTCCATGTCCGGCAGCGGTTCATGGTGTGGCAGCAGCCAGGTTCCCACCAGGTAGTTGAAATAAAAGATGGGTGGCATGGTCAGGGGGTTTGTCAGCCAGACCAGAACCACGGATATGGGCAGATTCACCCTGAAGAGGATGGCGGTCGCCGCCGCGGCTATCATCTGGAAGGGTATGGGGATCATTGCCCAGAACAATCCGGCGCCAAAAGCGCCGGAAACGGAGCGGCGGTTCAGGTGCCAGAGATTCGGATCTTTCAAGCGTTTGCCGAAGAACTGCAAGTGCTTGTGATCACAAATGGTATTGGGATCAGGAAGGTGTTTTTTCAGTAGCCTGCGGGGCATGATCCAGGAAAGCCGATCTCCGTTAAAAGGATTCCTGTCATTTCAGCACGAACGGGAAGGCTTGACCACTTTATTTGAACGTTGCATGCTTCAAATCAAGAAATTTGATTCAGGGAAGAATCATGATCCTTGCCGCATTCGGTTTCACTTTTGGCGCCGTTCTCCTGCAACAGCTGCCCTGGCTGCCTGACAGCCGCTGGCTGCTGCTGTTTCTGCCTTTTCTGTGGTTGGGCTTGCATCGGCCTGCAACCATTGTGGCCCTTGCCGCAATGGCCGGTTTTTCATGGAGTTTGGCCTATGCCTTGTGGCATGAACCGCCGAAGATACCCGGGAATATGCTGGTTGACCCCCTGTTTGCCGAAGGTACTGTCCTGGGGCTGCCGGATGTTTCTCCAAGACGTACGCGATTCTTTTTTCTGGCAGACGAACTGGTGCAGGGGCAGCAGCGGGTGCATGGCTCCTGGAAATCGCGCCTGAGCTGGTACCGGCATGCGCCGGTGCTGCTGCCTGGAGAGCGCTGGCGCTTGCGTTTGCGCCTGAAAGCAGCACAGGGTTATCGAAATGCCGGTGGATTCGACTATCGGGAATGGCTGTATGTCAGGGGCGTAGCCTATACGGGCTATGTGAAATGGCCTGGGGCGGAGAAAACGGGTGAGGCTGGGCTGTCTGTGGATGGTGTGCGTTACCGGCTGGCCCGCTTCATCGATCATGCCGGTGTATCGGCTGGTGCTGCTGGAATACTCAAAGCGCTGGTGGTGGGTGACCGTTCGGGATTGTCCCACGACTTCAAACGGTTGTTCAGCCTTACGGGCACCAGCCATCTGATTGCCATCTCGGGATTACATATCGGCCTGGTGGCCGGGTTGGGGTTCCTGCTTTTTCGTTGGCTGTGGCGCTGTTTTCCCCGCGCATGTTGCCGCTGGCCTGCCGGCGTGGCGGCAGTTTTTCCATCCTTTCTGCTGGCTCTGGGCTATGCTGCCCTGGCGGGTTTTTCCATACCCACGCGGCGGGCGCTGATCATGCTGGCAATTGTGTATCTCGCCATTCTGTCGCGCCGGTATACCTCTGGCCCCCATGTACTCGCTCTTACCCTGCTGGTGGTGTTGCTGCTGGATCCCCTGGCGGTGAATTCAGCGGGTTTCTGGCTATCATTCAGCGCCGTTGCCGCCCTATTCTGGATGGCAGGTTCTGAAAGAAGGTTTCCGTGGTTTTCCATGCAGTTTGGTATCGCCCTGATACTGATGCCGGTGCTTCTGTGCCTGGAATTGCCGGTTTCCCTGGTTGGTCCTGTGGTGAACATTGTGGCCATCCCCCTGTTCGCCCTGCTGGTAGTACCAGTGTCACTGGCTGGAGCGCTGCTGGGGCTGATGTTTCCCCCAGCAGGGCTGTTCGTACTGCAGCTAGCCGGCAAGGTGC
Source organism: Sedimenticola sp. (assembly GCA_026994195.1). GTDB lineage: Bacteria > Pseudomonadota > Gammaproteobacteria > Chromatiales > Chromatiaceae > Thiolapillus. Next base: position 5,382 of record JALWRH010000014.1, on the reverse strand, counting down.
TGGATGAATTCATGGCGGTGTTGCAATGGATTGTCGCCGGCATACCGGAGCTGTCCCCGTCTTCCCTGGACAACAAGATGTTGCTTGCCTTGGTGGCAGGTTCAGTTATCGTGTCGGTGCTATTGTGGCGCCGGCGATCATTCGGGCGTGTGGCAGGCGCATTGCCCGGGGTGCTGGCCCTGATCCTTTTGTGGCAGCGGTCGCCCGCGCCAGCACCCGGCAGTTTTTGTTTTACGCTCCTGGATGTGGGGCAGGGACTGTCTGCGGTAATACGAACTGCGGAGCATGTACTGGTGTTTGATACCGGCCCGTCCTTTCCCTCGGGATTCAACACCGGTGATGCGGTGGTGCTGCCCTGGCTGAGGCATCAGGGGATCGCCCGGGTCGATCTGTTGATGCTCAGCCACAGCGATACCGATCATGTGGGAGGGGCCGCCAGCCTGTTGCGCGGCATTCCTGTTTCCGAAGTGATCACAGGGGAGCCTCTGAGCCTTGACGGTGTCCATCCAGCCAGGTGCCGGGCAGGCCGCCTGTGGTGGTGGGATGGGGTGCGTTTCGAAGTCTTGTATCCACCCGCGGTTCCGGGTCTGGAAGGCAACAATGCTTCTTGCGTGTTGAAGGTATCCAGCCGCGGGCAGAGCGTCCTGCTAACGGGAGACATCGAGGAAGCGGCAGAACACTGGCTGGTGGAACATGTGAAACACAGGCTGCACAGCGATCTGGTGGTGGCGGCGCACCACGGCAGCAGCAGCTCTTCGACTCAGGCTTTTGTGGAAGCGGTGGATGCGAAACAGGTGCTGTATTCCGCGGGAAAGTATAATCGCTGGGGGTTTCCGAGACCGGAAGTGGTGACCCGCTGGAAAAAATCTGGGGCCAAGGATGCCAATACCGGGGAGCTGGGAGCCCTGGAATCCCTGCTGGGGAGCAGGGAAGGGAAGTCTGTTCTTGCCCACCCCACCCAGAGACAGCGTTACTGGTATCGTTGATGGGTGATTTTGTGGCCATAACCATTGTTCACAAGCCCAAGCATGAGTATGATTAATCGCTTGAGAATATAGAGGAATAGTTACTGTGTTTGAGTTCATCAAGGCAGGCGGGCTGCTTATGTGGCCTATTATCGCCTGTTCTGTGATTGCCATGGCCATCACCCTGGAAAGGCTCTGGGCTTACCGCCGCAGGCGGGTGGTTCCTGATCACCTGCTTCCCCAGATATGGAAACTGTACAAGGCCAAGGAACTCGATCGCCAACGTATCCTTGCCATCCGCGAAAGCTCTCCCCTGGGACGCATGCTGGCGTCAGGGCTGACCAATCTTCATCATTCCCGCGAAGTCATGAAGGAAGCCATAGAAGAAGAGGGGCGGCAGGTGGTACATAGCCTTGAACGCTACCTGAATGCCTTGGGCACGGTAGCCTCCATTGCGCCCCTGCTGGGTCTGCTGGGCACTGTAATTGGCATGATCGAGGTGTTTGCCGCTATTACCAGCGCCGGGGGGGTGGGCAACCCGGCTGTGCTTGCAGGAGGGATTTCCAAGGCGCTGATAACCACTGCGGCCGGTTTGTCCGTGGCTATTCCCAGCCTTATCGCCCATCGCTATCTCACGGGGAAGGTGGATGAACTCGCCATTGCCATGGAGCAGCAGGCCATCAAAATGGTGGAAGTATTGCATGGGGAACGGGAGCAGTAATGAACATCCGCCCATCCCGCCGCAGCCGCAGTGTCCTCGTAGACATGACGCCCCTCATTGATGTGGTGTTCCTGCTGCTGATTTTCTTTATGGTCTCCACCACTTTCGATAAGCAGACGGCCATAAAGGTTGATCTTCCTGAAGCGAGCAATCAGGTAGATGAAAACAAGCAGCCGCAGCATATCGCCATCAGCATCGATGCCAAGGGGCATTATTATCTGAACGACCAGGAACTGGTGACCCATGACCTGGCTACGCTCAAGCGCGCTCTGAGCAAAGCGGCGGCGGAAAACAAAGAGATTCCGGTCATTGTGACTTCGGACAAGCAAGCACCTTTCCAGGCGGTGATGACGGTCATGGATGCAGCAGGCCAGCTGGGTCTCACCCACCTCAGTTTTCTTGCCAGGGCCACCGCTGCCCAAGGGGAATGAACAGCCTTTGGTATGGCAACAATCCCCTGGCATGGTTGCTGCTGCCTTTTTCCCTGTTGTTTTGGGGTGTCAGCAGCTTGCGACGTGCCTTGTATTTCCTGCATCTGAAGAAGGTGCATCATTTTCCCGTGCCCCTTATCGTGGTGGGCAATATCACTGTTGGGGGAACAGGCAAGTCTCCTTTGGTGGTGTGGATGTGTGAGCACTTGGCAAGCCTGGGCTACCGGCCCGGTATCGTTGCCCGGGGCTATGGTGGCAAGGCCAGCCACTGGCCGCAGCAGGTCAGGCCGGACAGTGATCCGGTGATGGCGGGCGATGAGGCGGTGATGCTTGCCCGGCTTACCGGATGCCCCGTCTGTGTGGGGCCGGATCGTCCAGCGGCGGTGTATGAACTGTTGGAGTACACGGACTGTGATATCGTGGTATCCGATGATGGCCTGCAGCACTACGCCATGGACCGGGATGTGGAGATTGTGGTGGTGGATGGCGAAAGAGGACTTGGGAATGAATTTCTGCTGCCGGCAGGTCCATTACGGGAATTGCCCGGGCGTCTGCGCAGCGCAGACCTGGTAATCAGCACAGGTTCATGGTGGGACTCCATTCCTGTCATGAAGATCGATGATCCTGTAGTGCTTCCTCTGCTGGATCTTGATGCTGAACCACAACCCCTGACGCGGGCATCTGGGGAAAAGGTGCATGCGGTGGCCGGAGTCGGCAATCCCCGCCGGTTTTTCACCTTGCTGGAACAGTGTGGCCTGGAGATCATTCCCCATGCTTTTCCGGATCACTGCCAGTATCGCCAGGAAGACCTGCAATTCGATGATGAACTGCCGGTGCTGATGACGGAAAAGGATGCCGTCAAGTATGCGCGTTTTGCCACAGAGCGCCACTGGCTGGTGCGTATCGGAGTGATTCCCGATGAATCTTTTGTAAACAAATTCGATGAACTGCTACAGGGTCTGAAGCATGGACAAGAAGCTGCTTGATATTCTGGTCTGCCCCCTCTGCAAGGGCAAGCTGGTGTACAGAAAGAAAGAACAGGAACTGGTATGCCGGGCGGACAGGCTGGCGTTCCCCATTCGTGATGATATTCCGGTTATGCTGGAACAGGAGGCCCGCCAGCTCGCGCCCGACGAAGAAGTCTGATGCGTATCGTCATCCCCGCACGCTATGCGTCCACCCGCCTGCCGGGCAAGCCGTTGCTGGAGCTGGCAGGCAAGCCCATGTTGCAGCATGTGTATGAACTGGCCTGCCGCAGCCAGGCTCTGGAAGTGGTGATCGCCACGGATGATGAGCGTATTGCCAGGGCAGCAGACGGTTTTGGCGCCAGGGTGTGCATGACCGATGCCGCCCATACCAGTGGCACCTCCAGAATAGCGGAAGTCATGGATGTCATGGGCTGGGGAGATGATGACATTGTCGTCAACCTGCAGGGGGATGAGCCCCTGATGCCGGTATCACTGCTCAATCAGGTAGCCCAGGATCTTGAGCATCACCCGGCGGCGGATACCGCAACCCTCGCGGCACACCTGGAACATTCTGAACAACTGTTCGATCCCAATGTCGTGAAACTGGTGCTGGACCGCAAGGGGTATGCCTTGTATTTCAGCCGTGCTCCCATTCCCTGGAAGCGGGGTGACATAGTCTGGGGACAGGCGCCGGATGCTAGCCTGTCCCGCGGATGTTTGCGACATATTGGCTTGTATGCCTATCGGGCAGCGTTCGTTCGTGAGTACGTGAGTTGGACTGAGGCACCCCTGGAAGCCTGGGAATCTCTGGAGCAGTTACGTACCCTTTGGCATGGCAAGCGCATCCATGTATCCCTGGCTGCAGAGATTCCTCCGGCTGGGGTGGATACGCCAGATGATCTGCAGCGTGTCGGGAAACTTCTGGCGAAAAAACCACTGAATTGAAGCCTGAGCAGCTCTCTCAGATTTCCCTGGTTCGAGCGCTTCCCGGCCTGGGAATACAGGCGGTATTGTATTGAGTGCTATTCAGAGGGAGTGGAAGCGTCTCCTATCCTGCCAGCCAGCAATTCCATGACATCAGCAGAGTATTCGTCGCTGTTGTCAGGATTGCTCAGGGGCAATGTTTTGCAGTGATCACAGCGGCGCGTGGCATTCCCATACTGATCGGCCTGGATGCGCTGGTTCTTTGCGGCCTGTTCCGGGGCAATCACCAGGGCATCTTCCTCCCGAAGTATCTCGACGATGAGCCATACTTTTCCCCGAAAGAGAAAACGCTGGCCAATGAGCTTGGTAAGTTGTGTGTGCATGGTTCTGATCCAGTTTCCGCAGACTCTGTATTTAACAACTATAATACAGCCATAGTCGGCATGGAAATCTACTTGCTGGTGTATACTGCGCAGACGTTTTGTACACTGCCTCTGGCCCTCCATGAAAGACAGCCACCCGGAATTATGGGATCCAGAACGGATATCCACCACCTGGTTCGATTCTCATTTCAATCACGCGGCCCGGCGCGTGATCGACTGGATCGGGGCTGAGCACGACATTTCTGGTATGAGTTCCCTGCTGGATTTTGGTTGCGGTGGCGCCATCACCACCTTGGGCGTGGCCCTGCGTTTTCCGCAAGTGGATGTGTATGGCGTGGATATTGGTGACAAGTTTCTGCAACTTCCTGAACTGGCGGGCGATCAGCTGGGTCTGGAGTTACTGCCCGCAAACCTGCATTTGCGCAAGATCAAACCCCTGCAACCACTGGTGGATGACTATCGGCCGGATGCCGTGTTCACCTGGTCTGTGTTCGAGCATATACCCCGGGAGCAGATCCCCGGCATTCTCGCAGATCTGTATGCCAGCCTGGTTCCTGGCGGGCTGCTGTTCCTTCAAATAGAGCCTCTCTACTATTCTCCCTGGGGATCCCATTTGCGCCGATTCGTGGAAACCCCATGGGCGCACCTGTTGTGGCCGGACAGTAAACTGCGTGATGCGGTACTGGCGTATGAAGGGGATATTCCACCGCAGCATCAGGGGCATCAGTACCGGGAGCGGAACATGGAGGATTTCAAGCGCTTTCATCTGGGGGAGTTTGAAAGCCTGAATCGCATAACCGCAGCGCAGATGAGCTCTATGATCCGGGAAGCGGGTTTTACGATTGTCCGGGAGCAGCGGATGACCCTGGATATCGGGATTCCTGAGTCTTTGTTGAAACAGTATTCCCCCGATGACTTGCGCACCAACGGTATCCTGTTGTTGGCCGAGAAGCAGCGCTGACGGCCTCTTGAAGCTGCTCAAGCAGCACC
>JALWRH010000013.1 GCA_026994195.1 Sedimenticola sp. | reverse complement strand
CCATGCTGGATTGGACGGACCGATATTGCCGGTATTTTCACCGACTCCTCAGCCGCCACACCCTGCTCTATACGGAGATGCTCACCACCGGCGCCCTGCTGCACAACGAGCCAGCGCGTTTCCTGGATTTTTTTCCTGAAGAACATCCTCTGGCTCTGCAGCTCGGCGGCAGCAATCCCGATGACCTGGCCCGCTGCTGTATGCTTGCAGAAGAATGGGGTTATGACGAGGTGAACCTGAACCTGGGCTGTCCGTCCGACCGGGTGCAGTCCGGCCTGTTCGGCGCCTGCCTCATGGCCCGGCCGGATCGGGTGGCGGAATGTATCAGTGCCATGGTTGAAGCCAGCTCCCTGCCGGTCACCGCCAAGCACCGCATTGGTATCGACGACCTGGACAGCTATGACCAGCTTACAACCTTCGTGGACAAACTGTCGGCGACCGGCTGCCTAACCTTCATCGTCCATGCCCGCAAGGCTTGGCTGCAAGGACTCAGCCCCAAGGAAAACCGTGAAGTGCCACCCCTGCGCTACGACATGGTGTATCGCCTGAAACAGGATTTCCCGGATCTGGAGATCATCATCAACGGCGGCATTCTCAACCTGGACCAGGCGGAAGCGCATCTGGCTCATGTAGACGGGGTGATGATCGGCCGTGAAGCCTACCAGAACCCCTGGATGCTGGCGGACGTGGACCGCCGCATCTTCGGGTCGGACAACCCGGCGGTTAGCAGGCACCAGGCCATTGAAAAGCTGCTACCCCTGGTGGAACATGAATGCCACCGGGGGGTGCCCCTGAAACGCATCACCCGGCATATCCTTGGCCTGTTCCATGGCCAGCCGGGCGCAAAGAAATGGCGGCGTTACCTGTCAGAGAACGCCCACCTTGCCGGCGCGGGACCCGAGACATTGAGAACAGCTTTGTCACTGGTACCGGAGATTGACGATTTCCATTGAGCGTTCATGAATAATTGCTATTATGAGAAATTCAATCAGGCCTATCCTATAAACAAAACACCTGAATAGAAGAGGAGTAGACAATGAGCGTTGAACGCATGGTGCTGGCCTTTGCCGGCGTGGCCATCCTGCTGTCCCTGGCCCTGGGCTGGGACAAGAGCCCTATCTTCCACAATGCCAACTGGCTCTGGTTCACTGCCTTCGTGGGCGCCAATCTGTTTCAGTCAGCCTTCACGGGATTCTGTCCCCTGGCCATGATCCTGAAGAAACTGGGCGCGAAACCAGCCGGCGTTTTCTGAAACCCGGGTGGACGTCACCCACAGTGGCGTCCACCCCTTCCCGTCAAAGCTCGAATCCCAGGTTCTGGGTATCCCTGATCCAGTTGAAAACATGGGAACCGCTCTGGTAGGTATTGACGCGGACACGGCTTTCATCCGCTTCCAGGGTTCTGGCATCGACAAAGCCCAGGCGGGTGTCGCTACCATAGCTGATGAAGAACCCGGTATCTTCCGTGTCCAGGCAGATGCCCCGGGGACGGGGAAAATCCATCACCTTGATGAACTGTCCATCGGCCATGGACCAGAAAGTCACCATATCGCCATCGGGATGAGCCACGGCGGCCACGCGGCTGCCTTGGTGGATGGCCACGCTCAGGGCCTCACCCTTCATGCGCGCCACGACATCCGCGGGTTCCGTCTTGGACACCATCGGCGCGCCCGCGGGCTTGATGCTCACCCCGCCATTGTCCGTAAGTTCCAGCCCGGCGCGCGGCGCTGACACGACGATCAGCCCGCCATCTTCATCCAGGGCGAAATGCCCAGTGTTGATGCGCTCGTTGGTCATTTCAATCCGGTCCAGCAGCTTTTCCGTCTGTACGTCGATATAGGTGACACAGGGCGCATCTCCTCCCAGGCGCCCCCCGCCGTTGGTGACCACCATCACCTTGCCGTCATCGATGAGCTGGCATTCATGGGGTTCTTCCCCGTAAGTGGGGAACTCCCCCAGCAACTGGTGACTGTCCGCATCCCGGACGGCAATCACGCCCTTGAAACCGTCCAGATAGGATTCCGTGCAATACAATAGCCCGGCGTCCGCGGAATAGGCCCCGTGGCCATAGAAATGCCGCTCCGGAACAGTCTCGATGACCCGGGTCAGGGTCATCGAGACTG
>JALWRH010000012.1 GCA_026994195.1 Sedimenticola sp. | reverse complement strand
TGCAGGACATCATCAACGCCCAGGGAGCCCATCCCCTCAAGCCCCGGCCCGCGCCATTGCAATACCAGGTGCAGGCGCCCCGCGATGGCGTGGTCACCGCCATCGACAACCTGCAGATCGCCCATATCGCCCGTCTTGCCGGCGCGCCCATGGACAAGGCGGCCGGCGTGGATCTGCACAAGAAGCTCAACGACCGGGTTGTCGAGGGCATGCCCCTGTACACCCTGCATGCTGAATTCCGCGCGGACTACCAGTTTGCCCGCAATGCCATCGATCAGAATAACGGTTACCGCATAGGTTGATCATATGACGCATAACAGCAACACACCTATGATACTCGGATTCAGCGAATACGCTGCGCAGACCGGTCGCCTTGCCCAGGCCGCTGGTCTCCCCTGTTCCATCATCGATATCCACCACTTTCCAGATGGTGAAAGCAAGCTCACCTTGCCGGACAAACTGCCGGCACAGGTCATAGTCGTGCGTAGCCTGGATCATCCCAATGACAAGCTGGTGGAACTGATACTTGCCGCTGCAGGCGCCCGGCAGTTAGGCGCCTCTAAGGTGATACTGGTCACGCCCTATCTCTGCTATATGCGCCAGGACAAGGCTTTTCACCCCGGGGAAGTGGTCAGCCAACCTGTTATCGGCCGTTGTCTGGCAGGGCAGATCGACGGGATACTTACCGTTGACTCACACCTGCACCGGGTTCACCGCCTCGCGGATGCCGTTCCGGTCGCCGATGCCGTCAATATCACCGCTACGGATCCCATGGCCCATTTTCTGCAGAAAACCGTGGACCACCCCTTTCTCATCGGGCCGGATGGTGAATCCGAGCAATGGGTCGCTGAGATCGCCTCGCACTATGGTTTTGACTACTGCGTGGCCCGGAAGGAACGCCTGGGAGACCGGCAGGTGAAGATCAGCATGCCGGACGGCGACTATCAGGGACGCAACCTGGTGCTGGTCGACGACGTGGCCAGTACAGGCAAGACGTTGCTGGAAGCTGTAAAGCTGTTGACACCCCATCGTCCCGCCTCCATATCCGTGCTGGTCACCCACGCCCTGTTCGTGGACGATGCAGAGACAGAACTCATGGATGCCGGGGTGGACAACATCTGGAGCTGCGATGCCATCCCCCACCCCTCCAACAGCATCGAGCTGGCGGAACTGCTGGCCGGCACTCTTGCCCGGATAATCCGCAGCGCCTCCTGACCCGGACGGGATCAGCCGATATAGGTGGCGCCGGGCAGCAGTTTTTCGCTGAACTCATCGGGCAATGCACCCAGCAGTTTCATGCCTTCATCCAGGGGCAGTTTGCATTGCATCATCCCCTGGTTGTCGGGATACAGCAGTTCCACCACCATGTCCTTGCCTGAGAGATAGAACTGCAGGATGTTTTCATTGGCGTCCAGCACACCCAGATAATTGTCCTGGGCGGCCAGCAGGTGCTCGGCCAGAGGCACCAGGCGGTCCGCCGCAAGAAACTCCGGCTTGGACGAGCTGATGGATGAGTCATGGACGAAATCGCAGTAATAAATGCGGAAGCCGCGTTCCTCTTGCATGTTTATTCACGCCTCCAGGTGGTGCCGCCGGCGCCGTCTTCCAGGATGACGCCTTTTTCCTTGAGTTCATCCCGGATGCGGTCGGCTTCTGCCCAGTTCTTTTCCTGGCGCGCGTCCAGGCGCTGCTGAATCAGGGTTTCGATCTCCTCATCGGAAAGGCCGCCTTCTGCCCCGCCCCGCAACCACTGCTCGGGGTCATCCTGCAGAATGCCCAAAACTGCGCCCATCTGCTTCAGAGTAGCCGCCATACGGGCCGCTTTCCGCTGGTCCTGCTCCCTGGCCTTGTTGATCTCGCGCACCAGCTCGAACATGGCCGCCAGGGCTTCGGGGGTATTGAAGTCATCGTCCATGGCCTCGTTGAAGGCATCCAGCCACTGACCGGCATCGCCGGGTTCGGCTTCGGGCAGGCCTCTCAATGCGGTATAGAAACGGTTCAGAGCCTGCCGGGCATTGATGAGATGTTCCTCATCGTAGTTCAAGGGGCTGCGGTAATGGCTGGTGAGAATGAAATAGCGGATCTCCTCGGGCCGGTAGTGCTGCATGATCTCACGAATGGTGAAGAAGTTGCCCAGGGACTTGGACATCTTCTCATCATTCACGCGCACGAAGCCGTTGTGCATCCAGTAGTTGACGAAGTGATGGCAGGTTGCGCCTTCGGACTGGGCAATCTCGTTTTCGTGATGGGGAAAAGTCAGGTCTGCGCCGCCTCCGTGGATGTCGAAAGTATCGCCCAGGGCTTTGGTGGACATGGCGGAACACTCGATATGCCATCCCGGGCGCCCTTTTCCCCAGGGGGAATCCCAGGCGGGTTCGCCGGGTTTGGCGGCTTTCCACAGGGCAAAGTCCAGGGGATCGCGTTTTTCCTCACTGGATTCCACCCGGGCGCCGGCCTGCAGATCCTCGATGCTCTTGCCGGAGAGCTTGCCGTATTCGGGAAAACTGGTCACCGAGTAATAGACATCGCCGCTGTCCGTGACATAGGCATGATCGTTGTCGATGAGCTTCTGAATCATTTCCAGGATTTCGTCGATATGCTCTGTCGCCCGGGGTTCCATAGTGGGATCCTGTACCCCCAGGGCCGCCAGATCCTCATGCATGGCATCGATGAAACGCTGGGTCAGTTCCGTAAAAGGCTCACCCCGCTCGTTGGCGCGCTGGATGATCTTGTCATCGATATCGGTGATGTTGCGCACATAAGTGACATCGTAGCCCCTGGCCTTGAGATAACGGTACACCACGTCGAAGACTACGATCATGCGGGCATGCCCCAGGTGGCAGTAGTCATAGACGGTCATGCCGCACACGTACATACGCACCTTGCCAGGCTCGATGGGCTGGAATGCTTCTTTTTGGTTGTGCAGATCGTTATAGATGCGGAGACTCATGAGGCGGCTGTCGGGTATGGAGATGATTCCCGCAATTTTACCCTATGCTTTGTGCCGATCACAGTTGTATCATAGACGCCAGTTTTTCAACCCAACGAGACCAGAATGCAACGTATCCTGATATCCCTCATTTTTATGCTGACCCTGAGCACGGCGGCCCTCGCCAAAGACGTCAAAGTGCTCATGGAAACCAGCAAAGGCAACATCGAACTCGCCCTGGATGCCGACAAGGCTCCTGTCACCGTGGCCAACTTCCTGCGCTATGTGGATGAAGGTTTCTATGACGGCACCATTTTCCATCGTGTCATTTCCGGCTTCATGATCCAGGGCGGTGGCATGACCGAGGACATGCAGAAAAAGCCCACCCATGAGCCCATCAAGAACGAGGCGGACAACGGCCTGAGCAACAAGCGCGGCACCATTGCCATGGCGCGCACCAGTGATCCCAACTCGGCCACCAGCCAGTTCTTCATCAATCACAAGGACAATCCCAACCTGGACTTCCCCAACTACGGCGGCTATGCCGTGTTTGGCAAGGTCATCAAAGGCATGGACGTGGTGGACGCCATTGCCGCCACCCCCACCGGCATCAAGGCTGGCCGCCGGGATGTGCCGGTTGAAACCATCTTCATCAAATCCGTCAAACGCGTGGAGCCCCAACAATGATTACCCTGAAAACCAATCTTGGCGACATCGTCATCGAACTGGATGAAGAAAAAGCCCCTGTTTCCAGTGCCAACTTCAAGCAGTATGTGGAAGACGGCTTCTACGACGGCCTGATCTTTCACCGGGTCATCCCCGGCTTCATGATCCAGGGGGGCGGCTTCATGCCTGACATGATGCAAAAGGCCACTCGTGAACCTATCGAGAACGAAGCCAAGAACGGCTTGAGCAATACAAAGTATAGTATTGCCATGGCCCGCACCATGGACCCTCATTCCGCCAGCGCCCAGTTCTTCATCAACACCAAGGACAACAGTTTCCTCGATTATCCTGGTCAGGATGGCTGGGGATACGCCGTGTTCGGCAAGGTGGTGGACGGCACTGACGTGGTGGACAAGATAGAGAAAGTCGCTACCGGCAACAAGGCGGGGCATTCCGATGTGCCCGTAGAGCCTGTGATTATCGAAAAGGCGGAAGTCAGCAGCTGACCTTGGCGCATATTCTTTTCATATCGGATCTGCACCTCTCGCCTGCAACGCCGGAACTCAATGCGCAGTTCCGGCGTTTTTTACGCGGCCCGGCGCTCACGGCCAGCAGCCTGTATATTCTGGGTGACCTGTTCGATGCCTGGATAGGCGATGATGATCCCTCCCCTTTTTCCGCAGAAGTGAAAAACCTGCTGGCTGATGCTGCAGCGCATCTACCTGTGTACTTTCAGCATGGAAATCGCGATTTTCTGCTGGGAGAGGTTTTTGCCAGGGAAACCGGTATCCATCTGCTGCCTGATGAATATGTGCTGGAAACACCCTTCGCGCCCTGGCTGCTGCTGCATGGCGATCAGCTTTGCACCGATGACACCGAGTACCAGAAAGCCCGGCAGCTATTGCGCAGCCCGGCCTTCAAAGCGCAGGCCATGGCCATGAGTATTCCCCAGCGTCTCGAAAAAGCGGCGGAAATCCGCCGCATGAGCGGTGAAGCCATGGCGGCGAAACCAGAGAACATCATGGACGTCAACCAGGATGCCGTGGAAGAAACCATGCGCCGCCACCAGGTGCGCCACATGATTCACGGTCACACCCACCGGCCATCCCTGCATGAATTCAGCCTGGATGGCCAACCCGCCCAGCGGGCCGTTCTGGCTGACTGGAAGATTCCGGGCTCATTTGCCCTGCGTCTGGACAGCAACAGCGGCGACCTGCTCAGTATCCCGATTCAGGGCTGATGCTTTGAGCAGCGCTCAGTCCCCCGTCAAGGGCGGCGGCACTACCCTTTCATAGCTTTCGGGAACCTGGAACACCCCCTTGTCCACGCTGAAATCCTTGCGGAAATCCACCAGCAGGCGGCGTTTTCCCGCCATGATGTCCCACAGGGGCAATCCCTGCATCCAGGCCCGCTCGGGAGCATACACATATTCACTGAGTTCGCAGTCACTCATCTCCGTGCCGGGCATGTGGGCTGTGGGATACTGAATTCTGGCCAGGGCCTTGTACAGTTCCCGCAGCGCCGCCACGGCGTCTTCCATGCTGTGGTCGATCACCAGCAGTTCCCGGCAGGATTTCCCGTTGACCATCAGCTTGATGCTTGTGGGCGCCTTGCCTTCCACATGAGGCGCCTGGGGTTCGGCCTTGCGCTGGACGCTGAGTTTCATATCAGCGGGGGGCTGGGGTTGCCTGACCGGCGGTTCGAATACGATAACCGTCTCTTCTTCAGGATCCACATTGAAAATCATGCCGGTCTTGCGGTCGTACAGGGTATAGCCGCCGTTGTCGCTGCCTTCATCCATACGCAGCTTCTCTGGAGTGACCAGGATACGGCTGATGTAGTTTTCCACCCCGGGCTCCTGAACCTTGTATACCAGCAATGCGGCTTGCTGTGCCTGGGCAAAAAACGGGATTCCAACCAGGAACAGAGTCAGGACTAACTTGTACACAATGCCTCCAAGTGCTGCAGCTCGGACTGGGAAAATCCAGCCGCAATACGCGCTTCTTTGTGCAAAGGACAGCTCACATGCCCTTTGAGATATTCATCGATAAGAGCGAAATAAGTGGATTCACTGTCCAGCCCCCTGTCCTCACACAGGTAGTGAAACCAGCGGGATCCGGCTTCCACATGACCCACCTCGTCCCGCAGGATGATCTTCAGCACTTCCACGCTCTGGTGATCGCCAATGCCCTCGAACTTGCGCATGATGTCCGGGGTCACGTCCAGCCCCCGGGCTTCCATGACACGGGGCACCATGGCCATGCGCACCAGGGGATCATGGGCAGTCTTGCAGGCCAGATCCCACAGGCCGTCGTGGGCGGGAAAATCACCGTATTCGTATCCCAGATCCCTGAGACGCTGGCGCACCAGTCCGAAATGAAAGACTTCCTCTTTCGCCACGTTCAGCCAGTCAGCATAGAACGCCCGGGGAAGATCAGCAAAGCGGCAGGCAGCATCCAGGGCCAGATTGATGGCATTGAACTCGATATGGGCAATGGCATGCAGCATGGCAGCCTGCCCTTCGGAGCTTCCCAGACGCCGCCGCGGCAGATCCCGCGGAGCGACCAGCAGTGGTGCCTCAGGACGCCCGGCTTCTGTCAGGCCATCCATATCCACGGGCCAGCGCATCTCCAGCCTGCCCTGGCTAAAAGCCTGCCACAGGGCATTGACGCAGGCCATCTTGCTGTCCGGATCGCTTTCCTGGAGGCAATGCAGGCTTTGTTCTTGCACGGAAGTGTTCATATCCTCATTCTAGAGCCACCGCCTGAGCAATACCACCGGCTTTACCGGGGTATGCGCATGCCGATCAGCAGATCCATGACATTGGTGCCTGTCGGCCCCGTGTGGAGCAGATCCCCCGTGGCTTCCAGCAGGCGGCCGCTGTCCGCTGTAGCCAGGCTTTGCCGGGGTTTGAAATCCTCGTCGATGGCCCGCTGCCAGGTACCACCATCAACCAGGGCGCCGGCATCCTCGCTCATACCATCGCTGCCGTCCGTGGCGGCGGCAAGCACCAGAAGATCTTCCCGGCCCTGAATCTCCGCCGCAGTTGCCAGGGCCAGGTTCTGGTTTCTGCCACCACGCCCGGGCTCTGGCGGCAGCCTCACCGTGGTTTCACCGCCCATGAGATGCACCCCGGCTCCGGCCTGCCGCAGGTATTGTCCAAATTCCCTGCCTCTGGTTTCTGCATCGCCCTGCAGAAAGGGAAAATCACTGACGGTCTCATAGCCAAGATCCCTGGCAGCCTGTGCAGCAGCTTCCAGGGCATGGGCATTGGTCGCTACCGCATGATGGGGAATGGCCCTGCTGGGCGGAACATCGGGTTGGGCAAAGCAGTCATGCAGCTCATCAGGCAATGGGGGCAGAGCCAGATCAGGCTGCTGAGGAAACAGCAGACCCGATCCTACAATGGCCGGATCGTCCCCCGGCACGTCAGAAATGAACAGCACCCGCGCGTCCCTGCCCTGCAGGTACCTGACAAGCTGGCCTCCCTTGATGCGGGACATGCGGCTGCGCACCTGATTCATGGCCCGGATATCCAGCCCACTGGCCAACAACCAATGGTTGAGCCTCTGCAGATCCGTAAGAGAACCGTGTTCCGGAAGCACTTCCACCAGGCTGGAGGTGCCTCCTGAAAGCAGAAACAACAAGGGACGATCCAGTGGCTGGGCGGCGATGAAAGCCAGCAATTGCCGGCCTGCATCCAGGCTGCGTCCATCCGGTACGGGATGTGATGATACGACCTGCTCGATAGCCGGATTGTCCTGCAGACGGTCTTGTGTGTAACCCTCCCGGGTGATCACCAGTCCGGCAACCAGGCTTCTCCGGAGCACGCCCAGTGCACCCGCCATCATTGCCGATGCTGCTTTGCCAATGGCCACCACAGCCTGGGAGCCACAGGCACTGGGATGATCCTTTAGCCAGTGCGATACTGCCGTATCACCAGCCACCCGGGCCAGGGCGGCCTGATAAATATGCAGCATGTCTTCCCGGTATCGGTGTTTGCAGGAGAATTGGTCTGGCAGCTGCTTCATGGGTATACCGAGTGAATGGCTCCCGGAAGTATGAATTGCAGCTTACCTTGTATCAGAAAGACGCCGGCCTTGTACAGCCATCAAAGGAGCTGCTGAAAGACTTTGGATCAGTGCTCATGACCCTGGATCTGGTTGCCAAACTTCATGGGATGGGTGCCTGGATCATCTTCATGAGCCTGCTCACCGCCTTTATGGGTGTGACTACCATTGCCTACAAGTTGAAGATAGTCCTGTTTGCTCAGTGCAGGCAGCTTGTCTACAAAGGAGACCAGCTGCCAAATCTGTTGATCCGAATGAAAGGCGCCCCAGGCCGGCATGCCAGTCAGTTTGAGACCGTTTTTGATCGTCCAGAAAGTTGCAGCAGGATCATGAGGTGAATGTTCCGCCTCGAAAAAACGGGGTGGCGTCGGATACAGACCCAGGTTCAATTCAGTAGGTTCCATACCGGGAGCAAGATGGCACTGGGCGCACATGGCGGCATAGTTTTTCGCCCCCCGGCGCACCTGTTCTGGTAACCCCAGTGGGGGCACATCGATACTCTGTGCGCGCACAGCGATAGAGCGTTCCCGCACTGTCTCCAGAATTTGGGTAGTAATTCCCCAGTGTTTTTCAGTGGCGGCCACGTTGAATACACCCAGCCAGACGAAGAGCAGTGCTGCAAGCAGGCCTCCTACAGCCAATCCAATCAGTATTTTCAATTTATTAATCCAGCAGATCGCGTTTGCGTTGTTTGAATTCTTCCTGATCGATCTCACCACGGGCATAGCGTTCCTTGAGGATATCCAACGCAGACCGTGAAGCATCCGGAGAACTGCTACCTCCTCCGCCACTGAATGCCGCTTTCAGACCCCAGAACAGCGCCAGTACTACCAGGATCCAGAACAGCCACATAAACCCGCCTCCAAACCAATGTCCTTCATACATGATCTCTACCTCGTTGTAATCGATTGATTGCCTTATTTCGATGCACTAATCATGCCATCCGGATACAGGGCAGGTTTTCAATGCATTAGGGAATCAATGTACAACCAACCCGCCGCACTCCTTCGACGATTCATTCAATAATTGATGGATCTGAGTAGGATTGGAGTGATGGAGCCAATAAGTCCCGCATAGCCCCTTACATCTGCCTCAGGTAAGCAATGATCTGCCAGATCTCCTGTTCTTTGAGAACACTTTTAAAAGGCGGCATGGCGCTCTTCACCGGCGTGCCGCCCTCGCTGATGGTCCAGAAGAGGTAAGGATCGGATGCCATGGGCATCTTGGCGAAGCGGGCGATATTGGCTGGACGGGGATTCAGACTTTCTCCCGCAGGACCGTCTCCCAGTCCCCGCGCACCATGGCAGGCGGCACAGTTGGACTGGTACAGGGTTTTTCCCTGGGCCAGATCTTCGGCGTTGCTGCCCGGAGGGTTGTGCTTACCCGCATATTCTTCTGGCAGGCCATTGCGCATGACATAATGATGGCGTTGCATGGACATGTTCATCATACCCCCACGCATCATCCCCATCTGTGCCTGGCTCACGGCAGCCAGCACGATCAATACGCCGAAGATTGCCAGTATGGTTTTCATATTCATGTTTCAGCTCCTGTGGTTTGTCCGGATGAATCGTGATTGCGGCGACTGCTGCTCCAGAGTAAAAGTATCGCCAGCAGAACCAGGCCCAGCTGTACCCCCAGGCCCTGCAGGCTGGGGTAGATACCCAGCAAGTCGATGCGGGGAAAGCTGATGAGACTGGCTGGCAATTTGCCGGCTTCCTGCAAGGCGGCCACGCCTTTGCCGGCAAAAACGATCGCCAGCACGAACATGAACAGGCTGGTGACCGAGAAGAACTGCCGCAGGGGGAGCCGCGTGCTGTAACGAAGAATCAACCAGGCCAGCAACACCAGAATGGCGGAAGCCGCCAGCAGGCCGCTGACGATCATGCTCTGCCCCGCCTGGCCGGTTTGCAGCCACAGGGCCTGATAGAAAAGCACGGTTTCGAAGATCTCCCGATAGACGGCAATGAAGGCCAGTCCACTCAGTCCCCACAAGGTGCCCTTGCCCAGCGCTTTCTTGATACTGCCCTGAATAAAGGCTTTCCACTGTGCGGCGCTGGTCTTGCTGTGCAGCCAGAAGCCCAGATAGAAAAGCATGGCAGCGGCGAACAGCGCGGCAAAGCCCTCCGTCAGCTCTCTTCCGGCACCCCCAATCTGCACCAGGTAGGTGGATGCATACCAGGTGGCGGCGCCCAGGGCCATGGCGCTCCCCGTTCCCACATAGAGATAGCGCAGGCCTTCACGTCGATCAGTTTTAATGAGGAAAGCTGCCAGGGCCGCAATGACCAGAATGGCCTCCAGGCCCTCTCGCAGCAGAATCATCAGGGCGCTGGCAAGTGCGGTGGAAGCAGAAAGCTCGGTGCTGCCAAGTTTCTCCTTGGCCTCGGACAACCAGGACTGAAGATTCCTTACCTGGCTTTCCAGATCACTCAGGGGCGCATGGGTCTTGATAAGTTCCCGGTAGCGGGTCATGCCTTCTTCGATTTTCAGCCGCAGGGAACGATCCATGGCATCCAGGCTGTTTTCTACCATCTCGAAACCTTCCAGATAGGCGGTAACCGCCAGATCATGCGCCTGCTTTGCATCCCCTTGCGCATAGGCCTCCAGACTTCTGGACAGCGTGTCTGCGGCAAAGGCCACGCCGGCGCCCTGGTGGCGGGAAAACAGGATATCCGGATGCGCTCTCAGCCAGGCCACCATGGCTTCCCCATCCGGGCCAAGCTTTTTCCCGACCTCGGCGGGCGTCAGTGTCGTAAGATCCAGCTTGCTCAGGGCCAACTCCCCTGTATTGCCAGCCAGGAGCGCCTTGCCCCTCTCCCGGGGCCTGGCATCCGGAGCCATTTGACCTGTGTAGAAAGCCAGCGCCCAGCGGTCATTGTCAGCAAGATCATCGTAAGCCCGCATGGCAGTGCCTTCCACGCCATGGCTGATGGTGCTGTACAGGCCCTGCAAGGTGCGTTGACGATAGCGTTCCAGATCCGTGAAATCCACGGGGGGTGGCTCCATACCGGCCGCTGCCGGGCCATCTCCGGCACCCAGTGGGCCATGACAGCTTGCGCATTTACTGGCATAGAGGCCGGCAGCGCGTTCCAGGTCGGGAACCCGTCCCGGCAGCACCGGTAGCGCAAAGCCAGTGAGGAGCATTTTTCGCATCTTTCCGGTAATGGCAGTCACCTGGGATGCATCGGCTTTGCGCATGACCGCCTGTTGCAACTCGACGGCACTTTTCGCCACGGCTTCCCGCTGTGAGGATTCAGGCAGCTCCTTCGACAAGCTGAGCACGGTGCCCACGAAATCCAGCATTTCCTCGTATTCAACCGGATTCTGTACTTTCCCATCGACTACGGCCCCCGGGTAGTCAACACCAACGTAATCCACCAACTGTTGCAGGCGTTGCAATGGCGATGCGGCAAACAGCGCGGGAACCATCAAGGTCCAGAGGAATACCACAGAAAACAACTTCTTCATCGATTTGGTCCATACCACTCCATAATTATGCTAATGATAATGGTTCCTGTTTGTGTTAACAAATATTTTGAATGGGCAAATTTTTTCAACGTGGTGGTTTGTTGCAGCAGGGAGGTGGAGGAGCCTTGGCGTTGTCCCGGGCATTGGTATCCGAAAACTGGTAAAACCAGCCCTTTATCCGGCTCCACCCGCCGGAAGCCAGAGGACAACCCCACGCCTCCAGAGTTTTGCCCAGCACTTGGTAATCCATTTTGATGACGTTGTAGGTGACCTCCAACCTGTCGCTGCCTGCTTCGATCTTGAACCCGCTCAAACCTTCCAGGGAGTCGAGGGCTTCCGTAATACGCGCGGCTTCGTCCCCGGAAGCAGGTGTTGCCAGACGAAGATTTCGGCGGACTGTCCAGCTGTCCCCTGTATCAACTGCGTGTTTCTTGTTCATGTGTCACCTCTTTGCTTTGCGGACAACAGCTGTCTTTATAGCTTAGCCCGTTTCAGACGCAGGGCATTGGCAATGACGGATACCGAACTGAAGCTCATGGCCGCTGCCGCGATAATGGGAGACAGCAGCAGGCCGAAGAAGGGATACAAAACACCAGCGGCCACCGGCACCCCCAGAGAGTTGTAGATGAAGGCAAAAAACAGGTTCTGACGGATGTTGCGCATGGTTGCGCGGCTGAGGCGGCGGGCTCGCACGATTCCCCGCAAGTCACCTTTCACCAGGGTCACCCCGGCACTTTCCATGGCCACATCCGTCCCCGTCCCCATGGCGATGCCCACATGAGACTGAGCCAGGGCGGGTGCGTCGTTGATGCCATCGCCGGCCATGGCCACTATGCGTCCGTCTGCCTGAAGTTTCCTGACGATATCGGCTTTCTGATCCGGCATGACTTCGGCCTCGATCTGGTCGATACCCAGTTGTCGAGCCACGGCTTCCGCTGTGGTTCTGTTATCACCCGTAAGCATTACCACCCGAACGCCTTCACCATGCAAATCCTTTATGGCTTCCGCCGTGGTTTCCTTGATGGGATCAGCCACGCCAATGAATCCCGCTGGTTTGGCGTCGATGGCCAGGAAGATTATCGTCTGTCCGTTTGCACGCCCCTCGTCAGCCAGCTGCCGCAAATGGCCCACATCCACGGAAAGACCGTCCAGCAAGCTACGGTTGCCCAGGCCAATATGTCGTTCCTCGACTGTTCCACTCACACCTTGTCCGGTAATGGATTCGAATGCCGTGGCTGGAGACAGGCGTATGCCCTCCCCTTCGGCCTTGCGTACGATGGCCTCCGCCAGGGGATGTTCGCTGGCCCGCTCCAGGCTCGCGGCAAGACGCAGCAATTCCCGCTCGGTAAAACCTTCCCCCGGCCAGACTGAGACAACTCTTGGCTTGCCCTCGGTAAGGGTGCCGGTCTTGTCCACCACCAGGGTATCCACCTTTTCCAGTATTTCCAGGGCTTCGGCATTCTTTATCAGCACGCCCATGCCAGCGCCTTTTCCCGTACCGACCATAATAGACATGGGGGTGGCCAGCCCCAGGGCACAGGGACAGGCAATGATGAGTACAGCAACGGCATTGATCACGGCATGCGCCAGGCGGGGTTCCGGGCCCCAGAAACCCCATATGATCAGGGTGAGCACAGCTATCAACACAACGGCAGGCACAAAGTACCCGGCCACCACGTCAGCCAGCTTTTGGATGGGGGCGCGGGATCGCTGCGCTTCACTCACCATGTGTACGATCTGGGACAGCAGCGTGTCTGCCCCAACTTTTTCAGCACGCATGAGCAGACTGCCAGTGCCATTCACAGTGGCACCGATCAGCGCGTCTCCCGGACCTTTTTCCACCGGCACGGATTCCCCCGTGACCATGGATTCATCCACGAAACTGCTGCCTTCACTGACCTTGCCGTCCACCGGAATCTTTTCTCCCGGGCGCACACGCAGAATATCACCGGGCATGACCTGTTCCAGGGGGATATCTTGTTCACTGCCATCAGCATTTACCCGCCGGGCACTGTTCGGCGCCAGCCCCAGCAGCATCTTGATGGCGGCATTGGTGCTGCTGCGGGCCCGAAGTTCCAGCACCTGCCCCAGGAGCACCAGAGCCGTAATGACCGCCGCAGCCTCGAAGTACACGGGAACCGTGCCACCTTCCTGGTGCATGTTGGAGGGAAAGATCCCGGGAAACAGCAAGGCCACCATGCTGTACAGCCAGGCTACGCCCACGCCCAGACCAATAAGGGTAAACATGTTCAGATTCCAGGTGCGGACCGACTGCCAGCCACGCACGAAGAAAGGCCATCCTCCCCACAACACAACGGGGGTTGCCAGGAAGAACTCGATCCACTGCACCGCCCTCATACTCATGCCAGAGGGCAGCCATCCCGGCGCCAAATCAGCGATCATGGCCAGAAGGAAAACGGGAACAGCCAACACGGCGCTGACCACGAAGCGCCGGCTCATATCCTTCAGCTCACTGTCATCTTCTTCCACGTCCACGGTTCTCGGTTCCAGGGCCATCCCACACTTGGGGCAGGTTCCTGGTTGATCCTGTACCACTTCGGGATGCATGGGACAGGTGTACTCAGTGCGGGCCGCCGCAACCACCACATCCACCCGTTCCAGAGCCATGCCACACTTGGGACAAGCACCGGGCTGGTTCTCACGGATCTCAGGATGCATGGGGCAGGTATAGGCACCCTCCCCAGAAGAGAAGGGACTGACTTGGGCTTCAGCAGGGGAGGTTGTTACAGCATGAGAGCATTCATGTTCCGCATGAATATAATGCTCAGGATCGTCCTCAAACTTGTGCTCACAGTGTTCGCTGCAGAAGTGATATATCTCCCCGCCATATTCCAGTCGAAAGCCACTGTCCCGTGATAACTCCATGCCACATACGGGATCCGTCACCGTGTCTGACTCTGTTTTTCTTACCGGATGTCCCATGTCTGCCTCCAGAACCGCCTGGTTCTTGTGTGTTTTCTACGGAATCCGAAGCAGTATCCATGCCAAGGCGGTGTAACATTGGTTTCTCTTTATTTTTCAGCCCCATGGCCTGTCTCGCTTCGAGACAGCCTGGTGAACAAATTTGCTGCCTGTTTGACGAAACGATAATTTTCTTAAAGGTTCCATGCCTATGAACATCCTGATGGTTGTTGCCCTGCTCCTTCTGTCCGGCATCATCCTGATTCCCTGGCTGGTGCGTCGCGCCTACCGTATTCCCGGCAGGCACAGAAGCCCGACAGTTACGCCAGCAGACCTTGAGCTTCCGTACCGTTCCTGCCTGATTTCCACCACCAATGGGAAGAAGCTGGCTACTTGGTGGATCGGCCCGGAAAAGCCCGACAGAGAACTTCCCCTGGTTCTGGTGATGCACGGATGGGGAGGCAGCGCAGAACAAATGCTCCCATTCGCTTCTCTCCTGCATGCCGCTGGTTACCAGGTGCTGCTTGTCAACGCCCGCAACCACGGCAACAGCGACACCGACAACTATTCCTCCATGCCACGTTTTGCTGAAGATATTGAGCACAGCCTTGCCTGGGCCAAAGCACAAAAACATGTGGATTTGGGCAGGATATTCCTTTTGGGACATTCCGTAGGCGCAGCGGCCTGTCTGTTGGTGGCATCCCGGCGAAGTGATTTGGTGGGAATTGTCAGCATCGCCAGTTTCTGCCATCCGGCGGAACTCATGCGCAGGCAGATGCACTCCCATCACATTCCCTATATCCCCGTCGGATGGCTGGTGCTGCGTTACGTCGAACGGGTCATTGGCTTTTCCCTGGACGCCATCGCCCCCTGCCACACCATTCACGATATCCACATCCCGGTACTACTCGTGCATGGCAAACGGGACCGCACCATCCCTTTCAGGGATGCCGAGCAGATTTACCAGAACCGCAGCGGGGATCAGGTTCAGCTGGCATTGCTGGAAAATGCCGGACACAACTCCATCGGAGCCATAACCCGGCACGGGCAGCTGCTCATCGATTTCATGGCCCGTTGCCATGATGCCCCAGGAGAAAAATCCACATGACTTTCAGATTGCTACCAGGAAAACTCCTTCTCCAACGGATCCCGCACCGCCCAAACGTGAAAATGTCTGCCACTCTTCTGCCCGACACCCAGAGCGCCTTTGTCCAGATAGAGCGCCCAGGCCCAGTCGGGCTCGAACATGCTGGTGGTGGATGACCAGTAACCCGCCTGCACCTCGCGGAATGGCGCGTTTTCAGGCAGCGCGGGTGATGCCTGACTACAGTCCACCAGGGTTTCCAGTTCGTTGATATTCGGCAATCGCCAGCCCCGCGCCGGTTGGGCCTCGCAGAGCTGGCGAACCGCCGCCAGTGCCTCTTCCCAATCGACCCTTCGAGCCGTCAGACTGGCCACCGCAGACCAGCAGAAACCCGAAAGCCGGTCCAACACCACTTCCTCGCCGACAACAAAACGCGGACTGGGCCAGGGGCGTCCCATACGCAGCTCCCCGTCCTGCCCCGTGGACCGGCAAGCTACCACTTGTCCCCGGGCATCGTGGCAGACAGTCTGCCCGGTAGCCGCCAGCAAACCATTGCCCTCCCCCCTGACCGGCCAGACCATGTAATACTGATCCTTGCCGCCATAGAACATCCTGGCGCCTTCCATGTGAACGCACCATGCATGCGCCGGCGCGAGGGCCGCCGTGGTGCTGGACCAGTACCAGCCGGAAAAAACATTCTCGAAGGGGTGATCCTCGGGCAATGCAGGCAAGCGGGTCTGGTAGCTCATGAGGCTGCGCAGCTCGCGGCGGTTGGGCAATCGCCAGTCTCGTTGTCCGTAAAAAGCCTGCCGGTTCAGATCCCGTATGAACGCCAGGGCTTCGTTCCAGTCCAGCGGAAACTCCGCCAACAGGGCGTTTCTCGGCCACACCAGTCCAGTGAGCCTGTCCTCAACCACATCTCCCACAACATCAAACCTTGGAGACGGCCAGGAAACACCCCTGCGGAACTCCCCGTCCTGACCATTGCCTGGACAGGGAATCCTCAATCCTCTGGTATCGTGACAACTGCGCTGCCCCGTGGCCGGGTACATGGCTTCAGCTGCCGCCAAGGCTGTCCCTTACCCGCTCCAGCTTGGCCTTTACCTGTCCGGCAAGCTCCGCGATCTCCGGACGGTCCACCAGAGTCAGGACCGCCGCCGGGTCCATGAAGGACACGGTGATGCTGCTATCTTCCTCTTCGCGCACCACCACGTTGCAGGGCAGAAGCAGTCCGATATCTGGCTCTGCCTGCAGAGCCTGGTTGGCCAGGGGCGGATTGCAGGCTCCCAGAATCCGGTAGGGACGATAGTCCACGTCCAGCTTGGCCTTGAGGGTCTTTTTGATGTCGATTTCCGTAAGCACGCCAAAACCCTCGGTTTTCAGGGCTTCGATAACCTGTTTCTCAACCTCGGCGAAATCACCTTGTACGCGGGTGGAAAAGTAATACATGTTTTCTCTCCTGTGGATTAATTAACCCTTTTTGCGGGCGGCTTGCGCCGTCATCTGCGCCCATTTTGCGTAGATGGCGTCAGGCCAGTGGGATTGTACCCAGGCCAGAATATCGTTGATCTGTTCCGCATTCAGTTTGTCCGCAAACGGCGGCATGCTGCCGCCCATGGGGATGCCGCCACGGCGCACAACCTGTTGCAGCAAAGGCATGGGATGATGCCAGGCATGGCCAGTACCATTTAGAGGTGGTGGCGGCAACTTGCCTTCTGCATTCACCTGTTTCCAATTGGGATCTCCGGAAGCGTCCGGCTTGTGGCACTGGGCACAGTTCTGCTGGAACAGTTCATTACCGCGCTCCACCTGTGCTTTGCTATACCATCGTGTTACTGCAGCCGCAGGTTTCATAGATCCGTGGATCGCTGAAACCGGACCCTGGGCTGCAGCGGCTTTCTCCCCTGGTTTCCCCTGATCACTGCATGCGGACACTCCCAGTACACTGGTAAGGGCAATTGAAAGAATAACGGTCTTGTTCATATATCTCAGTCCTCTTGTAGAAGTATAGATTCAGAATATGCCGCTTCAACAGGCATCTTCCCGGCAACGCTTACGAGTACGTATGTGATAAATGGCCGAGACGGGAACAATGGCCACCAGGCCATCACCATCCAGGCCGGTATGAGCGGCTTCCATGATGAGTTCGGCAATGCTTTCCGCCCTGGAAGCGGCAATGAACACTTCGATACGTACATGGGTCACCATCCAGTCCTTGCGGAAGAAATCCGCATAGTCACCATAGCCTTTCGCCTGGGTGACACTCATGCCGGGCACACCTGCTTCGTGCAGTGTTTCCTCGATGGCGGTGACTACCGTGGGCCGCACGATTGCGGTGATCTTTGCAAAACTCATGGGCTTTCCTCCTGGGCAGATAAAGAATCATCGGCAGGAATCCCTCTCTGTTTCCAGATGAGGAACACCGCCGGTAAAACGATGAGGGTAAGTATCGTGGCGCTGACCATCCCCCCGATCATAGGCGCAGCAATGCGCCGCATGACCTCGGAACCGGTGCCCCCGCCCAGCATGATGGGCAACAGGCCGGCAATGATGGCGGCTACGGTCATCATGATGGGACGCACCCGCAACAGGGCACCTTCCACCACCGCCTTGCGCACATCATCTCTGACCAGAGTTCTGCCCTGGTGAGCCGCCTGGTCGATGATGCGGCGCAGAGCCTGGTTCAGATACACCAGCATGACCACACCGATTTCCACGGAAACTCCAGCCAGGGCGATAAAGCCCACACCCACGGCCACCGACAGGTTGTAGTCCAGCAGATAGAGCAGCCAGATGCCTCCCGCCAGGGCCAACGGCAAGGTGCCGATGATGATGAGCACTTCTGTGAGATTACGGAAATTCAGGTAGAGCAGCAGTACGATGATAACCAGGGTCACGGGTACCACGGTGGACAGCTTCTCTTTCGCCCGCATCATGTACTCGTACTGCCCTGACCAGGAAACAGAATAGCCCGGCGGCAGCTCCAGCTGATCCGCCACGGCTTTCTGCGCATCCACCACATAGGAACCCAGGTCCCTTCCCTGGATATCGATATAGGTCCAGCCATTGAGCCGGGCATTTTCGGTTTTGATCATACCGGGGCCGGATTCGATACGGATTTCCGCGACTTCTGCCAGGGGGATATGAGCGCCGGCCGGAGTAACCACTGGCAGATTACGAATCTTTTCCAGGGAATCACGGGTTTCCCGGGGATAGCGGACGTTGACAGGGTAACGCTCCAGACCTTCCACGGACTGAGTGACCCGCATGCCCCCAAGGGCAGTACGTACCACTTCCTGTACATCGGTGATGTTCAGACCAAAACGTGCCGCCGCCTTGCGGTCGATATCAACGGTGACATAGCGTCCACCCGCCACCCGTTCTGAATACACGCTCACGGTTCCCGGCACCTCCTGAATGACTTTTTCCAGCTCCCGGCCCAGATCCTGAATGACCTTGAGATCAGGCCCGGCGATCTTCACCCCCACTGGCGTCTTGATCCCCGTGGCCAGCATATCGATGCGGTTCTTGATGGGCATGACCCAGGCATTGGTCAGCCCCGGGAACTTTACCAGCCCATCCAGCTCCCTTTTGAGCTTGTCCATGGTCATGCCAGGGCGCCATTCCTCACGCGGTTTGAGCTGGATGGTGGTTTCCACCATAGTCAGTGGCGCGGGATCCGTGGCCGAATCAGCCCGCCCGATCTTCCCGAATACCCTTTTTACTTCTGGCACGGTTTTGATGAGCTTGTCCGTCTGTTGCAGAAGCTGCTGGGCCTTGCCAATGGACACCGCCGGGAAAGCACTGGGCATGTACAAGAGGTCGCCTTCATCCAGATCGGGCATGAACTCGCTGCCAATGCGGTCTAGCGGCCACAAACCCACGGCAATGAGCACCAGGGTCAGAACGACGAGCAAGCGGGGAATCCTGAGCACCAGGTGAATCACCGGCCGGTACAGGGCAATGAGCAGCCGGTTCACCGGGTTCTTGTGCTCCGGCGTGATATGCCCACGGATAAAATACCCCATAAGCACCGGCACCAGAGTAATGGACAGGCCTGCCGCTGCCGCCATGGCGAAGGTCTTGGTGTAGGCCAGGGGAGCAAACAGCCTGCCTTCCTGGGCTTCCAGGGTGAACACCGGCAGGAAGCTCAGGGTAATGATGAGCAGGGAAAAAAACAAAGGTGGTCCCACTTCCGTGGCGGCCTGAGCCATGACGGCCCAACGGTTCTCCCTGGTCAGAGGCGTCTTCTCTATGTGCTTGTGCACGTTCTCTATCATGACGATGGCGGCATCCACCATGGCACCAATGGCAATGGCAATGCCGCCCAGGGACATGATGTTGGCATTGATCCCCATGCGCTCCATGACGATGAAGGCCACCAGTATGCCCACCGGCAGGGACAGGATTACCACCAGGGCGGAACGCAGGTGAAACAGGAACACCGCACAGACTACGGCCACCACCAGAAACTCCTCCAGCAGTTTGCCGTTGAGGGTTTCCACGGCCCGGTGAATCAGACCGGAACGGTCATAGGTGGGCACGATTTCCACCCCATCCGGCAGCCCCCGGGCGAGTTCCTCCAGTTTTTTCTTGGTATTGGCAATGACCGACAGGGCGTTTTCACCAAAGCGCATGATGATCACGCCGCCGACGACCTCCCCTTCCCCATCCAGTTCCGCCACGCCCCGGCGCATCTGCGGCCCCAGGCGCACCTGGGCCACATCCTTGAGAGTGATGGGCACGCCTTTGTCACTCATGCCCAGGGGGATTTCCTTGAGATCCTCAATACTGTCGATATATCCCGTGGCGCGGATCATGTACTCCGCCTCACCCATCTCGATGACGGAACCACCGCTTTCCTTGTTGCCCCGCTGAATCGCCTTGCGGATCTGGGACAGGTTCAGGCCATAGGCGCGCAGGCTGTCGGGGTCCACCACCACCTGGTATTGCTTGACCATGCCACCAATGGTGGCCACCTCGGAAACCCCTGGCACCGTCTGCAGTTCAAATTTCAGGTACCAGTCCTGCAGACTGCGCAACTGGGCCAGGTCATGGCGGTTACTGCGATCCACCAGGGCATATTCGAACACCCAGCCGACCCCGGTGGCGTCCGGGCCCAACTCGGGCTTGGCCTCTGCCGGCAGCTTGCTCGCCGCCTGACTGAGATATTCCAAGACTCGAGAACGCGCCCAGTAGGGATCGGTGCCATCTTCGAAAATCACGTAGATGTAGGAATCACCAAAGAAGGAATAACCACGCACGTTCACCGCCTTGGGCACGGAGAGCATGGCGGTGGTCAGTGGATAGGTCACCTGGTCTTCCACCACCTGGGGCGCCTGTCCGGGAAAGCTGGTCTTGATGATGACCTGCACATCGGAAAGATCCGGTATGGCATCCAGAGGGGTATTCTTCACGGAATACAGCCCCCAGCCGGTCACGATGAGAGTCAGCAACACCACCATGAAACGATTGCGCAGAGACCATTCGATGATGTACTGAATCATGGCGCCCCCTCCCCGTCAGCATGCTCCAAGGCGATGATGTAGAAATCACCATTGCGTTTCTCCAGCTGGAAGCGCACTTCATCACCTTCACTGAAGGCTGAGGCGTCGGCCCCCTGATCCAGGAAGAACATCATTTCCATGGCCGGCCATCCCAGTGCTGGAATGGGCCTATGATCCAGCTTGATCATCCCCTGTCCGGCAGGAAGGCTGACAATACGTCCTTGTCCTGATGCGGCTACCGCTGCCTGGTTATTAGAACCGCTCTTTGGGCCTGTGTCCGTGGAAGCTTCAGACATGCGAGAAAAACTGGCTTTGAGGCTGGCCTCGGAATCAAGGAGAAACTGCCCTGAGGTCACAACCCTGTCGCCTGCTTTCAGTCCTTGGACGATCTCTATACGGTCACCGCTTTCAATGCCGGTCAATACTTCCACCGCGTTGAACCGCCCTTCTCCCAGGGCCACGATGACCCGGTCCTTGTCGCCACTGCGGATCAGGGCTTCCATTGGAATGGAAAGCACCTGCTCCCTGGGTTGTGCATGCAGTTTCACCCTGGCATACATGTTGGGCTTGAGTGCTTCCCCGGGATTGTCGAAACGCAGCCGCGCCATGAGGGTGCGGGTCTTGGGGTCCAGACTGGGATAGATATACTCCACCCTGCCCTGCCAGCGCTTGCCGGGCAGGAAAGGCAGGGTCATTTCCGCTTCGTCACCGATGGACACCCAGTCGGACTGACGCTCGAATACTTCCGCAATCAGCCAGACACTGGACAGATCCGCCAGGGTCATGACATTCAAGGAGGGTTTCACATACATGCCCTCCCGCACGGCAAGCTCAGACACCACGCCATCCTGGGGTGCGAAGACGGGCACGGTCTGCAGCACTTTTCGCCGTTTTTCCAGACGGGCGATCTCACTGCCGCTGATGCCCAGAGCCTTCAACCGCTCCCGGGAGGCGCTGACCAGCCCCTGGTTGCCGCCACTGAGAGCACGCAGAAACTCTTCCTGGGCATTGACCAGATCCGGTGAATAGATGCTGAAAAGGCGCTGCCCTTTCTTTACCGCCTCGCCTTCGGACTTCACGCTCAGGCGTTCTATCCAGCCCGATACCCGCATATGGATATGCGTCACCCGGGACTCGTCATAGTCGATATATCCCACGGTATCGATCAGACGTGACAGGACACCCTTGGTCACTTCAGCCGTTCTCACCCCCAGGTTCTGCACCACAGCTGGTGAGATGCGTACATCACTGCCTTCTGTTTCGGCGTCTTCATACACAGGGATCAGATCCATGCCCATGGGAGACTTGCCCGGGCCATCCCGCCGGTAACTGGGGTCCATTGGCGCCACCCAGTAGAGGATGTTCTTGTCCGTGCTCCCCTTGGCAAGCGCTGGCGTACCGGAAAATACCGCCAGGATGACAAGCGTGGATATCAGTGTCTTTTTCATTGTTCTTCTCCTGCTGCCAGATAAAGCAGATCGGCCTGGGTCTTGAGAAGATCCACGCGCAGCTTGAGAGCCTGCAGGTGGATATCCAGTTCGGTGATACGGGCACGCATGAGCCCGGTGAATTCAATGGTGCCACTCTGGTAGGCCAGCAACGCCGCCTTGGCATTTTCCTCCGCGTCCTTAATCAGACGTTCCTGGTAACGCTCGAGGCGTTCTTCCAGGCGTTCGCGGCTGCTTTGCGCGGCAGCCAGCTTCTCCCGCAGCATACGCCAGCTGTTTTCCCGGTCCAGATAGGCGGCATCGGCCCGTTTCTGGCTGGCCTGCAGGCGTTTGTCCTGACGTTTTTCCGTGAACAGAGGAATGTCCATGGTGAGCATTACCGCACCCATATCGGAGCGGTTGGAATCGTTCGGATTGTCACCAAAGCGCATGCGGTACTCAGCACCCAGAGTCCATCCGGGCTTATATTGCTCCCGTGAGATTGCCACCGCCTGCTGATGGGTTTCGATAATGGCGGACTGCAAGAGAATCTGCGGATGCTGCTCCAGTTTTTCCCTGATGCCGGCCAGGCTGGAAATTATCGGCAGGTGTGGCAGGATATCCTGCACCGGGCGCCAGGCGTCTTTGCCCAGCCAGCGGGACAACCGCGCCCGGGCATTCTCCTCGCTGGCCTTGATCTGGGTGAGCCGGTCTTCCAGGCGCGACAGCTCCAGCTCGGCACGCAGCACATCCTGCTGAGACGACCCGCCAGAGGCGTACTGCACCCGGGTGATGTCGGTCAGGCTCTCGAAAAGCTTGCGGCTGGCCCGAATGATTCCGGCAGCTTCAGTGCGATAGTAGATCTCAAGGTAGGTTTTTCTGACATCACGGAGAATCTTCAGCGACTCCAGACGGGCGCGCAGCCGTTCGGCGCTGGCCTTTGCCCGGGTCTTCTTCTCTTTGTACGCCAGAGTGTTTCCCCGGGGAAAGGCCTGCTGCAGGCCGAAACGCAACTGAGTGGAAGGCTCTCTGCGCAGATCAAAATCGTCCAGGGGGGCATTGTAGAGACCCGTGCGGAATTTCGGATCAGGCAACTGGCCATCCGCTACCGCTTCTGCTTCCAGGGCATCGGAACGCGCCAGGCCGGCTTGTACCACTGGATCTTTCTCCAGTGCGATACGTTCGGCATCATCCAGGCGCAGGACACCGGCTTCTGCCATGGGCGCCACAATAATCCACAGCGACAGGCCCAATGCCGCCAGGACGGGAATGCGTGGTGTACACATACCGGAACAGGTAACTTTCATGATAGAACTCCAACAGCTTTTCGTCAGTTCCAGAGCATGAGCCGCTCAGGAACGGGCGCAGACAATGAACCTGGCAGAGGCTGGAGAGACTCAATCAGGCATCATGCGAAAGCCTCTGCTTCAGAGGCAGGCTGGAGTCACGCCCAGGGAGGGCGATAGATAGTGGGGATCAGGGAAGACGGCACCAGGGGTGAAGTGCGGGGTAGCAGGCGTGCAGGTTTTCCGCCATGCGCATTCAGACCCGCAGTAACTACTACCGCTGGGAAAGACACGCAATGTGAAGTCATCTGGCAGGTCTGAGTGGCGCAGCAATCCTGAGTGTCGCAATCAGCGCAATCATGATTCATCTGCGCCGATGTGATTTGGACGACCTTGCCCACACTGCCTGCCCCGCCCCGGTCAGCAAAAACTGCAGACTGCAGGCCTGACAGGGTGAGTGCAAGTATGAGCACCATCGCCAGTGATTGTCGGATACGCTTGCGCATGGAGCGGATCATACGGAGCAGGCATCAATAATTCAAGAAAAGCCTTGGCTGGAAGTTTTCAGTCCATCATATAGAGTATAAAAACTTGCTCATAGTATCGACCGGGCAAACTACCGGTGCCGTTTCGGTCCGGACATACTGTCAGGTCAACAGGTATCGGTGTCTATGGGTAAAACCAGCTGAACTGTTGTCATCCCGTCATCCTCCCCAAGCAGCTCCACGCTGCCACCATGCTCCTCCACCACCCGCCGTACCAGCCCAAGGCCCAGACCGGTGCCACGGGCCTTGGTCGTGAAGAACAAGTCAAAAGCCTGCTCCCTTATCTTCGGGGGCAGAGGTTCTCCCTGGTTGCTGATAAGCAGAACCAGGGAGTCGCCTGTTTTTCTCAGGGTCACGGCGATCTTGCTGTCCACGGGACTGGCCTCCCGCGCATTCTTCAGCAGATTCAGCAGCACCTGCTGCATCTTTCTGCTATCCAGGTGAACCGCAGGGCACTCTGCACACCGGTGGCGCACCAGTGTCAGGGAGGCCGCTTCCATCAATGGTTCTTCCAGGGTCAATACCTTGTCCAGCAGTTCATCCAGGTGCACCGGCTGTTCATCCCGGACCACAGGACGCACGTATTCCAGGTTCTCATTGAGCATGTTTTCCAGCCGGTCCACTTCACCCAGTACCAGCGCCATACGCTGTTTCTCCCTGTCCTGCAGATTTGCATTGCGGCTGACACTGGACAAAGCAAGTTTGATGGAAGCCAGGGGATTGCGCATTTCATGGGCCAGTACCGATGCTGTCTGCCCTATGGTGGCCAGGCGTGCCTGTTCCAGGATCTCGGCATGAGCTTTTTCCAGTTCCCGGGTGCGCTTTGCCACCTGCTGTTCCAGGCCGGATTCGTAGCGCCTTCCTATCCAGCGCAAAACCAGGAATCCCAGCAAACCGATGAGACCATAGGTGATGAGCAGCACCATATCCAGGTGCAAGTGAAGTTCATCCATGAGCACCAGCAACTCGGTCAGATCACTGCTGACCCCCAGAGCCCAATGCTGCCTGGCTGATTCCGGCATCCGCAAGGGATGCAGCGTCAGCAGTTCAATAGCACCAGAACTGGTCCTGCGCCAGGCGGTGCCATCCCAGTGGGCTACATCCTTGATGAGGCTGCCATCGAAGCGGTGCACGGGGGTGACCACCAGGTCTTTTACAGGATAAGGCAGGTGCCGGATTTTCAGACTGTCGGCGACTACCCTGCCCTGAGACAGATCGACCAGAAACAGGCGTACGCCGAAAGGTTCAGCATGATCGATGAAACGCTGAAAGTCAGTTATCACGCCATCCACTGAGGCGCCATCCTGCAAGCTGTGCTCCAGCAACGGGTGCATGCCCATGATCACTTCTTCATTGTGATCGATGCCATGTTCGATCAGGCGCTCTTGCAGATAATCGATGATATGCCGCCCACCGACCAAGCCGATGATCACCACGATCACCAGCATGAGCATGAAACTGACCAGGGAAACCGTGAGGGGTTTTTGCTGTTGTATAAGACTTTTCCAGGTCACTTGAGTAAACTCGATACAGGAAGATAACGGTATCGACTATAGCATTTCCGCGGAGCACCCATCCCCATGGCTGACATACTGGTAGTGGAAGACGACGAGGTATTTTCTCAATTGCTGACTATGCACCTGGAGGATTTGGGGCATACCCCTGTAGCCGCCCACAATCTATCGGATGCCCGCAGCCTTCTGGCCCGCTCCACACCTGATGCCATCCTACTGGATCAGCAGTTGCCCGACGGATATGGCATGGATCTGCTGAAAGCCGTCAAGGCCGAAGCGGAAGCGCCGCCCGTGATCATGGTCACAGGCGTTTCCGACAATGCCCTGGTCATCGAAGCCATGAAGGCTGGCGCCTATGATTTCGTGCGCAAGCCCATGGATGAACTGGAGTTGGATACCACCCTGAACAACGCCCTGCGCAGTCATCGCCTGTCCCGCAAGGTAAAGGCCATTCGCATGTCTCTGGATAAAACCGTGGACATGAACCAGATCGTTGGCAAAAGCCCGGGAATCACCCGCCTGTTGAAAACTATCGGCAGCGTTGCAGGCAGCCAGGCCAGCGTACTCATTACCGGGGAGAGCGGCACGGGCAAGGAAGTGGTGGCCCGGGCCATACATCATCATTCGGAACGCAAGGGGCTGTTCCTCGCCGTCAACTGTTCCGCCATCGTGGAAAATCTTCTTGAAAGCGAACTTTTCGGCCATGAGAAAGGCAGTTTCACCGGGGCCGATCGCCGCAAGCCTGGCAAGTTCGAACTTGCCGCGGAAGGCACCCTGTTTCTCGACGAACTGGGTGAGCTGCCGCTGAATCTGCAGGCCAAGCTGCTGCGCGTGCTTCAGGAAGGCACTTATGAAAGAGTCGGTGGAACTGAAACCCTGCACACTTCGGCGCGCATCATTGCCGCGACCAACAGGAATCTGGAGGCCATGGTGAAGGAAGGCAGATTCCGGGAGGACCTGTACTACCGGCTGAACGTGGTCAACATCATCCTGCCGCCGCTGCGCGAACGCATGGAAGACCTGCCCTTGCTGACCGAACACCTGCTGCAAAAGATCAACCAGCGTCTGCACACCCGCGTCAAGAACATTTCTGAAAATGCCTGGGCGCTCATGCAGTCCTACAACTGGCCTGGCAATGTCCGGGAACTGGAAAACATACTTACCCGGGCGGCAGTTCTGTGCCGTGACGAAACCATTACTCCGGATCTTCTTGGACTGGACAATGTTTCTCCCTCCCCAGTATCTGGAAAGGGCGGACAGGCGGAACAGGCAACGGAACTCATCAGCCTGGACGAGTTGGAAGAAAGGCATGTACGCAGCATCCTGGAGCACACACGCTGGCATAAGGGAAAGACCTGTGAAATTCTGGGTATATCCCGCCCGGCCCTGGAACGGCGTATCAAAAAATACGGTTTTGACGATTCATAGACAAATTGAACGGACTGCTGTTGCAGGCGGTTTGAAGATTCATTTCCTGATTGTCGTGCTGTTTGTTAACTCTTTGGTTAACCTCTATTTTTCATCAATAATCTCCAGTTGGCACGGTATCTGCAAGATACTTGGCAGTCGCTCGATATGAGAACGGCAACACTACTGATCCATAAAACGCTAACAGGAGATATATCATGAAAAAAATCATCACTTTTGCAGCCATTGCCATTGTCGGTGCAACCAGCACAGCCTGGGCGCACGATGAGCACTTCGGCGGCAATGAAGACATGTACGGCTCAGCACTCACTGATCACAGCAAACCCGCGCCTTCCGGTACGGAAGGACAGAAAGGTGAAGGTGATCTCTATGCCAGCCACATGGAAAATCCCGAAGACGTCACCCCTGATCCCAATGCCAGGCCCGAAATGCCGACCGGAAGAGAAGCACTGCATGAGCAGGATCCTGAAGGCTATGGCATCAAGTAAAGCCAATTGTGTTTGTTGATGAACCTGGTGGGCTAGACAAGAATAATCTGTAGAAACTATCCCCTTCCTTCTGGCAATACGCTGGGCTCTTCGGAGCCCTTTTTTTGTTCAGTAAATATGAACAACAACTTTGCACTACAGGGGTTGTTTTGTATGATGACTATTAACCTGGCAACCAAGAAGGTCGCATGAGGAAAGTGATGACATGCATATTTCAGTAAGTGGATTTCCGCCAGACACTACGGAAGAGGAACTTCGGGAACCTCTTGAAGAATTTGGCGCCGTAATCAAGAACATCAAGATCGAACCCTCAGCAGATGACCACAATTACATGGCCCTCATCAATGTGGACACCAATGAGACCGGCTGCAAAATCCTGGCTGAAAAGATCAATGGCCGGGTATGGAAAGGCCGCAAGCTCAGAGCACGGTATTTCCTTTTCGTGAAGTAGACACCGTTTTACAGCCAAGCCTTGTCCCTGTCAGTCGGACGTTTCAGAGGATGTTTCATCCTTTGGCTAACGCAATCAACCCGCCATCGACCCAAGAGTCACCCTGTTCATGCACTCCGTAATTCTGCAAATGGCCGCTCTCATCCTGTGCGGTGTCGTCTGGCGCCTTCTGAAACCCGGGGCTTTGGATGCCGATACCACGCGCAAGGTATTGACCTCTGTTGTCTACTATCTGCTGTTGCCTGCTCTGGTACTGAAGGTCCTCTGGACTGCGCCTCTGGGAATGAATTCGGTCCTGATATCCACCCTAGCAGCGGCAGGTGTACTGTCGGCCATGGCACTGAGCAGCCTGGCCTGTATTTCCTGCCGCCATTCTAGCGCCGTTACCGGCACAGTCATTCTTGCTGCGTCATTCCCGAATGCGACCTACATGGGATTGCCGGTTCTGGAAAACATCCTGGGTGAAAGCGGCGCCAATATCGCCATTCAATATGATCTGTTCGCCTGCACCCCGTTGCTGCTGACCACAGGCATACTGCTTGCCCGTCACCATGGCAGCGACTGTAACAGCGGATCAGTGCTGGCGGCCCTGTTCAAAGTCCCTCCCTTGTGGGCGGCAGCTGCGGCAGTGATCTTCAACACGGGAGGTATCCCCATTTCATCCTGGCTGGATCAGTGGCTGGGGATGCTTGCTTCCAGCGTCGTGCCCCTGATGCTGTTCTCCCTGGGACTGAGCCTGCGCTGGGACACTTGGCATCCAAGGCAGCTGCCAGCGCTGTTGCCCGTGCTGGTCCTGCAACTCTTCCTTACGCCTTTGTTGGTCTGGGGGCTGGCCACCTGGTTTGACCTGGAGCAGGACGTACTGACGGGCGTGGTCCTGGAAGCGGCAATGCCCAGCATGGTGCTGGGCATCGTGCTTTGTGATCAGTACAAGCTCGACACGGGGCTGTATGCCGCCGCAGTCACCTTGACTACGGCCCTGAGCCTGTTCACCCTGCCCCTGTGGTTCGACCTGATCGGTTATTAACCCGGCGACATATTTAGTCGCCGGGGCAATAATCAGGCCCGCTTGCGGTGGAAAGAGGTTCCATGGCACTTGGGACAGGGCGGGATGCGTCCCGGCTTGTAGAAATGCAGTTCCTCGCCGCAGCCATCACATACCAATGTTCCGGGACCGGTGATCTCTCCCGTATGGTAGCCAGCCGCCTCCGCCTGCTCCTGCAGTTGCTGCAGCTCTATGGTGGTCTGATCCGCTGCCTGGATGAACAGCTCGCGCAACCGGTCAGCAATCAGGGACAGATCGAAACCCAGCCAGGTTTTAACATCCTCTCCTGTCTCCACCACGTAGTTTGCGGCATCTCGAAGATCACGCTTGAGGTACTCAGAAATCTGGTCGATCTCTTCGGCGGTAAGCTCTCCCATATCAGAGAGTTTCTGCCGCGCCTTATCGATGAGCTTGTGCAGCCCCGGGCCTGTCTTGTCTTCCAGTTGCCGGGCGTCATCAATAGCAGACTCCAGCAGGCGTTCATAGGCTTGACCGATCAGTTCTACTGGGTCCTTGGGGTCTGGCAGATCTTTCATAGTCTTACTCCTGATTCCGGGTTTGATCCTCAACAACGCGAATGTCATTGAGTAACGAGAAGGATTTTTCAAAGAAACATGAGGCCACCATGAGCCTTTTTCAACAATTCAACAGTATTCCTGATGGC
>JALWRH010000011.1 GCA_026994195.1 Sedimenticola sp. | reverse complement strand
GGCCTGCTTGCGGGCTTCTATGGCCTGCTGCAGGGCCTGCTTGGCCTTGTTGATGGCCTGCCCGGCCTTGGGCCGCTCTTCCTTGGAGAGCTTGCCCAGCTGCTTGAGCTGTTCAGTAAAACGCCCGGTCTTGCCCAGCCAGGCCACGCGCACCTCGTCCAGGGCGCGCAGATCGTCGGCAGCGGCCACCGCCGCCAGGGCTTCTTCTGTCAGTTGTTCGAGATCCATAGGTTGTTCCACCCGGAAATAAAGAAAGGGAAAGACCCCAAAGGCCTTTCCCCTCGTTCGCTATGCCCGCCAGCAAAGGGCGGGCCGCTATTCAGTCTGCCGCGAAGGCGGCAGCAACCGATCAACTCGCGAGAGCGGCCTTGGCCTTTTCTGCGAGCTGGCTAAACGCCGGCATGTCATGGACAGCAATGTCCGCCAGCATTTTGCGGTCGATTTCGATGCCGGCCTTATCCAGGCCGTGCATGAACTTGCTGTAGGACAGGTCGTTCATGCGTGCAGCAGCATTGATGCGCTGGATCCACAGGGCGCGGAACTGGCGCTTGCGCTGACGGCGGTCACGGTAGGCATACTGACCAGCTTTGATGACCGCCTGCTTGGCGACGCGATAGACCTTGCTGCGCGCGCCATAGTAACCTTTGGCCTGCTTGAGGACCTTCTTGTGACGCTTATGCGCCGTTACACCACGTTTTACTCGGGGCATCTTGTATCTCCTTTAACGAAACTTGAATCAGGCGTAGGGAATCATGCGGCGTGCGGCGGCCACATCGGCCTTGTGCAGCATGGCGGGTGAACGCAAATGACGCTTACGCTTGGTGCTCTTCTTGGTCAGGATATGACGGCGATGAGACTGGTTTCGCTTGAAGCCGCCAGCGGTCTTCTTGAACCGCTTGGCTGCGCCCCGGTTGGTTTTGATCTTTGGCATTTTCTCTCTCCTGTAGTATCAAGGATGAATTAAGAGTGACCCAGGCAATGCCTCATCGGCCCGGTCACTGCATGTATGTTCCGCGTGCGGAACGATAAATCTATTTCTTGCGCGGCCCCAGAACCATGACCATCTGACGGCCTTCCATCGCCGGACGCTGCTCGACCTGGGCAAGTTCCTCCAGGTCTTTTTCTATGCGGTTGAGTACTTCCAGCCCCAACTCGCGATGGGCGTGTTCCCTGCCCCGGAAACGCATGGTGACCTTGGCTTTGTCGCCATTCTCCAGAAAACGCCTCAGGTTCCGCAACTTGATAGCGTAGTCTCCGGAGTCGGTTCTGGGACGGAACTTTATTTCCTTTACCTGGACCTGCTTCTGCTTCTTTTTCGCCGCCTGTTTCTGTTTCTTGGCTTCGAATACAAACTTGCCATAATCCATGATACGGCAAACCGGAGGCTCCGCATTCGGCACAATTTCCACCAAGTCGAGCCCGGCAGCATTTGCCGCATCCAGTGCTTCTTCTATGGAAACGATGCCTACCTGCTCACCCTTCTCGTCGATGAGACGAACTTCAGGAACGGTGATATCGGTATTCAACCGGTTTCTTTTGTCTTGTTTAGCTATAGCCAAGTCCTCT
Organism: Sedimenticola sp.; assembly: GCA_026994195.1. Taxonomy (GTDB): domain Bacteria; phylum Pseudomonadota; class Gammaproteobacteria; order Chromatiales; family Chromatiaceae; genus Thiolapillus. Next base: position 27,973 of record JALWRH010000011.1, on the reverse strand, counting down.
ATATAAATTCAGTATTTTGTCTCCACCACCGTGTGGCGGTTCAGACCCTGTTCTTCACGTCATGGTGCAAGCTGGAGATGAACTCATCCACGGGCATGGCCCCCAGGTCCTCTCCTCCGCGTTTGCGCACCGCAACAGCACCGTTTTCCATCTCCCGATCACCTACGACCAGCAGATAGGGAATACGCTGCAATGTGTGCTCGCGGATTTTAAAGCCGATCTTCTCGTTTCTCAAGTCTATTTGTACACGAAATCCCTGTTTTTTCAGCTTTTCGGCGACTTCCTCGACATATCCGGCCTGTTTGTCTGTGATATTCATCACCACGACCTGTTCTGGCGACAGCCATACGGGTAGCGCTCCCGCATAATGTTCGATGAGAATACCGATAAAGCGCTCCAGGGATCCGAGAATGGCGCGGTGCAGCATTACCGGCACCTGCTTGCTGTTGTCCTCGGCAATATAGTGGGCCCCAAGACGCTCCGGCATGGAGAAATCCAGCTGTATGGTGCCCAGCTGCCATACCCGGCCAAGGCAGTCTTTCAGAGAAAACTCGATCTTGGGGCCGTAGAACGCTCCTTCTCCCGGCTGCAGTTCCCAGTCCAGGTTTTTATGGTTGAGGGCATCCTCCAGGGATTTCTCCGCCTTGTCCCACAGCTCATCGGCACCCACGCGCTTTTCCGGGCGAGTGGAGAGCTTAATGAGCACTTCTTCAAACCCAAAATCCTTGTATACCTCAAACAGCAGGTCGATGAATGCCGACACCTCAGACAGGATCTGGTCTTCCGTGCAGAAGATATGCGCGTCATCCTGAACAAAATTGCGTACGCGCATGATGCCGTGCAGGGTGCCGGAAGGCTCATTGCGGTGACAGGAGCCAAATTCTGCCAGGCGCAAAGGCAGGTCCCGGTAGCTGCGCAGACCGTGGTTGTATATCTGCACATGAGCCGGACAGTTCATGGGCTTGATGGCATAGTCCCGGTTCTCGGAGTGGGTGGTGAAAATCATGTCACCAAACTTCTCCCAGTGCCCGGATTTCTCCCACAGGCTACGGTCGATGATCTCCGGTGTATGCACTTCCTGATAGCCGTGTTGCCTCAGCTTCTGACGCACATACTCCTGCACCGTGAGATAGATCTGCCAGCCCTTGTCATGCCAGAACACCATGCCCGGCGCTTCCTCCTGGGTGTGAAACAAATCCTGTGCCTTGCCGATCTTGCGATGATCGCGTTTTTCCGCCTCTTCCAGACGATGCAGATAGGCTTTGAGTTCCTTCTTGTTGCGCCAGGCAGTGCCATAGATGCGCTGCAGCATCTCATTGTTGGAGTCCCCCCGCCAGTAGGCGCCCGCCAGTTTCATCAGCTTGAAAGCCTTGGGCAGCTTGCCGGTGCTGGGCAGATGAGGGCCGCGGCATACATCAAACCATTCTCCCTGGCGGTAGATGCTGACCTGCTCATCCTCCGGGATGGCTTCGATGAGTTCCACCTTGTAGTTTTCTCCCATGGCGGCGAAAACCTTCTTGGCTTCTTCCCGATCCCAGATTTCCCGCTGAATGGGCAGATTACGACCAACGATCTCGCGCATGCGGTCTTCGATCTTCTTCAGGTCATCCGGTGAAAATGGCTCATCCCGGGCAAAATCGTAGTAAAAGCCATCCTCGATGGCCGGACCAATGGTCACCTGGGTGCCGGGGTACAGTTCCTGCACGGCCTGGGCCATGACATGGGCCGCATCATGACGAATCAGCTCCAGGGCATCCTCATCCCTGTCAGTGACAATAGCCAGTTCAGCATCCTGATCGATAACCGTAGAAGCATCCACCAGCTCGCCATCCACTTTGCCGGCCAGCGTGGCCTTGGCCAACCCCGGCCCTATATCGGCCGCCACTTGGGCAACAGTGACTGGATGATCAAAAACTCGCTTCGAGCCGTCTGGGAGAGTGATTTCCGGCATGATTCTAATCCTCAGTGGTGACCCCTACCAAAGGTCCCTTGATATGTAAAAAATGCGCCATTGCAAGGCAATTGGCATGGACCCCGCACTCGCAGCATACGACCACCAGGGATGGTGGAAGTGCCGGTAATGCAGGGAGCAATTTCCGGCCGACCACCAGGGATGGTGGAAGTGCCGGCAATGCAGGGAGCACACCGGCCCGTCCATCCATGGACATCGCCGCTCCTGCGCATGACCTCCATGGAAGGAGGAAATGCTGGAAATGTCTGGAACATTTCCCGCGCCCTGCGCTCGCGGCATACAGCCCATCCATGGACATCGCCTCTCCTGCGCATCCCTGCGCTCGCGGCATACAGCCCATCCATGGACATAAAAAGGCCGGTGCTCAGAGCACCGGCCTTGTCCGTCGGCGCCCGTGAAGGCGCCATCACAGCGCCACTATCAGTGGGTGGTGATTTCGATACGACGGTTTTGCGCGCGTCCAGCCTTGGTCTTGTTGCTGGCGATAGGCTGAGTTTCACCCATGCCCTTGACCGAAATGGAATCAATACCCAAAGACTCCAGGTAGTCGGCCGCAGCCTGAGCGCGACGCAAAGACAGCTTCATGTTGTAGTCCTCGGGACCCGTGCTGTCGGTATGGCCGATAACCGTTACAGACTCATGACCTGGGCTGGCCTTGACCTTGTCGGCAAATGCTTCCAGAGCAGCCTTCATCTCGGGCTTGAGTACCGCGCTGTCAAAATCGAATTCTTCAACCACCAGGTTGATTGTCAGGTTTTCAACGATTTGGCAACCATCGGAATCGACGGTTGCGCCAGCAGCAGTATTGGGGCACTTGTCACGGCTGTTGGGTACGCCATCATTATCATCGTCGCCATCAACAGGAACAGGCTCTGCCTTGACTTCTTCCTTGGCAATCACATCGCCGCATTTTTCGATCAGTGTCTTGACGCCACCCTTGGACTGCCAGCACTCGCCATAGGCATCGGTTACCACGGACTTCTCCGCATCCATGGCGTAAGCGCGCATGGGATCAGCCGCAGAAGCTACGGTAGAACCCAGAATCAGGCCTACAGCCGCCGCTACCGTGGCGATTTTCTTGTTTGCATCGAACATCTTGTCTTTCTCCTGAAATGTAGACATATACGAAATTCTTCGGGCTGAATCGCCCACCCTCAACTATCAATCCTTTTCCAGCTTCCCCTTGAGGAAACAGCCAGACAGAGCATACTTTTTACAGTATAGCGAAATTCCTGGGAATTGTACAAATCCAACAGTGTAAAAAAAACCAAAAAGCTCCTGCCCCCCACTGAGTGGTATGCCGACCAACTTCCCCCTTATCCTATCCCTGATAAATTGCCAGGAGCCAACGGGATTGGTATAACTGAAGTGATTTTGGAACTCCCGGGCGGTCGAACCATCTAAATGTGTATCCATCGGGAAACACGCAGCCCGAACAGAAACATAGAATAAAGCCCAAGAAGCAGCAACCACATTCAGAAATCTTAGAGAGGATAGAGTAACGAATCATGAATACCGCATTTGAAAAAACTGTCAGCCGATCGAGCCAGCAGGCCTTTGCCACTAACAAGGTCATTAAGAACACTTACCTGTTGTTGTCAGCCACCCTCGTTTTCAGTGGACTGATGGCCATGCTGTCCCTGTATTTGGCGGTTCCCCTGTGGACCTACACCGCTTCCCTTATCGTAGCCATGCTGCTTGGCATGTTTGTATTGCCCCGAACCGCTGAAAGCTCCGCGGGCCTGGGCGTTATTTTTGCCATAACGGGCCTCATGGGGTTTGGCCTGGGCGCAGTTATCAGCCTGTACCTTCAGTTGCCCAACGGACCTCAAACAGTTGCCCTGGCTCTGGGCGGCACTGGCATCATCTTTCTGGGTCTGTCCGGCTATGCACTGAGCAGCCGACGCGATTTCAGTTTCATGGGCGGATTCATTTTTGCCGGCATGATGGTAATGATGGTGGCTGTACTGGCGAATCTCTTCCTGCAGATTCCCGCTTTCCAGCTGGCTATCGCCGCTGGCTTCATCCTCGTCATGAGCGGTTTCATTCTGTTTCAGACCAGTCAGATGATCCACGGCGGTGAAACCAATTACATTCATGCAACCTACGGACTCTATCTGTCTATCTTCAACATTTTCATCAGTCTGCTGCAGATTCTTGGAATCTTTGGTGACGATTGAAGCAGCTGCCGTAGGGCCCCGGTTTTCCGGGGCTTTTTTCTGTCTGGAGAGTCGAGAAAATGAATATATGGCTGCAAATTGGAATGGCCGTCACTATTGTCCTGATGCTGGTATTCATGTATCCAGCAGCAAAGCATTGGCTGAACAACTCACCCAAAGCCAACAAGGGCGACTGGAAGGCTGTATTTATCCCCCTGGCTTTGGTCGTTGCTTTTGTTGCATTCCTGATATTGTTGGTCCGACACTAGCCCGAACATTTCACCCGGTCGCTGAAAAAATATTCTATCTTACTGTATTTAATGGATAATTTTTGAATATTAGCAAAGTGCAAAATGTTACCGGGCATCGCTGAACGCGGTCTCACCGTCCATCTGCGGTATTTGCTCAATCATCAATAGCTTGGGCTATTGATTCAATTGCAAATCCGCACCTGAACGCCGATCCCGGCACGATCATCGCGTTCCCGAGTGAAATATTCGGGTTAGTCTGACACCTATTGACCCGAAAAAAACGATGCTCCAAGCAATGGGGCTTGAAGCGAGCTGCGTTTACGGCGCTGCACACTCCCGCAAAGCCAAGTAACTTTAGCCAAAGTGCCCCACCCCACCCACTTCTCCTGTATCAAACCGGGATTCCCCCAATGCTGCCTCCCGTTGAAAATAGACATAGCATCGCCTTGCAGTACATTTCAAAGAGCCTGACATGGACAGTTGACAAGAACTGTTGTGCAGAAGCCAGAAACTTCTACCATTTATGAATCGATCAGCACTTTCTAAAGTTCCAGGATAGCTTGCCGACCTTAGAGAACAACCGGAGATGATCCGATTCGAGTAGTAAGGAAAAAGGGAAAATGAAGCAGGCTGCATGCCAATGGCATTATTCATCCCCTCATCCTGATATTCCTGGAGATCATTGCCCGCCACCAGGCTTAATAACAGAGTAGACCTATGTCTCGGCTAAACAGAAAAAAGCACAAGTCCAACAGACAGGTGATTTCACTGGAAATTTCTCCTTCCCAGGTTGAAACAGAGGAAGAGAATCCAGACACGGAAAACATCAAATATTTCCAGGAGATTCTCACACGCCTGACCTTTGCCATGAATGGCTGGGACAAGGAACTGGACAGACTGCTTCTCCCCATGCAGGAACAATTGCGTGCCAGCAAGGATCTTCCGGCCCTGAAAAAAATCTCGGAGCAGCTCTATCAGTTTCTGATGCAAGCGCGCGGTAACAAGCCGCTCCGCCCGGAAGAAATGGGACAAGTTCTAGCCGATTTCCTTGGTCAGCTGGACGTTCTTCCTGAAACACAAAGAAACCTGGACAGGATTATCCAGGATCTCTCCAGCGCCCGCAGGAATGAAGAAATCGCCACTACACTGGAAGCCTGTCTGCCCATTCTCAATCAGGCTCTGCAAGCAAGACCCACGATCAGCGAGCCACCACAGCCAGCTCCCCCACGTCGCCAAAAAGGCCTGTTTTCGTCACTCTTCAAAGGCGATGAACAAGCTGGCAAAGAAGATGCAGTAAACGGTGAACTGCTTGAAAACATCCGGGAAAAGCTTTTGCAGCTTCTTGATGATTTGTGCACACCGGTTGAACTGGAAGATCAGGTGGACGATCTCAAGAATATTCTGGGGAAAAATTTCCAACTGGATGGTATCCCGCAGGTCATAACCCGTATCAGCGGTTTGATTCATGACATCCGGGGAGTTGTGAACCGCGAAAGAAAGGGGCTGGAAGATTTCCTGGAACAACTCATGACAAGGTTGTCCCTTATCGATGGCGCCATTGCCGAATCAAGTGAAAGTAACCGGGCTATTTACGATTGCCATCACAAGCTGGAAGAGGACATCGAGGAACAAGCCTGTGACATTGAAACCCAGGCAATAAGCGCCACTGACCTGGGCCAGCTAAAAAGATTGGTTCAAGATCGCGTGGATGCTATACGCAGTCACATGGAAGAATATCGCTGTCAGGAACAGGAACTGATTCAGGCTGCCGAAGAGAAAACCGAACGGCTTGTACAGCGCCTGAACGAACTTGAAGCCGAAACTGAGCAACTGCGCAAAAAAGTAAGTACACATTCCCTGCAGGCACTCACTGACACACTTACGGGAATTCCAAACCGCTATGCTTATGAAGAGAGACTGAATCAGGAATACAATCGCTGGAAACGCTATCGTCAGCCTCTTTCCCTGATGGTTGTGGACATCGACAACTTCAAACACATCAATGATAAGTACGGTCACCGCGCTGGAGACAAGGCTCTGAGAATCATTGCCAATCAGCTGCTGAAAATGACCCGGGAAACTGATCTTATCGCCCGCTATGGAGGCGACGAATTCGTGCTTCTGTTGCCAGAAACGACGGATAAAGGCGCTATGCGTATCGCAGAAAAACTGCTGGATGCCATTGAAAGTTGTGCATTCCATTTCCGGGAAAAGAAGGTCACCATCACAATCTCCTGTGGCATCAGCGAGTTCAAGGAGGGTGACTCGCCCGCTGATGCGTTCGAACGGGCGGATCAGGCCTTGTACAAATCCAAGCACAAAGGCCGCAACCAGTCTCACTCCGGATAGTCCACTGCCAGGGAACTGACAATGGCAATACGTCCTCGTGTTGCACACAGGGCGCTCATCTTTCCTGTTTTTCTGCACCCTGTCAGTAACCCGGCAGATTACTGCTCAGTTGCCGCCCGGCATTCTGTATTCTTGATCATCAGGCCAATCTTGACCCATCGGCTAAAGAAATCTGCCAAACAACCGACATTCTTCATATGAACAACACCTGGCAAACATCTTCAGCAGTCATTGCATGATTTTGTAACTCAGGAACCTCATCCCTTCTACGCCAACAGGAGACACTCTACATGGATCTGGCAACGCTAATCGGGCTAATCGGTGCACTCGCTACCATAGCAGTCTCTATCATACTGGGCGGGGACTTTGGCATGTTCGTAAACGTCCCCGGGCTGATGATCGTAGTGGGTGGGACCCTGATGGTAACTCTCATGAAGTTTCCCCTTTCCCTGACCCTGGGTGCATTCAAGGTGGCAGGCAAAGCCTTTATCTACAAATCCCAAAAACCCACAGAGCTCATCGAACAGAGCGTGGAGCTGGCCAATATCGCCCGCAAGGAAGGCCTGCTGGGCCTGGAGCAGGTAGAAGTGGAAAATAAATTCCTGAAAAAGGGAATAGAACTCCTTGTAGATGGGCATGATTCCGACTTCGTAAGAAAAATGCTGGGACAAGACATCAACCTGGCCATTGAGCGTAATGAAGATGGCATCAACATTTTCAAGGCCATCGGTGATGTGGCTCCTGCCATGGGAATGATTGGAACTCTGATCGGCTTGGTGCAGATGATGTCCAATATGGACGACCCCAAAGCCTTGGGACCTGCCATGGCCGTAGCGCTTCTGACCACCTTCTATGGCGCTGTTATCGCCAATGCCCTGGCCCTGCCCATTGCGGACAAACTTACCCACAGAAACAAGGAGGAACGAATCAATAAATCCATGATCCTGGAAGGCGTGAGCGCCATACAGGAAGGGCTCAACCCCAGGGTGATCGAAGGCATGCTGCAGACCTATCTTCCTGAAGGAGACAGTTCCAACAAAGCTGCCTGAGCCATAGACAAGCCAATGCTGAAAATATCAGGAAAACATCATGAGTGACAATTGTGAACCGGTAAAATGTCCTGAAGGCATTCCCATGTGGGTAATGACCTTTGCAGATCTCATGTCATTGTTGCTTGCGTTCTTCGTTCTCCTGTTTTCCTTTTCAGAAATGGACGCCCAAAAATACAAACAGGTTGCAGGCTCCATGAGCGAGGCCTTTGGCGTCCAACGGCAGGTAAAGGTCAAGGATCCACCCAAAGGTGTCAATGTAATTGCCCGGGAATTCTCACCAGGACAAACCACGACAACCCCATTGAACCAGGTTCGCCAATCGACGGCAGATGACTATATGCAGTTTCCGGTATTGGGAAAAAACAACAATAAAGAGAAATCTGATCTGGAGAAAGAAGGTGAAAAGATAAAAATTGCTCTTAAAGATGAAATTGAAAAAGGACTGATAGAAGTAAGCATCGAAGATCAGAAAATTGTTATCCGTATTCGGGAAAAAGGCTCTTTTCCGTCAGGAAGCGCCCAGATGATCGAACCATTCAAAGAAGTCATTGCGAAGATAAATCAAGCTATACAATCCAGCAAAGGCAGAATCGTGGTATCAGGTCACACCGACAATCTTCCCATACACAACTCTCACTTCCGTTCAAACTGGGAATTGTCGGCTTCCCGTGCAGTCACCGTACTGCATGAACTGAGCAAGAACAACAGCATCAATAAGGAACGATTTGAAATAAAGGCATATGCCGATACCCATCCCCTGGTACCCAACGACACGCCTCTCAATAGGGCAAAGAACCGTCGTGTGGAAGTTGCTCTGGTGTATGGCAAGGACGGGGAAAGTGACATGCGTCCGCCAGACAGTGACAAAACTACGGCCCCCCGAGAACTCTTGGCATTGCCAGAGTCACCGAAAACAACCCGACAGTAAACCTGTAACCCTGGTGGAAAGAGAATGAAAACAATGGAACCCTCATGCAATCAAACTCCTGAACGGCGCGGTTATCTTCGCATAGACGATGAAGTGATACTGAAATACCGCAGGGCGACGGACCTGCAGGTTATGCCAGGATCAGGTGGATTACCCGCTGATATCCTCAGGTTCACGATCAAAGCACGGTTTGCCCACATAAGCCAGAAACTTCGCCCCATACGCAGCAAACTCGCGCAAAGCTCCAGGGAGTTGGTGACCTACCTGCAGGCTATTGAAGAAAAGCTCGACCTGCTTGCAGACCTCACATTTCAATCAGAACAGAACCTGCTGGACATCCCGACACGCCGGGTTAGCCTTAGCGCTACGGGAACATCTTTCGATGCAGAAAAACCTCTTGAACTGGGTACGCTGCTGGAACTCTGGCTCCTGCTACTCCCATCCAACACAGGCATCGTAACCTATGCCAATGTGGTGTACTGTGAACGCAATGACTCACCCGAAGATGAGCAGTATCCTTACAAGATCGGTGTCGAATTCAAAAACATGCGGGAAGAGGACATGGATCTGATTGTCTGCCATGTACTGAGAAAACAAGCTGATGAACGAAGACGCCTCGCACAGGAGAAAAGTGGTAACACGCTGTAGAAAAAACCTGGTAGTACAACATGCCCTTCCCCTCTACCAGGTATTCACCCGCAAACCGGGAACACAGGACTCAGCCAGATGAGGGACGGCTCAGCCCGTACTTGCGCATTTTTTCCGTCAACGTGGTTCTGCGCAAACCCAGCAACTTTGCCGCATGCGCAATAACACCATTGGTTTCTTCCAGTGCTTGAGTAATCAGGCGCATTTCTATTTCAGAAATGTAAGACTTCAAGTTCATTCCTTGGGACGGGATACGCAGCGGTATCGCACCCGGCTCATCCGATACTCCCGGGTTATCCTGGTGAGGAGATTCAGCAAAAATTTCCAGCTGTAATTCATTCTCACCCCCAGAGGTGCTGTCTCCACGGTACTTGGCGGGAAGATCATACTTTTGCACGATACTGTTGGGAAATTGTATGGCGAGGCGCTCAATAAGATTCGCCAGTTCCCGCACGTTCCCCGGCCAGGAGTATTCTGACAAGGCTTTCATAGCCTGAGTGGAGAAATCCACTGAACAGTTTTTCTCATATTCCAGCCGCTCATTCAGTTGAGCAATCAGCAGGGGAATGTCTTCTACACGCTCTCTCAGAGCAGGGAGAACAATAGGAAACACCTCCAGACGGTAGAAAAGATCCCCCCGAAATTTTCCTTCTGACACCATCTGCTCAAGATTGCAGTTGGTCGCAGCTACGATACGCACATCCGCCTTGATCTGGCGGGAACCACCCACCCGCTCAAAAGTCCGGTCCTCCAGAACACGCAGGAGCTTGACCTGCATATCCATGGGCATCTCACCAATTTCATCCAGAAACAGGGTTCCGCCGGCTGCTAACGCAAAACGTCCGTCTCTTGCTGTCAAAGCCCCAGTGAATGCGCCTTTCTCATGACCAAAGAGCTCCGATTCCAGAAGATCCCTGGGAATAGCGCCACAGTTGACCGGCACAAACGCCTTTCCTCTTCGCTTAGAGTGATAATGAATATTCCTAGCCACCACTTCCTTGCCTGTACCGGATTCACCCAATATCAGAACAGTGGCATCCGTTGGCCCCGCCTGTTCAATTTCCCTGCGGATTTCTTGAATGGCTTCGCTACGGCCCGTCAGGCTGCGGAACAAATGAGAAGGTCTTTTTGAAGTACTTTCAGATGAAGCCTGGTGCGCTCTTGCACGCTGCAGTACACGGGAAAACTCGGCGCTGGTCAAAGGCCATGCAAGAGCCGTCCAACTGGGCGGATAAGTAAGCACCAGAACACCTTCATCCTCTTCCGGGCGCTCGTAGACAACGATAGGCAGAATATCGGGTTTGGTCAGAGAGAGAATTTCAATAAGGTGTTCCTGTTCTGACTCCGGCAGGTTGCCGGTAATGATGAGCGTAAGAAACTGGCCGCGTTCCAGAATGTTTTTTAACTGGTCTAAATCAAACGCTTCTGTAAAAGGATGTCCTAGAAAACCAAGTATCGCCTCCAATTCATCCACATGCTTTCTATCATGGGAAAAAACCAGAAGGTGTTCCTTTTCGATGGATTCCGGCTCGGCTTCAGGGTGGCCGTCTTCTCCTGCTCCGACGACTTCTGACTTGGTCAACGTCCCATCCATATTACAGCTCCTTTGCTTCTTGTTGCATACATGATCTCCACAGCCGTTTCGTCCCGGAACTCGTGATCCTGTCCTCGGACAACCGTCCTGCTTCCTGCGATGCGACCTTTATCCACATCAAGTACTGATCTTATACAAATACGTGCATATATGTATAGTAATGATTCTATAGAAAAAATAATTTCCTGGTCAAGATTATTCTTGACTAAAAGCGTCAATAAATTGACGCCATGTAAGCTTGGACTTCGTTGCAGGGCAAGACAATACTAACGAACATCCCATCCATGCTTCAGTCGCCCCTGGTTCACAAAAACACTTACTTCGTACACTATAACCTTGGCAATATTCAAACAGCTATCTGCCATCTGCGCTTGGTAACCATGAGTTCCATCTTGCTCAGTATCCTGGCGGAAACTCTATTCGTACGGCATCCTGGTTGCCGGTCATTAGCTGCAAAATCAGCAGTTTGCCAATCAGAATATACTTGCCGGGATCCCGACAGGCCACACAAGCTGTCTCCTGCCCTGTGCTTCAGGTACATCCCGGCTCATGATCAATCAGATATTCTCATATATACTGTCTGTTCAATTCCTGGTAGGAATAGCATAACCCATGGACCTCAACTGCCTCATGGCCTTCTTGGCTATTGCCGAAACCGGCTCATTTTCCCGGGCCGCACAGCGTCTATACCTAACGCAACCTGCTGTCAGCAAGCGCATTGCAATATTGGAAGAGGAGCTGGGTCTACCACTGTTTGACCGTATAGGACGCCATATCCGCATGACTCATGCAGGTGAGGTGCTGTTGCCCAAAGCCAGGGAATTGTTGTCCCAGGCCCAAGATCTGAAGCGTCTTGCCAGCAATCTTACTGACGAGGTGTCCGGCCCTCTGATTCTTGGGACCAGCCACCATATTGGCCTGCACCGTCTGCCTGACGTGCTTCGCCAATACCGTAACCGGTTTCCCGAAGTACAGCTTGATATCCGCTTCATGGATTCCGAGGCGGCCTTTCGCGCCGTGGACAGAGGGGTGCTGGAAATGGCTGTCGTCACCCTGCCGGAAAGCAGCCCGGCCAACCTGAACACCCAGGAACTGTGGAAAGATGAGCTGTGCTTCGTAGCCGCCCCGGAGCATGCCCTGGCAGGCAGAAAGCGCGTTCCCCTGAAAGAACTCATGCAGCATCCTGCCGTTCTGCCAGGCCCTACTACCTTCACACGTGGCATACTGGAAAAAGCCATTCGCAAACAGGGCTTGTCGATTTCTCTGGGCATGTCCACGAACTACATGGAAACATTGAAAATGCTTGCGGAGATCAACCTCGGCTGGAGCCTCCTGCCCAGAAACATGCTGAATCAGGCAAAACTGCAAATCCTGCCTGTGAAACTGCAGCTCACGCGGTCACTGGGACTAGTGACCCACAAGGAGCGTATTCTGTCCAACCCTGCCCAGGCGCTGGTTTCATGTCTGACCTGAAATTATTGGCATTGTTTGCTGCTACGCTTGTAAGCATAGGGCTGACCGGCTGCAGCACCCTGCCCTCAGAACCTGGAAACCATGTGAGCTGCATGCCCATCGAATCAAACCTTCCCTGGGGCGCAATATCCGGACTGACGGCGGACCGACACCACAGAAACCGGCTCTATGCAGTGCATGATCACAATCTCAAACCTCCCGAGATACTGCGCTTGGAAATATCGTCCACTGGCGCTGCCATCACCCGGTCGATTCCCATTACCCGCAATCAGCACCGCGTAAAATATGACCTGGAAGGCATCACCCAGCGCCGCGAGGGCGGATTCTGGCTGGCCTCAGAGGGAAAACCCGGCCAACATCGTCCCAATCTGATCGTACGCACGGATGCCCAGGGCAAGGTGCTGGAAGAAATTCACCTGCCCCCAGAGTTGGAACGCTACCGCGTTAAAGCCGGGTTTGAAGGTATTGCCAGCAGTGGCAAAGAACAGGACGAGCAAGTTGTAGTGGTATTCCAGCGCCCCTGGAAAGACGACCCCAAAGGCCAGGTCAAGATCGGACAGTACTGGCCCAGCAGCGGTCAATGGCGCTTCTATCGCTATCCGCTGGATGCACCCAAGGGAACCGGATTATCAGCGATCACCCCTTTGGGTGGCGGTAACTTTGCGGTACTGGAAAGAGACAACAGACCTTTTTTCAAAGCCAAAACCAAAATCATACACAAAATTCATTTGCCCCCCTTGACTGACACGGTTTCCCCGCAGCGCTACCCTCTCCTGGAAAAACAGGTGTTGACGAATATTCTGCCCGTATACCCCCTCTCATGCGGAACCAGCGGGAAACTGGAAGGCATGACGTCAGGGGACGATGGGGAGTTCTTTCTGATCGCTGATGACGATGGCGACGGCGATGCTCTGCTGTTGCGTGTGTACTGATCCTTCATGGCGGCATCTGTTACACGCGAAAGTCCTGCAGATGCGGATTCCAACTTGACCAGGAATGACGTGAGGGCGGCAGGAAGATAGATGTCATTGAAGAGGTCGCTTTGGGGCACCCTCATGCAGCAGTCAGGTTTTTCACAAAGCGACGACTATTGTGGTCTTCATCCAGTTGTCGCTACCCTTCCACTCAACCGGATTTTCCAAAGATGTCATCAACAGCGAGAGAAGTTTGCGGTTGCGCATTTACCCGCAGCCGAAAGATATCCGGTCGTGCGTAGTGCCCCGCCACATCCAGAGTACGGCGGGCAGCACTTATCTTTTGCAGATCAATCTGCGCATACAGAAGTTTCTGTTCCTCATGTACAGGGCCTTCTGTCAGTTCACCTCCCGGCGCAATGACCACAGAGTCACCCGGGTTGATCCAGTCTTCTGTATCAGGAAACAACGTTTTCTTATGCGGGAAGTGTTCCGGAATATCCCGATTATGCAGAGCCACGCCGGCTCCAAGCACCCAGCATCCACCTTCCCGTGCGATGTGTTGCAGTGTGCCAATCCAGCCTTCACCACTGTCATAGGTAGGCGCAATATAGACCTCAACCCCCTGAGCATAGAGCGCATAGCGAGCCAGAGGCATATAGTTTTCCCAGCACAGGAGCGTACCCAGTCGTCCGCAAGGCGTATCCAGCACTTTCAGTCCTGATGCATCTCCGCTCCCCCAGGTCATGCGCTCTGGATTGGTGGGCATCAGTTTTCGATGCTGGTTGATGATCAAACCTTCATGGTCAATGACCACCACGGTGTTATACAAGGTGCTACGACTGGAACTGCCATCACGTTCATTCACTCCCATGACAACCGTCACTCCTGACTCCCTGGCAGCCATACGCACAGTCTTCAGGTCATCATTTTCCAAAGCAACGGAGTTTTCCAGCAGTCGCAGATGCAATGCTTCATTGAGATCCCAGTCCGTTCCCGGTCGCAAACGCCATATCCAGGAAGGGTACCCCGGCACAAACGCCTCTGGAAAAACGATCAGCGTAGCACCTTCCCTGGCAGCGGTAGAGATCCGTTCTACCGCCCTTTTCAGGGTTGCCTCCCGATCTAGAAGACAAGGTGTATGCTGAACGATAGCTATCTTGTTGGAGTCCATGACTCACCTGCTGCCCACAGCAATGAGCATTTCACAAGGGCCTTCGAACTGTCCCTGGGTCTCGTATTGTTCCAGAGCCTCCTGGATTTCCTCCCATACCTCATCTTTTTGTGCATCATCGAGACCGGAAAGCATCTGGTGAAGCGCCCCAAAAGACTCCTGTTCGAATTGCAGGCATTCACTGGCCGAATCCAAGCGTACCGGCGCATCCACCTTTTCAATCTGAACATCCTTGAATCCCGCCTCAGTGAAGGCCTGTTCCAGTACCTGCTCATCCCCCAGACTGAAAGGCCCGGGCTGTCCCGGTAGCGGTGGCGGCAGATTGGCACGCTGTCTGATAATGGATACAGGAACAGAGAAGAAACCGTTTCTGTCTGCAGAGGAGTACACCATGGCAGCAACTTTTCCATCTTTACGCAGGCTGTTACGCATGCCTTCCAGAGCTTTCTGCTGGTCAGGGAAATAGATCAGGCCAACCCTGGATATGACAGCATCAAAAGAAGACTCCTCCAGTTCTTCCAGGTGTTCCCCATCAATACAGCAGGTGGAGATATTATCCAGACCAGCCAGCTTTGCTGATCTTTGTGCATATTCAAGTATCGTTGGAGACAGATCTGTTGCCAACACTTCTCCCTGTTCTCCCACTCGCCGAGCTGCTGCCAGGCTCTGCTCTCCCGCTCCGGCGGCCACATCGAGCACGCGACTGCCTTTTGTGATTTCAGCCATATCCAGCATGATTTCTGTTGCCGGACCAAGCCAGCGTGACAGCAACGGTCCCCAACGGTGCCATGCACCAGCGGCTGCATTCCATTGCTGCAAAGTAGTGGTTTTATAGCTGTCAGGATCAAATGTCGTTTGTTGCAGATTCATTTTCCTGCCCTCCTTGTTGGTGAATTTACTTGGAACAGCTCAAAGTTTAGGTCTATTCTCAATATTGCCTATTCCAAAACAATAGAAACCTAATGTGCAAAATTGCACAGTCAGGAGGCAGGGTGAATTGGGACGATCTGAGACTGTTTCTGGCCGTAGGCCGTGCAAGATCCATTTCCGGTGGAGCAAAACTGCTGGATGTGCAGCATTCCACATTATCCCGGCGTATGCGAAAACTGGAAGGCGACCTAGGTGTACGCCTGTTCGATAAAAGCAGAAATGGTTATCAGCTGACCACAGCCGGCAAGGAATTGTGGGATGCCGCTATCCGTATGGAAGCCGAGGCGCTGGATATAGATGGCAAACTCTCGGGTAAGGATTTGCAACTGGCCGGACCATTGCGCGTTAGCGCAATCGACAATATGGCGACCAGTGTACTGATGCCCATATTCGCCAGCTATAGCCGCTGCTACCCGGATGTTGCTTTGCACATCATGGCATCCAACAGTGACGTCAGTCTGTCCCAGCGTGAAGCCGACGTAGCCATCCGCTTGACCAATACACCATCAGAGACCTTGATAGGCAAGCGCGTTGCCACCGTCTCATCCTGCATCTACGGCAGCAGGAAATACTTGTCGGAGCTGGACAGCCATACAAAGCCGCAATGGCTGGGTGTTGAATGTTGCAGCTTTCACAAGAGCTGGACCAAGCAGGCCAGTGAAGCCCGTACTCATCAATTCTACGTGGACGACACGCTACTTACTCAGGCTGCACTGAGGGAGGGATTGGGCCTTTCCATCCTTCCCTGCTTTATGGGCGATGAAGATTCTGCCTTGATTCGCTATGGCAAGCCTAATCCGGCATGGGATCTGGGCTTGTGGATTCTGATTCACCCGGATCTAAAGTACAGCAGGCGGGTGACTGCTTTTCGCGACCATCTCATTGAGTCTATCCAGGCAAGAAAAAATCTGTTTTCCGGAAAAAAGTAACCTCCCCATTCAGGCGGTGGCTACAACCGTCGCTCTCAGCGGCGCAGGATAGCCTTCAACGGTCAAATCCTGATTGTCGGGATCAAGAAAATCCTTCAGGGATTCGAACGCCATCCAATCGGTGCGGCGCTGCTCTGCGGTGCGGGTCGGCGTAACATCCACAACCTGTATATTGCGATATCCGCAACGCTGCAGCCAGTTCGTCAGGGCCGGCACGGAAGGAATGAACCAGACATTGCGCATTTTGGCATAGCGGCCTTTGGGTACCAGTACGGTGTTCTCATCACCTTGCACCACCAGGGTTTCCAACACCAGTTCCCCACCCGGGCGCAGACAGCCTTTGAGATCAAACAGGTGATCCATGGGTGAGCGCCGGTGATACAGAATGCCCATGGAAAACACTGTATCAAAAGCCTCTAGGTGCTCCGGCAGGACCTCAATGCACAGGGGAAGGAAATACACCTTGGGCGGTTCCGCCATGAAATGCCGGATGGCATGGAACTGGGTAAGAAACAGCAGGCTGGGATCAATGCCTATGACCAGTCCCGCGCCCTCCCCGGCCATGCGCCAGGCGTGATAACCACTGCCACAGCCTACATCCAACACCTTGCGCCCCTGCAATGGCTGTATGCTGTTCCTGAGCCTTCGCCATTTCCAGTCGGAACGCCATTCGGTATCGATGTTGATGCCAAAAACATCAAAAGGCCCCTTGCGCCAGGGCTGCAGGGCGCGCAGGGACTGGTAGATAGACCTCTGCACATCCGGGCTGATTTCATCACTGCGCCCTATCCTTATGCAATCCGAGCACAGATCCACATCCCTGCTCCGTACATCCGGCAACTGTTCCAGCAGGATGCGCCAGCGTCCCAGGTCTCCGTGCCGGTCAGCGGACATGGCCTGACGGATCTGTTCCGGCAGGACATTCGCCCAGGCCTGCATACCGGCATGGCGCAATTCTGTTTGAACAGTCTGCTGGGGAATCACGGCCGGGCAATAAAAGAGACGAAGTTAAAGCACTGGAACCACAGATCCACGCGCCCGAATCCCGCCTCCCGCAGGCGCGCCTTGTGAACAGACAGGGTCTCTGGCAGCAACACTTCCTCCAAAGCGGCCCGTTTCTGACTGATCTCCAGGTCCGAGTAGCCGTTCGCACGCTTGAAGGCATGATGCAACCTGATCAGTTCACGATCTTCCTCTTCATCCGCCCCGGCGAACTTCTCCGAGAGAATCAGCACCCCATCCTCACGCATACCCGCATGAATCCTTTTCAGCAGTGGCAGACGCTCTTCCACGGGCAGAAATTGCAAAGTGAAGTTCAGAACCACCACGGAAGCATCCTGGATGGCAACGTCGCGAATGTCGGCGCAGTAGGTTTCCAGCTTGGGCAACGGGTGCCGGGAAAACTGGCGGACAGCCTTGTCCAGCATGGCCTGGGCATTGTCCACCGCCACCAGGCAACAGTCCCTTTCACCGATGGCCCGTCCCATGGACAGCGTGGCTGCACCCAGAGAACAGCCCAGATCATAGAGCCGGCTGCCGGGGGTGGCGTGCTGTTCTGCGAGCAAGCCGATCATGCCGATGATGGTGGCATAACCGGGCACAGAACGGGAAATCATGTCCGAAAAGACCGCTGCTACGCGCTCATCGAAAACAAAACTGTCGATGCGCTCCTGGGGATCGGCATACAGCCTGTCTTTGCAAACCGGCTCGTCCTGTTCAGATTGCGGCATGAAACTCGTCGCCATAGTAGAAGGTGATCTCTTCATCCTTGGCGATGTCTTTGACGGCATACAAGTCCAGACCATCGAATTCGGCGTTGCAGTCTGCAGCATGGTTCAGATAACGCAGCAGGTTACGGCCACTGCAGCCTATCCATTCGCCTTCGCCGTCTTCCGCCTCGCACACCCATAGCACGTACATGCCATTGCGTGTGGCTTTGGGACCGTGATAGGTGCCGATATACTGGCCTGCGGCAATATCCTTGTTGGCAAACAGGCCAGTGCCATGAATGGGTGAAGTCGAAGAATATACCCACTCGCGCAACGCCCGGTTGCTGAGACGTTTTTCCGATGAACTCATGTTTCCACTTTCAGACTTTGGCTGGCCAGGTGCTCACGCCTTCCCGGCACCTCGGCCCAGCCCACCTGGTGAACAGGCAATTTTTCCAAGTCCAGTTCCTGCCGGATTTCTCCCAGGGTGCGCAGGCTGCCTTCCTGGCCTTTCCACATGATGATCATCTTTTCCATGAACTCCAGATGGGCAATACCTTCCTGATCAGCGCTGGCAGAATACACATGGCCAAAGGGCAGCACCCGGCGGCTTTCCGCATAGAGATACTCATGGGCCTGTTCCAGGCCGATCTCGGGCTGCAGCATCAGTTCAGACAGGGTGGGCAAGGTGGTGGGAATCTGCGGACAGTTGGACACCACGTTGTGCAAAGAGGGAAAAAAAGGATACCTGCCCCGCACATCGCTGGCGTAGCGGAACTCCAGGCGTTCCTCCATGGCGAACAGGTGGGCGTTGACCTGCCAACAGGGTGCGGCAAACCGGTTGGGGGCATGGCCCAGTAATTCCTCGAAGCTTTCCATGCCCAAGGCCAGCTGGTGACTGGTCCAGTCGGCATCGGCAAAAGCCGCCTGTTTGCACCAGGCTCCTGCATCATTGCCCTGCAGACCGACCTCGTGTCCTGCGTCCGCCACAGCCAGCATGGATTCCTGAGGGGTCATTTCTGCTTTTCCCGATTTGGCCAGCAGGGATGCCGCCTTACCCAGCAGCCCCTTGCCTTTACCGCTGAAATCCACCGCAAAGAAAAAGCTGGCGGTAACCTGGTATTCCTCAAAAAGCTTGAGCAACCGCGGGACTCCCACTGTGGCCGCATTGAGTGTGGACACATCGATCTTGAGTGCGATTCTCATAGACTGCAACTACCTTTATAAACGGCCATGATGGTCTTGATTTCCACCAGAACCTGCTTCTGTTGATCTTGGTCCAAACCCTTGAGTTCCGGCAGAACTTCGCCATCTTCCATCAACGCGATATCTGTCCACAAGGCTTTGCAGCCTTTCTGGCAAAGAGTTTCGACAGCGTGATCCACGGAGTTCTGTTTCATGGCCTGATCAGTATTACTCGCAAGGCGCGGATTATGCCACAGGACTATCGGGGATTTCCCTGATTTGAACTTTAAACGGATAAAAAAACCGCAGATGTTCTTGATTTGTTCTCCTTCTCTGCTATTATAGAACCACAATAGAACACACAGGAGTCAGATGATGAACTACAGCAGCTATCTCATGCGGGATCAGGCTCATAGCGTGGTATCCAGCCTCGATCAGTCCGCTTATGGCCAGAAACAACGGGCGAGAATACACAGACTGCGCTCTCTTGTTGAAATCGGTGCATTCGTTGCAGCTGTTGCCAGCTATATGGCTGCCCTTTCCCTGATGGCTTGATACCCGAATCACGGCAGGGATCGCCGTTTCCGGCACATTCCGCTTCATCCGGGGTTGGATCAGACCACCAACCCCATTTCCTTGAGATGCTTGATCTCATCCCGCACCTGCGCGGCTTCCTCGAACTCCAGATTCCGGGCGTGTTCATACATGGCGTCCTCCAGGGCTTTGAGCTTCTTTGCCAGTTCCCTGGCTGACAACCGGCCATAAGCCGCCTCTTCTTCTGCCACCCGTGCATACTCCCGGGCGGATTTCTGCCCTCCGGGGTAAGCTGATTCCATAATGTCCGCAATTTTCTTTTGCACCGTCTTGGGCGTGATGCCATGGGCTTCGTTGAAGGCTATCTGCTTCTCCCGCCGCCTTTGTGTCTCTTCCATGGCCTGTTTCATGGAGCCGGTGATACGGTCTGCATACAAAATAGCCTTGCCCCGGGCATTTCTCGCCGCCCGGCCGATGGTCTGAATAAGAGAGCCTACTGATCGCAAAAAACCTTCCTTGTCCGCATCCAGAATGGCGACCAGGGAGACTTCGGGCATGTCCAGTCCCTCACGCAAAAGGTTGATACCCACCAACACGTCGAATTCTCCCAGTCGCAGATCGCGAATGATCTCCACCCGTTCCACGGTATCGATGTCCGAGTGCAGGTAGCGTACCCGCACATCGTGTTCCATCAAATAGTCGGTCAGGTCTTCGGCCATCTTTTTGGTCAGAGTGGTGACCAGCACCCGGTCCCCCTTGGCCACACGCAGATGTATCTCAGAAAGCAGGTCATCCACCTGGGTGGTAGCCGGGCGCACCTCGACTTCCGGGTCCACCAGCCCCGTGGGGCGAACCACCTGTTCCACCACTTCTCCCGAATGACTGATCTCGTATTCCCGGGGCGTGGCGGATACGTAGATGGCCTGGGGGCAACGGCTCTCGAACTCATCGAAGCGCAAGGGCCGGTTGTCCAGGGCCGAAGGCAGACGGAAACCGTATTCCACCAGGGTTTCCTTGCGCGAACGGTCGCCCTTGTACATGGCGCCCAGTTGGGGAATGGTGACATGGGACTCGTCCACCACCAGCAGGGAATCCGGCGGCAGGTAATCGAACAGGGTGGGCGGCGGCTCCCCGGGAGTCCGGCCGCTGAGATAGCGGGAATAGTTCTCGATGCCCGAGCAGTAGCCCAGTTCCAGCATCATCTCAAGATCAAAGCGGGTACGCTGTTCCAGACGCTGGGCTTCCAGCAGTTTGTTGCTGTCCCGCAGCTGATCCAGGCGTTCCTTGAGTTCCTCTTTGATCTGTTCAACGGCATCCAGGATGGTTTCCCGGGGGGTGACATAGTGGGTCTTGGGATAGACGGTATAGCGTGGCACCCGGCGTTTCACCTCCCCGGTGAGGGGGTCGAACAGGGCGATGGACTCGATCTCATCGTCGAACAGCTCGATGCGCACAGCCTCGTCCTCGGTTTCCGCCGGATGAATATCAATGACATCCCCCCGTACCCGATAGGTGCCGCGATGCAGTTCCACCTCGTTGCGAGTGTACTGCAGGTCGGACAGACGGCGCAGAATGGCGCGGTGATCCACCGGCTCGCCCCGCACCAGGTGCAGGAGCATGGACATGTACTGGCGGGGATCACCCAGGCCGTAGATGGCGGACACCGTGGCGACGATGATGGTGTCGCGGCGCTCCAGCACCGCTTTTGTGGCGGACAGGCGCATCTGTTCCACGTGCTCGTTGATGGAGGCGTCTTTCTCGATGAAGGTATCCGAGGCGGGCACATAGGCCTCAGGCTGATAGTAGTCGTAATAGGAGACGAAATATTCCACGGCATTGTTGGGAAAGAACTCCCGGAATTCGCCGTAAAGCTGGGCCGCCAGGGTCTTGTTGGGTGCCAGGACGATGGCCGGGCGCTGCAGGCGCTGGATGACATTGGCGATGGTGAAGGTCTTGCCCGATCCCGTTACCCCGAGCAGGGTCATGCCGGCTTCGCCGTTGGAAACGCCTTCCGCAAGGCGCTGGATGGCTTCCGGCTGGTCACCACCGGGCTCGAATTGGGAGACCAGCTGAAATTCCTTCAAATCTTTGCTCATGGGGATTCTTGTCGGGGCCTTGTTGGGCTATGATAACAAGTATGTGAACATGGAGCCGCAGAACACTGATGAACTCAAAACTTTCCACTCGGGTACAAGCTGTAAAGCCCTCTCCCACCCTGGCCATCACCGCCCGTGCCGCCGCGCTGCGCGCCGCGGGCGAGGATGTTATCGGTCTTGGCGCCGGCGAACCGGATTTCGACACGCCGGAGCATATCAAGGCAGCAGCCAAGGACGCTATCGACCAGGGCAAGACCAAGTACACCGCCGTGGATGGAACTGCCACTTTGAAACAGGCCATTATCGACAAGTTCAAACGTGACAACGGGTTTGACTACCAGCCAGAGCAGATTCTTGTCTCCAGCGGCGGCAAACAGAGCTTTTTCAACCTGTGCCAGGCTTTGCTCGATCCCGGTGACGAAGTCATCATTCCCGCGCCTTACTGGGTCTCCTACCCGGACATGGTGGTGCTGGCAGGCGGCGCACCCGTGCTGGTGCATGCCGATGCCGCGCAGCAGTTCAAGATCACCCCTGCGCAACTGGAGGGCGCCATCACAGACAACACACGCCTGTTCGTCATCAACAGCCCGTCCAACCCCACAGGCATGGCCTATAGCAAAGAAGAACTGGCCGCCCTGGGCGAAGTGTTGCGCAACCATCCCCGGGTCATTATTGCCACGGATGATATGTATGAGCACATACTCTGGCCGGGCAAGACCTTCGTCAACATCCTCAATGCCTGTCCGGATCTGTATGAACGCACCCTGGTGCTCAACGGCGTTTCCAAAGCCTATTCCATGACCGGATGGCGTATCGGCTATGCCGGAGGACCGGCAGATATCATCAAGGCGATGAAGAAGATCCAGTCCCAGAGCACCTCCAACCCCTGCTCCATCTCCCAGTATGCAGCCGAAGCCGCTCTGAACGGTCCCCAGGATTGCATTGCAGAAATGCTTACAGCGTTCAAGTCCCGCCATGACTATGTGCTGGAACGCCTGAACAGCATCGACGGCGTGGAAGCCCTGCCTTCGGATGGCACTTTCTACCTGTTTCCCCAGGTGGAGGGTTTCATCCAGCGCCTGGACGGCATCAATGACGACCTGGAGCTGGCCGAGTATCTCATCGAGAAGGCTGGCGTAGCCCTGGTGCCGGGCACTGCTTTTGGCTCGCCCGGACATATCCGCCTGTCCATTGCCACCAGTATGGAAAATCTG
The DNA here is from genome assembly GCA_026994195.1 of Sedimenticola sp. GTDB lineage: Bacteria > Pseudomonadota > Gammaproteobacteria > Chromatiales > Chromatiaceae > Thiolapillus. The sequence continues at coordinate 4,862 of JALWRH010000011.1, read as the reverse complement.
GAAAAGGCCCTGGATCGCATCGCCGCCATCTGACATCCTATCCAGCCTCTTCCTTCGGGAGGAGGCTGAAGCCCCTGACTGTTTTCCGCGAGATTGTCCCCATGGAACTGAATTCTCTCACTGCTGTTTCCCCCATCGATGGCCGTTACGGCTCCAAGACTGAAAGCCTAAGAAGCATCTTCAGCGAATACGGACTCATCTATCACCGGGTGCTGGTGGAAGTACGCTGGCTCCAGTCCCTTGCCGCCCACGGGCAGATTGCCGAGGTGCCCGCACTGAGCGAGCACGCCAATAGCATCCTGGAAGGCATCATCGGGGATTTCTCCCTGGAAGACGCCAGGCGGGTAAAAAACATCGAACGCACCACCAACCACGACGTAAAGGCCGTGGAGTATTTCCTCAAGGAAAAAATCGCCGGCAACGGTGAACTCGAAGCCATCAGCGAGTTCATTCACTTCGCCTGCACATCAGAAGACATCAACAACCTGTCCCATGCCCTGATGCTGCGGGAAGGACGGGACAATGTGCTGCTGCCCCAGATGGATGCCATCATCCACGCCATCCGTGAGCTGGCCCATGAACTGGCGGATGTTCCCATGCTGTGCCGCACCCACGGTCAGCCTGCTTCCCCTTCCACCATGGGCAAAGAGATGGCCAACGTGGTACACCGCCTGCGCGGACAGCGTGAAGCCGTGGTATCTGTGGGCCTCATGGGCAAGATCAACGGTGCTGTGGGCAACTATAACGCGCATCTGAGCGCCTATAAGGACATCGACTGGGCAGCGCACGCTCAGAAGTTTGTCGAGACTCTGGGCCTGACCTGGAACCCCTACACCATCCAGATCGAACCCCACGACTACATGGCCGAGCTGTTCGACGCCATCAGCCGTTTCAACACTATTCTGGTCGATTTCAGCCGGGACGTGTGGGGCTATATCTCCCTGGGTTACTTCAAGCAGAAAACCGTGGCCGGTGAAGTGGGTTCGTCCACCATGCCGCACAAGGTCAACCCCATCGACTTCGAAAATGCCGAAGGCAACATGGGCCTGGCCAATGCCCTGTTCAGCCATCTCAGCGCCAAGCTGCCCGTCTCCCGCTGGCAGCGGGATCTCACGGATTCCACCGTATTGCGCAACATGGGCGTGGGCTTTGCCTACACCCTCATTGCCCTGAGTTCCCTGCAGCGCGGCATTGGCAAGCTTGAAGCCAACGCGGAAAGGATGCTGGAAGACCTGGATGCCAACTGGGAGGTGCTGGCCGAGCCCATCCAGACGGTCATGCGCCGCTATGGCGTGGAGGAGCCTTACGAGAAACTCAAAGCTCTGACCCGGGGACAGCGTATCGACCAAGCCGGTATGCAGGCCTTCATCGACACCCTGGAAATCCCCGAAGAAGCCAAGGCGGAACTCAAGGCCCTGAGTCCCGCCACCTATATCGGCAATGCCGCGGAACAGGCCCGGGCCATCTAGCCCGGACGTTCAAGAGCAGCTTTATGGGCTTACGATCCATTTCCCCCTCAGGAATCGCCGGCATCCTGCTGCTGGCCGCTTCATTCAGTACCGAAGCTGAAATCATCCTGCAGGATGGCTTTGAAAATCCGTTGCCGCCAGTTCCTGTCATTGCGGGTTGCGCCATCCTGCCAGGGGACAACATGTGGAACACTCCCATCGACCAGGCTCCTTTGCACCCGGACTCTTCCGCCTACCTGTCCTACATTGGCGTTGGCACGCCGCTGCATGCTGATTTCGGCACTTCCTGGGCAGGACAGGATATCGGCATACCCTTCAATATCGTGCCCCTGGGCCAGGCCCGGGTGCCTGTGCGCTTTTTATGGTGGGATGAGAGCGACCTGGAACAAGACCGCTGCAACACGGGCGGCGCTGAGGATATCGGCTGTTACCCCATTCCGGACAACCCGGCCATCGAGGGAGCCCCCCTGGACGAAGGCGACAGGCATGTGCTGGTGCTGGAACAGGGAAGCTGCAAGCTGTACGAAACCTATGCCACCACCCAGAGCTCTGGCCAATGGGAAGCCGGCTCCGGCGCCATCTGGGATCTAACGCAGAACCAGCAGCGCCCCCAGGGCTGGACTTCCGCAGATGCTTCGGGGCTGGCCATATTGCCCGGCCTGATACGCTATGACGAAGTGATGACCCAGGGTGAGATCCGCCATGCCATCCGGTTCACCCTGAGCAGCATCCGTTCCGCCTACATCCCTCCCGCCAGCCATTCTGACGGGCGCGGCGGTTGCAGCGCCAACGCCCCAGCCATGGGACAGCGCTTCCGCCTGCGGGCAGGCTTCGACATTTCCGGTTTCAGCGCCCCAATGCAAGTGATTCTGCGCGCCATGAAGAAATACGGCATCGTGGTGGCCGACACCGGCAGTAACATGTTTATCAGTGGCGAGCACCACGACGGCTGGGACGATGGCATGCTTGCAGAGTTGGGACAGGTCACCGCTGGCGATTTCGAGGCGGTCTATGCCGGTGACCCCGTCGGCTACGGCAGTTGCAACTGACACTGTTAATGTGGAAACACCCCTCTCCCTAACCTTCTCCGCCAACGGGGAGAGGGAATTTTCCATGATCTGGGGTGGCACGGTCGCGCGCCATGACGGTTAGCGTCTCTTCTCCAGGGCCGCCGCACGGCGCATGACGTGGTAGATGACGTTCTGCTCCTGAACACCGTGGAAGAGCCATGCTCCCGGTCCCCCTGCATAGATGGCCACGTCCTCGCCGCCGTGGGTTTCCGCTTCCAGGGGCACCAGAGCCTGCTGATGGAAACCCTGATCTGCGGTGTCAATCTTACCCAGATCCATATTCCGGCCTGCAGCAATGGCTACGCCATAGTGGGTATCCCCGCCTTTTTCCAGCATGGCCGCACCCCGGCCGTTGGCATAGGACAGGGTGGTATAGGGCTTGCCGTCTGCAGCCAGCTCATAGCCTTTACTGTCCCCGCCCATGTCTACCTTGCCGAGTATGGGATTGCCCCGGGACGCATAACCCCCCATGGTAAACACGTGGCTGTGATCTGCAGTGACGATGATCAGCGTATTCTCAGAAGCTTTCTTTCGGGCCAGTTGTACCGCCCGGGACAGTTCAATGGTGTCCGTGAGGGCGCGGAAGGCGTTCCCCGCATGATGCGCATGATCGATACGGCCTGCTTCCACCATGAGGAAATAGCCCTTGGGGTTCCTGCTCAGGATATCCATGGCCTTGGCGGTCATTTCTGAAAGAGAAGGCTCACCAGCGCTATCCCCGGGGCGGTCGTGTTCGTAGGCCATATGGGACGGCTCGAACAGCCCGAGAAGGTGATCGGTTGCCTTGGGGTCTATGGCATCGAACTGGGCTTTATTCCAGACATATGCCGCGTTCGGGTATTTCTGCAGCCATTCCCTGGTCAGGTCGCGGCCATCCTTGCGGGAACCGGCCTTGTCCCTGTACTCGGGATCAGCCGCGGTATCGGGCAGGAAGCCCCGGCGGCCACCCCCCAGGGCAACCTCCAGACCATTACCACGGGAGAATTCCACCAGTTGCCGGGCAATATCCCGGCAACCATGCGCTTTCGCTTCCTTGCTCAACCGGGAATCGTCCTCCCAGGAGCGGTCCGGCACATGGGCATAGGTCGCTGCGGGCGTGGCATGGGTGAGACGCGCCGTAGTGACTACACCCGTGGAAAGGCCACTCTCTTCCGCCTGTTCCAGGAACGTTTCCAGCGCTGCGTTCTTTGCCGAAGCACAGTTACCCGTCCGCACGCGCTGATCCACGGCGATCACGCCGGCACGGGTCTTGACGCCGGTCATAATGGCCGACATGGTGCCTGCGGAATCCGGCGTCTGCTGATCCGTATTGTAGGTTTTGGACAGGGCCAGATAAGGCAGACCCTCAAAACTGAGCAGGTTTTCTTCGCCGCTCTGGCCGCGCAGCTGCCCTTCCAGGATGCGCGCCGCGGTGACCGTGGATATGCCCATGCCGTCTCCAATGAACAGGATGACATTGTGGGCCACTCCGGTATGCTTTTTCAGAGTGGCCGCGGTTTCCACAGCCTGACGACCCGCTTCGAACCAGCTGAGGGGAGTTTCTTCCCTGGCCGGGATAGAAGCTGCCGAAAGGGCAAGCCCTCCTGTCAGTGCCATACAAACTGCTTTCATGATCACCTCTGGACGATCTCCTGTAAATTCAAGATAATCATCTTCGCATCGGGAATGCTTGAAATCTATTCCGGGCGCACCCTGCCCCGTAACTTTTTGGTATGTCCGCGCCGGGTCTTGGCATCCAGGCGCCGCTGTTTGGCCGCCCTGCCGGGTTTGGTGGGACGCCGGGCTTTTCGCACCACGCCAGCACCTTTGATGAGCTTCTCCAGGCGTTCCAGGGCATCTGCCAGATTCTTTTCACGGGTTCGGTGATTCTGCGCCTTGATGACCACGATACCTTCACGGCTGATCCGCTTGTCCGGCAACTTCAGCAGGCGCTCCTTGTAGAACTCCGGCAAGGAAGAACCTTTGATATCAAAACGCAGATGCACCGCCGAGGATACCTTGTTGACGTTCTGACCACCGGCGCCCTGGGCGCGAATGGCGGAGATCTGTATCTCATCATCAGGAATGGAAACAGCATTGGATATCTTGAGCATCCCTACTTCCTCCTGAGACGTAATCAACAATTCCGGGCTCAGCAGTCCTGCATATGCGAAAATGCCAAGCTGAAAAGCCATGGGCTTAACCCGAACATTTCATCCGGTCGCTGGAAAAATATTCCAGCTTACTGTATTTAATGGATAATTTTGGAATATTAGCAAAGTGCAAAATGTTACCGGGCATCGCTGAACGCGCCCTCGCACCGGTCTCGCCGTCCATCTGCGGT
>JALWRH010000010.1 GCA_026994195.1 Sedimenticola sp. | reverse complement strand
AGGCAAAAGCCTCGATGAGTGCTTTGCTTACGGTATTTACCGCCTGTTCAACCAGATCCGCCTGATCATAGAATGGCTCGATGCTTACGCCCTTGGGCAAGGCCTGCTGGATTGCAGGAAGGCGTTCCTTGATGGCATCGATTGTGGCCTTGGTGTTGGCGCCCAGGCGTTTCAGAACGATACCGGCCACCACCTCACCCAGAGATTCGGGGTTTCCATTGGCATCGCGGCGGGTCATGGTCACCGCGCCTTGGCGGATTTCACCCCCGAAAGCAACTTGTGCCACGTCTCGTACTCTGACGACGATACCGTCTTCATCTTTCAGGGGAATGTTGGCGATATCGCGCAGACCGTTTTCTCCAGCGCGAACCCAGCCTACGCCCCGGATAACCAGTTGTTCGGCGCCGCGGTCCAGATACCAGCCACCGGCATTGCGGTTGTTGTTCTCGATTGCCTCGGCAATCTCGTTCATGCTCAGGCTGTAAGCCAGCAATTTGCGTGGATCCACCTGCACCTGATACTGGCGCACCTGACCACCATAGGAGAGGACATCGGTAATGCCATCCACAGGCAGCAGAAGGAGCTTGACCACCCAGTCATTCAGGCTGCGCAGTGCAGTGGCTTCATATTTTGGATCTTCGGAACGCAGAATGTACTGATAAACCTGTCCCAATCCGGAAGTGTTCGGCCCCATTTCCGGTGTGCCTACACCTTCTGGTATCTCTTCACGGGCAGCCAGCAGCCGTTCGAACACCAGCTGGCGGGCAAAGTAGATGTCTGTACCCTCCTGGAAGACCACTGTAATGACCGACAGGCCGGTTTTGGAGATCGAGCGTACCTCTTCCACATCAGGCAGGGCGTACATGACGGCCTCGATAGGATAGGTGATCAGCTGTTCCACTTCTTCGGCAGCCAGGCCTTCCGCCTCGGTGTTGATTTGCACCTGTACATTGGTGACATCGGGAAATGCATCGAGATTCAGCTTCGGTATAAGCGTGGCCGCTGCGCCCAGCACAGCAACCAGTCCAAGTGTCACCAGCAGGCGGTTGGCCACGGACCAGTCAATGAGTTTGTTCAACATGATGGTTTACCTCATCAATGGTTGTGAACAGCAAAACCGGACTTGGCCAGCTCTGATTGTATGAAGAATGCGCCCTGTACCACTACGCGGGTTCCAGGGGGCAGTCCCTTGATGACGGCATTGCGGGGAAGTTGACGCAGGATTTCAATCTCAACCGGTTCGAATTCACCCGGTTCTTTTTCCACGAACACCTGCCAGTCACCGTCAGGGCTGCGCAGAATGGCTTCTTTGGGCAGCATCAGCGCCTTATTGCTGCTTTCTCCCAGCGCAATGCGGGCTGTAACGAACTGCCCGGGATGGAGGTGGTCTCCGGGATTGGGTAATTCGATACGGATGCGCATGGTTCGGGTGGTTTCATCCAGGGCATGATGGATCTGCAATACTTTTCCCTCATACCATTTGTCCCCGGCCAGAATGCGTGCAGGTGCTCCAGGTTTTACTTTGTACATGAGTTCCGGGTTGACATGAGCTTCCACCCAGATGGTGGATTCATCCGTGATTTCGAACAAGAGATCACCAGGCGCCACCATCTGTCCGATCACGAATTCATCGCGAATAATCGTGCCTTTCTGGGGGGAAAACAGGGTGAAGCTGCCGTCGGCACGGGTTACGTCGCCGGACTTTACAAGACGGTCAATCTGCTCCCGGGTGGTTCCATAGGCCAGGAGTTTCGCCCAAGCCTGCTGGTAGGCTACACGGCTTTCCAGGTAACGCTGTTCACTGACGACCTTCAAGCCCAGTTTTTTGACGCGTTGCCATTCCCTGGCGGCGATGATGAGGGCCCCCTGTGCTTCAGCCATGTCCGCGCTGGACAGGGTTGCCAGTTTCTGACCTTTCTTGACCTGATCGCCCAGGCGGGCGTAACGCTGGGTGACCTGGGCCTCGATTCTGGGAGTGACCTGGCTGGTGTCATAGGAATTGAGACGCAATTCACCCGGTGCTTCGATTTCATCGGGTATAGCGCGGAGGGATAATGTTTCTACCAGGATGCCTGCCATGCGCTGTTGTTCAGCGTTCAAGTGCACCCGGTTTTCTTCATCCCCATGTTCGTGGTTATGCCCTTCATTGGCCTCTTGGTGTTGCGGGGCTTCTGTACTCTGGTCGTGACCGTGATCGCTGCTGGCGGATGCACCGGTGCCAAAAGCGAGAGTCAGTAGAAGCAGGAAAAGTGCTGTATTGTGTTTTTTCATCATTTGCGGTCTCTCAATCGTTTGGGTTCAACCAGTTGCTCAGAGCGGCAGAGCTGTTCATCCACGCCAACCAGGCATTCCACAGATCGCCCTGCAGTTCAATGCCGGCTGCTTCAGTGTCAAGGGTCTGTTGGATCTGCAGCAGGTAGTCAGTGGTGCTGATTTCACCCGCACGCCACAGGGTTTCGAGCAGTTGGGCACGCTTTTGCAAGCTGCTTCGTCCTTGTGAAAGCCATTGCTTCCAGACCCCTGAGATCACGGCATAGCGCTCTTCCGCACTGATCATTTGCGCACGCAGCTGCCAGTAGGTCTGCTGGGCCAGCTGTTCAGCCTGCAAGGCGTCGTAGCGGGCCGCATCCACACTGCTTTGGTAGTTGTTTCTGACCTGCAGGGGCATGGAGAATCGAAGGGCTACGAGGTTGTTGTCGTCTTCCCGGCCTACGGAAACTCCCAACGTGGGATCAGCCCTGCGTTCCCTGTCAGTCGCCACAATCTGATTCTTGGCTATTTGTGCCTTGAGCAAGTCAACCTGGACTTTGGGGTGTTGCCGGGCGATAGCTTCCCGCTCTGAATCTGATGGAAAATCGATGGACAAGGATTCAGGAAGAATGATGTCCTGTTTGGGAATCTGTCCACTGAGGGCGAGATAATCGCTGTTGGCCTGGATCAGGCTGGCCCGGCTTTGCGCATATTGCATACGGGCTTCTGCGAGTGCAAGGCGCGCCAGTTCCAGTTCGGCCTGGGCAATATCACCGGCTGCATGACGTTTGGAGGCCAGGGTGCTGAAGCGGACGAGGATATCGCTTCTGCGTTGGGAAAGTCGTTGGATAGCTGATCGGGTGCCAATGCGCCCCAGCGCTTCAAGCAGGGCGACGGCTTTGCTCAGACGGAGAGAGGCCAGCTGCTGTTGAGCCGCCTGCAGTTGCGAATGGGAAACGTTTTCCAGAGCTGAGCGCTTGTCGTGCCAGTCAATCGTCTGGCTGATCCCCAGTTTATAGGTACTGATGTCTGTATGCTCGGCTTCTGCTTCCAGTTCAGGGTTGTTCAGGGGCCGTGTCGTGGCCTCTAAACGCATTCTGGCAGCTTCTACCGCTGTTTGAGCGGCCCGGATATCCGGGCTGGCTTCGAGCGCCTGGTCGGCAATGCCTACCAGGATGTGGATTTTTTCTGTACTGGGACTGAGCAGGGTAGTCGTTGCCCAGGCTCCATTCAGGAAGCCCATGGTCAAGATGCCCGCTCGTACGCAGGAAGAGATTTTCATGTTCTGATTTCCTTTGGATAGAGGTGACAGCACCCGAATATCTGGCCTGTTTCGCAGACAGGTCAGGAATCAGATGCAATGCGGTCGGGAAATCAGAATGCTATGGGAGGACGCAGCAGGGATGGGGGAGAGAAAGAAGACCAACAAAGCATGTAAGAGACAGAGGAACAGCTGCGGGCATCCGGAACGCTGATGCCACCCAGATAACTCAGCCCAAGAAGATGGCTGACGCCATGAGCGCAGTGATGGCAGCCACCATCATCGGTAGTATTGTCCATGCTGCTATCGTGGTCTGAGAGCTGAACCACGTGATCGAGGGTGAGTTCACCATGCAAATCTGCAGCCAAAACCAGCCCATACCCAAAGATGGAAACGATAAGCCAGATCTTGAGAAGGCGTGCAAGCATGGAAAACCTGATGTGTGTTGGTGGCGCCAAGTCTAACCCGACAGTAGCCTGGTGACAACGCCTTGGCAGGCTTGAAGCGCCATTCCTGTCTCGGTAACGACAGACGGACGAGCGATGGCTATTTTACCCTGATGGTGATTTTTCTGGACATCAGGGGCGGGTCAGTGGGCTCGTGGTCCTCGTCACCCAGTAGCAGCTGCAGAGTATGTTTCCCCGGCGGAAGGTTCAATACAGCTTCTGTCTCGCCCTGGTCAAAATGCATACAGTTCTTGTTGTGGTCCAGAGGTTCATCCAAATCCAAGTTGCCGGGATGATCCACCAGCAAATGGTGATGGCCAGCCGTATGGCGACGTTTGTCTCTGGTTCCCGCAGGAACGATGCCATAACCTTCAATACCGAACTTCACGGTATATGGCATATGGATAACCTGTCCATCTTTCAGGTTCTTGAAGTAGACTTTTGCATGTTCACCAGGTGAGTGGGCCTGGCTCAGGGTGGGAGCCAGAAACAACAAAGATAGAAGTACAGATGGCATCGGGTTTTTCATGATTCACTCCATAGAGCTGATTGGCTTTAAAAAAGGGCTCTTAAGGCTCCCGGATCAATTCATGAACGGTTGCTGAGGAGCCGAAACACTCGACGTTTATGGCATGAATGCTGGCAACAGTCCGGCTGTTACCCGCGGTTGATGCCTTGAAACCAACAGTGTTTTCTTCTCAGCGTCCCATTTTGAATGGATAGAAGGATCAATAAGAGCCCAATGCCTTACCAAAGGAAGGGGGACTTTTTCTTTTTACTTCTTCTTTTGCAGCTCCACCAGTTCTTTCAACAGAGCTTCGATGTTGGCCAGGCGTGTTTCCATGACGGCCATATGCTTTTTCATCATTTCCTGTTTTTGCTTCATCATCTCTGGGTTCATCATTCCCATATTGCCCTTCATCATCTGCATATCGCCTTGTTTCATGGGCATTTGCCCCTGCTTGTTTTGCATCATCTGCATATTGCCCTGATTCATGGGCATGCTCGGGGTGTCAGCGAATACAGGGATGGAAATAGCACTTGTGAGAGCCGTAATCACAACTATCTTTCTTAGTTTCATTGAATGATCTCCAATATTGTTTGGTCTTGAGTATCAAGATTGCAGCCACCCGGACATGTCCTGGCCAGGCAGCCATTGGTTATGGTTACTTGATTCCGTATCCCTCGGGATCCTGATCATGAAGCGCATTCCTGCCCATAAGCTGTTCAGGTTTGGCGTCAGGGTTGGTGGTGATGTCTTCCGGATTGGCCATATGGCTTCCATACATATCACCTTCTCCTTTCATCACATCTCCAGTTGGGGCGCCCTGGCCATGATCAACCAAGGCCGATCCGTACAAGTCTTCATTGCCGCCAAAATGCGCATCATGAGCCCACGCTGCCGTGGTACTGCCGATGATGGTGATGGCTGCGATAGTGATCATTTTTTTCATGGTTCTTCTCCTGCATCCAGTAAAGGATTCTCGGTTTATGTATCGATAAAGTCGATGACTGGATAGTTACTTGCACTATGCGTGCCATAGTGTAAAAAAATAATAAAGATAATATAAACAAAGAGATAAGGATGCTTGCTGCTGGTTGTTGATCAGAGGAGCAGAGATATGCTTCACTCTGCCGTTAAAAAGTTTCACGATGTGTTGAATTCGAGAATCAGGAATGCCCATTGTGCAGTGACCCTAGCCAGGTTGAAAAAGCATGTTCCATACAGAAATTGTGGATAGAATGTCATGCAATGGTATGGGGGGCTCTATTCAGGGTATCTCCAATCATTCTGATTGCGTTATTCTGTGTGTTCTGCATGGATGCAGGACAGAAGCAGAAGCTTTGGGGCTCTTAGTAAGGGCTCGTCATTGACTGTAAGCCGCATCTTGATACGCGTCCTGTTTGAAGCGCTGAATACGACATACTTGGTTGCTGGATTAATAATACGAGGGAAAGAATGAAAAACTGTAAACGGAATAGGATCCTGATAGTCGCCGCATTGATCATTATGCCGCTGCTGGTTGCACCGGCAGTTAAAGCTGCTGATGCGGAGGCACTGGCCAAGCAGCTTGCCAATCCCATTGCCGCGCTGATCTCTGTTCCCATGCAACTTAATTATGACCGGGGTTTTTTCGATACCTCGGGCAGTGACAGCAACAAATGGACGCTCAACGTGCAGCCCGTGGTTCCTTTCTCATTGGGTGATGACTGGAATCTCATCTCCCGGACCATTGTTCCCCTGATCAGAACCGACAACCTTCCCTTGGGCAGTGGTATCAATGGTGGTGTGGGCGATATCGTGCAGAGCGTTTTCTTTTCACCCAAAGCGCCCACCGAAAGCGGATGGGTGTGGGGAGCCGGTCCTGTCTTTCTGGTGCCTACAGGCTCGGATGTCTCCGCTGACACCTGGGGCATGGGGCCGACAGCGGTGGCCCTCAAGCAGGATGGCCCATTCACCTATGGCGCGCTGGTCAATCATCTCTGGTCCACTGGAGGCGATGCGGATATCAGCCAATCCTTTGTCCAGCCTTTTTTCACCTATACTACGCCCAATGCGGTTTCCACGACGCTCATGACGGAAACGACCTATAACTGGGAGGCGGAGGATGGCAACGAATGGACGGTTCCCATCTACCTGATGGTCACTAAGGTGGGCAAGATCGGCAAACAGATGGTCAGCTACGGGGGTGGCGTCAAATATTATGCCGAAAGCCCTGATGGAGGTCCCCAAGATTGGGGCGGCAGGCTGGTCTTTACCCTGTTGTTTCCCAAATAGGGAAAACCATGCCGATTCAGGGTGTCTTGAAGATGAAAAAAAGCAAAAAGGTTCAAATATATTCTGCTTGCGTTGATGATGCCGTTTCTCGTTGGCTCGCTGGCATATGCCTGCAGTTCGTTCAGAGTGGTCACGGAGGACGACAAGGTCTTTTTCGTGTTCAACTTCGAACTCGGAGGGACGCCCGGAACAAAAATGGTCTATTATCCGGCGGGCTCCAAATTCAGCGCCAGCCTGGATATCGAGTTCCACTATACCTTTCACGATCCCAACGGGGGCTCCATCGTGCTGGAATACATCGACGGCCAGCCTACGATCTACGACAACCAGCCTGGGATGACGACGAACTCTCCCAACTTCGAGTGGCAGCGCGTCAATCTGAACAACTACATCAACCTGACTGCATTGAACGCCGAAGAGAAACAGATCGCCGACGTGAAACTGGTTGCCACGGGCGCGGGCATAGGGGATGCTCGGGCTGCCAGGAGACTACACACCACCTTCTCGTTTCGTGCGTACCGTGGCTTTGACCCAGAGCGCCAAGACTTCCAAGAACCATGACGAGGGATTGCTGATGGCGAAGCGCATCTCCAACGCGATCTCTTTTCCGGAAGGTCCGGTACGTGAAGTGATGGGCAAACAGGTCCTGATGGGTAAAACCGATTACCAGATGATCGCCGACACTAGCAGGATGTGACCTCCAAGTTCAAATAGAAAAGCCATCTGCCTGAATGCAGGTGACATCATGGTTGAAAAGGAAACAGCATGAAACCAAGCTTCAAACTATTGTGTAAGATGGGATTCGTCGTCGCGCTCGGTCTTGCCGGTCAAATGGCGTCTTCAGCACCGACGCATGCCGCTGCCCGAACCTTCGGTATGAACGACCGCATCGGGTCCACCCAGGCGGGGAAGGACGTCACCTTCACCCTGCTGGAACAGAATCCGTTCATGGTCGATGCGACCAAACTGAAAGACATCCCGTTGCGGGTGTTGTTTGCAAAGGAAAAGTGATCATGAAGCAATCAGAGAAGACAGGAGCAGACCGGGGTGGCCAGGGCTGTATCCGCTCTGCCGGTTACAGCTGGTGTGCCAGGACCAAGCAGTGTGAACGTCCCTGGGAGCTGGCCAAGAAGAAAGGGTTCGACAACACCAAAGAAGCCTTCGACCACTACTGCGGGAACAAGCAATGATCCCGCTATCACAAAGGAGAAGAATCATGAGCAGGATGAACAGGTTCGCATGGGCAGCACTGATGCTGTGTTTTTCCATTGGAACAACCCAGGCCGTGGAAAAAGAGGTCTACATTCCTGGTGCCGGTCTGGTCAAGAAGGTCGATGTGCCCCGGCAACAGCGGCCCGTTGTTGTCTATTTCAATGGCGACATCATCACCATGGATGGCGATACGCCCCAATATGTGGAAGCCGTGGCGCAGAAGGGTGGCAAGATTGATTTCGTCGGCAGCAAGGCGGATGCGCTGAAAAAATACGGTAAGAACGTGCGCCTCATTGATCTCAAAGGCAGTACCATGCTTCCAGGTTTCCTGGATCCGCACAGCCATTTTATGTCTGCGGTACGTATGGTCAACCAAGTCAATGTGGCCGCGCCCCCAGTGGGCACGGCCACCAATATCCCCCAGATTATCGAAAAGCTCAAAGCCTTCGAGAAAGAGAAGCTTATTCCCGAAGACGGCTGGATCATTGGTTGGGGATATGACCAGGATCTCATCGAAGAAAAACGTCATATCACCAAAGCGGATCTCGATGCTGCTTTCCCCAAGCGTAAGGTCATGCTGATTCATGTGTCCATGCATGGTGCGGTACTAAATTCCCAGGCGCTCAAGTGGGCGGGCATCGATGCCAGCACTCAAACTCCGGAGGGCGGTGTCATTGCACGCATGCCTGGCAGCAACGAGCCTGCCGGCCTGCTGATGGAGATGGCCTACATCC
>JALWRH010000009.1 GCA_026994195.1 Sedimenticola sp. | reverse complement strand
CCTTGCGCACGAAAGGCGCCATGTAGGTGTCGAAGGAACTGAAAGCCTGGGCGCCGGCCCACTCATTCTGCAGGGTGCCCAGAAAGTTGACGATCTGTCCCACGGCGGAGGACATATGCTTCGGCGGTCCCGCTTCCACCTTGCCGGGCACGCCGTTCAGCCCTTCGTGAAGCAGAGTGCGCAAAGACCACCCGGCGCAGTAACCCGCCAGCATGTCCAGGTCGTGAATATGCAGATCTCCGCGCCGGTGGGCCTGGCCGATTTCCGGGGAATAGACGTGGCTGAGCCAGTAGTTGGCGATGACTTTGCCAGAGGTGTTGAGAATCAGTCCTCCCAGGGAATAGCCCTGGTTGGCATTGGCGGACACCCGCCAGTCCGCCCGGTCCAGGTACTCGTTCACGGAGCTGGCCACGTCCACCAGGGTCTGACGGTCCTGGCGCAGGCGCTTGTGCTGTTCCCGGTAAACGATGTAGGCCCGCGCCGTGGCGAAGTGGTTGGCGGCGATGAGGGTTTGCTCCACGATGTCCTGAACGCGCTCCACGTCCGGCAGCTCGCCCGGGAGGTGGCTGATGACCTTCACCACCTGGGCCGTGAGCAGGCGGGCCTCCTCGTCGCCGAACTCACCGGTGGCGGCGCCGGCCCGCGCAATGGCCGACCGGATGCGCTGGCCATCGAAGGGAACCGTGGAACCGTCCCGCTTGCGCAGGCGGTCTGGCAGGGTGGCAATCAAGGAAGTCGTGGTCGTCATTCTGGCATCTCTAGCAATATCTTGTATATATAATTCTAGATCACACAAAATGTTGTGCATACTGAGAATGCTGATTTATGTCATGGAAAGCCAACTTTAACCCTGACAAATGTCAGGATTATGCCCCCTCACCCTGACCCTCTCCCCCGAGGGGGAGAGGAGATAGCCATGGTCTGGGTGATGGGGTGACCTGGTTTCACGCAATGACCGTAGGTCGGGCTTCGGCCCGACAATAGCGGCAACAACGGAGAAATATCGGGCCGAAGTACGCCCCTCATTCTGTCTTTTTTTTTCGCGCCCGGGGGTGAGCCTGATCATAAACCTGGGCCAGGTGCTGGAAGTCCAGGTGGGTGTAGATCTGGGTGGTGCTGATGTCGGCGTGGCCCAGCAGTTCCTGCACGGCGCGCAGGTCCCCGGAGGACTCCAGCAGGTGGCTGGCGAAAGAATGGCGCAGCATGTGTGGGTGTACTTGGTGCGGGGCTCCCTGCTCTTGTGCGCGTTTGGCCAGGCGGCTCTGTACCGAGCGGGGGCTGAGGCGCTTGCCTCTTTGGCTGACAAACAGGGCTGGCTCATGGTCTTTGGCGAGTTGTGGCCGGATATCGAGCCAGTGTTGCAGGGCTTTGCAGGCTTTTTGTCCCACGGGCAGGCGACGGGTCTTGCTTCCCTTGCCGGTGACTTCGAGCATGGCATCAGGCAGATCCAGGTCACCCAGGTCAACGGATACCAGTTCCGCCAGGCGCAGGCCGGAGGAATACAACAGTTCCATCATGGCCTGATCGCGCAGATCCAGAGGGCTGTTGCCGGGCAGTTCCAGCAGCTGCTTCATCTGGTCCACGTCCAGGGTTGAGGGAAGTTTGCGCTCGACTTTGGGGGCGCGTACCCCCATCGCCGGGTTGAGACGGATGTGGCCTTCGCGCTTGAGGTAATGATAGAAGGTACGCAAGGCTGCCAGGCGGCGCTGCAGGGTTTTTGCAGATAGCCCCTGACGGTGCCGCTGCGCGCTCCAGGCCCGCACATCGGCCTGGCTCAGGTTGAGCCATTCCCGGCTGTGTTCCTGCATCCATCCCGCCATGTCCTTGAGATCCCGGTTGTAGGCTTCTTCGGTGCGGGGGGAAAGACGCCGTTCCAGGCGCAGATGGCGCAGGAAAGCATCCACCAGCTTGTCCTTGCTGGCAGGAGCTGAGGTCATGCGCGAGGAGGGGCGTCCATGGACTGGAGGCTGAGACTGACCAGTTCTCCAAGGCGGATGAGAAAGTCCACACTCTTGCCCGAATGAAAACGCTCCCGGTCCCGGCTGCCAATGGCAAGAATGCCGGAAAGGTCGCTGGTGCGAATGGGGATGAGGGCGGCGGAACCGGCATCTCCGGCCTGATCGCCAAACAGGGTTTTGAGCTTGTCGCCTTTGAGGGGGCCGCAGGTGGGCTTGTCGGTTTCCATGAAAGTGCGGAAGATGGCCATGCCGGATTTGCTTACCTGGGCTTCTTCCAGCTCCCGGGTGGAGAACAGTTTCAGCTCCACGGCATCGGCATTGAAACGTTCGCGCAGTTCATCCTGCAGGGTGGTGAGGATGTCCTGGCGGGTTTCTGCTTCGATGAGGCGCAGGGTAAGTCGGTGCAGGCGCTGGTTCAGCCTGTCATTGTCCCGCGCGACGTTGACCAGTTCCTGGAGCTGTTTCTGGTAGGCTTCGGCCTTGTCCTGCAGCATGCGCAGCTTGTGTTCGAGGAGAGAGACGGCGCCGCCTGTCTTGTGCGGCACCCTGATATCGTCCAGCACGCTGGTGTGGCGCACGAAAAAGCGCGGATGGGTCAGCAGGTATTCACAGATCTGCTGCTCAAAATCAGGGTCGATGTCACTGCTCATAGCTCAATGCTGCCTTGAAAAACTTCGTTTGCAGGGCCGGTCATCCAGACAGGCTCGCCTCCTCCTTTCCAGCTTACCACAAGATCGCCACCCCGCAGGTGAACCACCACTTCCTCGTCCAAACGCTGCTGCAGGCGCCCGGAGACCACGGCGGCGCAGGCTCCGGTGCCACAGGCCAGGGTTTCCCCGGCACCTCTTTCGAACACCCGCAGGCTGATTTCCCGGCGGTTGTGCATCTGCATGAAACCCACATTCACCCGTTGTGGAAACCGGGGGTGTTTTTCCAGAATGGGACCCAGGGTATCGACCGGCGCGGTATCCACGTCACCAACCTGCAGCACTGCGTGGGGGTTGCCCATGGACAGGACGCCGGCTTCGATATGAGGACCACCGATGTCGATTCTGTAAACCGGTTGCTGGCGGTCGGCCACGAAGGGAATGGACTCCGGGGCGAATACGGGAATGCCCATGTTGACCTTTACCTGTCCGTCATCCAGCAAGTATAGACGAATGTCGCCCTTGGCAGTACCGACGGGGATCTCGTTCTTGCCGCTCAGGCCATGATCGTGCACGAAGCGTGCAAAACAACGTGCGCCGTTACCGCATTGCTCCACCTCGGAGCCGTCGGCATTGAATATGCGGTAGTAGAAATCTGTGCCCAGGCTGCGCGGAGTTTCCACCAGCAGGATCTGGTCACAACCGATACCGAAGCGCCTGTCTGCTAGAAAACGCAGTTGTTCTTCAGACAGATCGACCTGCTGGTTGATGGCGTCGAAGACCACGAAATCGTTGCCCAGGCCGTGCATTTTGCTGAACTGCAGTTTCACGGCAGGGTTCCTGTAACAGCCAGGTGGCGGTCACTAACCTGGGCGATCTTCAGGGTGTGCAGACCACAGGCCCGAAGCTGCTCCCTGACCTCGTTCAGCGTGTAAGCGGCATGCAGGGAAGCATGGAAATCCCGGCGCAGCACCTCCGGGGCGTCGGCGGCGTATTCTGCCACCAGGGTATCCGCCTGCTCCGGGGTTTCCGGGCGCAGCAGGTCCATGACCAGCACCAGGCCGCCGGGAAGAGCGCAGCTGGTGATGCTGCGCCACAAGTCCAGGGGGTCATTCAGATGATGCAGGAGGCTGTTGGAGACCACCGCATCATACAGGCGCGGGAGGCTGCTGGTGGGCAGGTACTGGCAGTGCAGCTGGATACGACTGTCCAGGTTTTCGGCACTGATGGCCTGCTGCGCCAGTTCCAGCATGGCCGGGGCCCCGTCCACGGCGTCGATCCTGGCATCCGGGTAGCGTCGGGCTAAGCGCAGGGGAATATCCGCCGGGCCGCAGCCCAGATCCAGCATCCTGCCTTTGAAGTTGCCGGGATGCGCCTGGGCGAACAGATCCAGGAACTGCTCATTGGCGGCAGAAAAGTCCGCCTCCGCATAGGCCCGGGCCTGATCCGCTTCATCCATGAGCTCTTGGGGTTCAGGAGTGCGCTTCATGGGATCAGGTGCTCGCCACGGTACAAATCCGCCAGGGTCTCGCGCTCGCGCACCAGGTAGGCCTGGTCACCGTCCACCATGACTTCCGCCGCCCGGGGGCGGCTGTTGTAATTGGAGGCCATGGTGAAGCCATAGGCCCCGGCAGAGCGTACTGCCAGCAGGTCGCCGGGGCTGAGGCTGAGGGATCGCTCCTTGCCCAGAAAGTCACCCGTCTCGCATACCGGACCCACGATGTCATAGACGCCATCCCGGCCTCTGGTGTGCTGATCCACGGGGATGATGGCCTGCCAGCTCTGGTACAGGGCGGGGCGGATGAGATCGTTCATGGCTGCGTCCACGATGGCGAAATCCTTTTCCTCCGTCGGTTTCAGATACTCGACCCGGGTCACCAGTACGCCTGCATTGGCGGCGATGGCGCGGCCTGGCTCGATGAAGATTTCGAAGGGGCGATCCACCAGTTTTTCGGACAGGGCCCGGGCGTATTCCGCCGGGGAGGGCGGCGTTTCATCCTTGTAAGTTACGCCCAGGCCACCACCCAGATCCAGGTGGTCGATATTTATTCCCCTGGCCGCCAGCCGGTCCACCAGCAGCAACACCCGATCCAGAGCATCCAGAAAAGGCGACAGCTCCGTGAGCTGGGAGCCGATGTGGCAGTCGATGCCGGAGATCTTCAACCCCGGCAAAGCTGCGGCCTTCTGGTACAGGGCTTCGGCCTGATCGATGGGAATCCCGAATTTGTTTTCTTTCAGGCCCGTGGAGATGTAAGGATGAGTGCCTGCATCCACGTCCGGGTTCACCCGCAGCGCCACGGGCGCCTCTACGCCCATGCCAGTGGCTACCTGAGACAGGCGCTCCAGCTCGGCCTCTGATTCGACATTGAAACAGCGGATACCGAGTTCCAGGGCGCGCTGCATTTCATCCATGCCCTTGCCCACTCCGGAGAATACGATGCGGGCAGCCTTTCCACCGGCCTTGATGACTCGTTCCAGCTCGCCCAGGGAAACAATGTCGAAGCCGGACCCCAGGCGCGCCAGCACATCCAGCACCGCCAGGTTGGAATTGGCTTTCACCGCATAACAGACCTGGTGCGGGTGATTGGCAAAGGCTTCATCGAAAGCGCGCCAGTGGCGCTCCAGGGTGGCGCGTGAATAGACGTAACAGGGGGTGCCATGGGAAGCAGCGATCTCCTCCAAAGGCACGTCTTCCGCGCACAGCCGGCCGTTCTTGTAGTTGAAATAATCCATGGTTAGCGGTTGTTTTCCTTATGATCGTCTGGAAGATACAAAGGGCCTTTGCTGCCGCAGGCACTCAGCAGGGGCAGGACAAGAACCAGCAGCAGGAGTATTCGCTTCATCGTCATCAGGAACAGGAAAAGGGTTGATCGGCCTGCTAGTATAGCGTTTTTTTCCTTCGGACAGCTCCATGGAATATCCTCCCTGTGTCGAAATCGATCCCCCGGGGCCGGCCCGCTGCAGCGTCATCTGGCTGCACGGACTGGGTGCGGATGGCAATGATTTCCTGCCTTTGTTGCCGCAACTGCGGATTCCCGGGGAACTGGGTCTGCGTTTTGTCTTTCCCAACGCCCCCAGGCAGCCAGTGACGGTGAACAACGGGTATGTGATGCCTGCTTGGTACGACATTCACGGCATGGATCTTCTGGCAAGGATTGATGTGGATGGCATCCTGCGTTCCACGGATTACCTACTGAAGCTGGTGGATGAAGAGACGGACCGGGGCATCCCGCCGGAAAACATCCTGCTAGCGGGTTTCTCCCAGGGCGGGGTCATCGCCCTTGCCGCCGCCCTGCGCAGCGATCAGCCCCTGGCCGGCGTCATGGCTCTGTCCACCTACCTGCCTCGGGCTCTTCCCCTGGACAGCCCGGTGCCGCGCCACATCTTTCAGGCTCATGGACGCATGGACGACGTGGTGCCCTGGCAGGCGGCCAGGGATGCCCGGGAGCGCCTGAAGGACATGGGGCATCAGGTGGAATGGCACGAATACGACATGGCCCATTCCCTGTGCGCTGAAGAAGTGACAGACATGCGGGCGTGGATGATGGGGCGGTTGTTGGAGCCACACCATTCGTGAAGTGTTATTAACCCGGCGACCAAATATGTTGTCCTCAGCCGCCCGCGAGATCTGGTATCGTTCAGGGATGGCGGCGTGCAGGGTCTCTTTGCATGCAGCCAGGGGGTATCTCCGGTTTTATTTCAATCAACATGAAAAGGAAGAATCATGAACAACTACCAGAGAATCAAGCCGCGTAAACCGGAAGGCATAGAAAACAAGCGGGCCTTTCTTATTGGCTCGGGGATTGCTTCCCTTGCTGCTGCGGAATACCTGATGCGGGACGGGCAAATGCAGGGAAATCAGATCACTATTTTTGAGCAGGGGAATATCTCTGGCGGTGCTTTGGATGGCGCGGGAGATCCTGAACATGGCTTCGTGGCGCGCGGTGGACGGGAGATGGAAGCCCATTACGAGTGTCTCTGGGACCTTTACCGGGAAGTGCCATCCCTTGAGGAGGAAGGGCGCAGCGTTTTGGATGAGTTCAGGGAGATCAATGAAATCGATCCCAACTTCTCCAAGGTGCGCGTCATCTACAACCGGGGAGAAAAACACCGACGGACCGATCTGGGACTGCACGAAAAGAATGTTCATGAGCTGACAAAACTGATTCTTGCCAGGGAGGAAGACCTGGGGCGGCAAACGGTCGAAGAGTATTTCGATGCTTCGTTCTTCGAGACGGACATGTGGCTCTACTGGCGCAGCATGTTCGCTTTCGAAACCTGGCACAGCCTGGTGGAAATGAAGCGTTACATGCAGCGTTTCATTCACCTGCTGCCCGGCATGAGCACCATGCGGGATCTGCTGTTTACCAAATACAACCAGTATGACTCACTGGTATTGCCCTTGAAAAAACACCTCGAATCGAAAGGGGTCAACTTTGTTTTCAATACCACCGTGACGGATCTTGACTTCGATATTGCCGAGGGACAAAAAACGGTGACTGCCATTCATCTCGACAAGGAAGGAAAAGCTGAGACAATCACCATCACTGCCGACGATCTTGTGTTCTTTACCAATGGTTCCATGACCGAGAATTCAAGCCTGGGTGACATGGACCACGCGCCCACCCTGGATCGCTCGGAAGGCGCGGTCTGGGCGTTGTGGAAAAAGATTGCTGCCAAGGATGCCGCCTTCGGCAAGCCGGATGTGTTTTGCAACGACATCGACAAGACAAAATGGGAGTCTTTCACCATAACCGCCAGGGGAAGCCGATTCCGCACACTGCTCGAAACCTTTGCAGAACGCGAGTTCCTGCCCCACCGGACGGCCACGGGGGGCATTATCACCATCAGGGACTCCAACTGGCTCATGAGCGTCACGGTCAACCGGCAGCCGCAGTACAAGAATCAGCCTGCTGACACCACGGTGGCCTGGGCTTACGCGCTCTTTCCTGACAACAAGGGGGATTTCATTGGCAAGAATATGAGTGAGTGCACCGGGCGGGAGTTGCTGCAGGAGCTTCTCTATCATTTAGGCATCGAAGAAAATGAGATGCAGGCTTACCTGGATGAGTGCATCGTCATCCCTGCCATGATGCCATACATCACCAGCCAGTTCATGCCCAGAGTCAAGGGGGACAGGCCTGAAGTCATTCCAGAAGGCAGTGTGAACCTTGCCTTTGTTGGGCAATTCTGCGAAATCGAAGATGATTGCGTCTTTACTGTTGAATACTCCGTGCGTTCAGCCATCATGGCGGTATATGGCCTGCTGAACCTTGAAAAACCCGTTCCGGAAATTTACCCCAGCCAGTATGACATCCGCGTTCTAGCCACCGCCGTCAAAACCATGAAAAGTGACGACGAAGGCATCCTTAAAAAAATGGCCGAAAGCCTCTTAAAGCGGAAACTGAGTCATACGAGGTTTGCCGACCTTCTATAGAGCAGGCAGCTCTGGATGCCTGCCGGTGACCTTGTCCGGTCGGGGGTTGAAAGCTGGAGGGGTATCCCAATCTTTAGGCTCAAACACCGTTGTGACTTCGCACTGTCTGAGGTCGGAGTCAAATCACAGAAGTCATCTAGGAAAACCGCCGCATTGAACGATTTGACTCCGCCCCTTGTATCTGCTGATCTGCCTATGCGGCAGTGAACGCAAACAGCGGAGGGGTTATGAACCAGACGCATTTCTGAGCTGCCTGTGCGGCAGTGAACGTGTCGGTGCCGGATGCCGGGGTTTTCATCCCTTTCTGAGCTGCCTGTGCGGCAGTGAACCGTGACCGCCCCCGCGTCGCCCTGCAACGTCATTTCTGAGCTGCCTGTGCGGCAGTGAACGTATTTTGACGTGCGATTCCCCATCCCCATGCTTTCTGAGCTGCCTGTGCGGCAGTGAACCCAGTCAACACGGGATCTGACCCTGACCAGCGTTTCTGAGCTGCCTGTGCGGCAGTGAACGAGCTGATTTATTCATTCGGCGCTGACCATGGTTTCTGAGCTGCCTGTGCGGCAGTGAACTGCATTGAGCGCAACCGGGCAATGTTGGGTTGTTTCTGAGCTGCCTGTGCGGCAGTGCACTGCACCGCGCGCAACCGGGCAATGTT
>JALWRH010000008.1 GCA_026994195.1 Sedimenticola sp. | reverse complement strand
CACCAAGGCCACAATCGATGCCATCAAGGAACGCCTTCCTGCAATCCAGCAGGCCTTGCCCAAGGGCGTAAGCATCGAGCCATTCTATGATCAGGCGGATCTGGTTGAACAGGCGGTAAATACCGTCAGCAAAGCACTCATCGAGGCTTTTGCCTTGATCGTCATCGTACTGCTGCTGTTCCTGCTCAACATCAGGGCAACCCTGCTGGTGCTGATCTCGGTGCCCCTGTCCGTGGGCCTGGCCCTCACGGCAATGAGTTACTGGGGTATATCCGCGAACCTCATGTCCCTGGGAGGCCTGGCCATTGCCATAGGCATGATGGTGGATGGATCAGTTGTCATGATGGAAAACATCTTCAAGCATCTTTCCCATCCGGATCCGGAACACGATGAAACTGTCCGCAAAGACATTGCTCCGGGCGATCCGGATCCCCACAATATCGCCAGCGACAGGCATGGCATCCCCCTGCGTATCCAGGAAGCATCGCGGGAGGTGGGCCGTCCTGTCTTCTATGCGGTCATCATCATCATTGTGGTATTCGCCCCCCTGTTTGCCCTGGAGGGCGTCGAGGGCAAACTTTTCCAGCCCATGGCGATTTCCATTGTACTGGCCATGCTGACATCCCTGGCAGTAGCCCTGGTGGTGATCCCTGCACTGGCCACGTACAGTTTCCGGCGCGCCGTACGTCATAGGGACAGCCTGATCTTCAAGCCTCTGGAGTGGATGTACCGCCATACCCTCAAAGGCGCATTGCGCGCACGTTGGCTGGTCGTGCTGTCGGCTCTGGCACTCTTTGCCGGCGCCCTCGCACTGCTGCCCCGGCTGGGCACAGAATTCGTGCCGGAACTGGAAGAAGGCACCATCAATATCCGTATAACTCTTGCTCCCTCCGCCAGCCTGGATACTTCACTGAAAGTGGCCGCCGAACTGGAACAAAAACTGATGCAGTTTCCCGAAGTTACCTACGCATCCAGCCGGGTGGGACGCGCAGAGTTGGGCGGCGACCCGGAACCTGTATCCAATGTAGAGATCTACGTCGGACTGAAACCCGTCAAGGAATGGGTGACCGCAAAGAACCGGCTTGAGTTGCAGAAAAAATTCCAGGAAGCGCTATCCGTCCATCCCGGCCTGCTGTTCACATTCTCTCAACCCATTGCAACCCGAGTCGATGAACTGCTGTCCGGCGTGAAAGCACAGCTGGCTATCAAGTTGTTCGGGCCGGATCTCGATGTACTGGCAACCAAAGGAAAAGCCATTGAACAGCTGGCCCGACGCATTGAAGGCACCCGTGATGTGGAGATGGAACAGATCGTCGGCGAAGCCCAGCTCACGGTGCGCCCCAAACGGGATATTCTGGCCCGCTATGGCATCCCTGTAGCGCAGGTGATGGATCTGGTCTCCGACGGTATCGGCGGGACCGAGGCTGGCCAGGTTATCAAGGGCAATGAGCGCTATGATATCTATGTACGCCTCGCAAAGTCTTACCGTAAAGATGTGGAAACCCTGCGCCAGCTGGTGCTGCAGGCGCCAGGGGGCGCATGGGTGCGCCTCGGGGAAGTCGCTGATGTCGTCATCGAATCCGGTCCGCCACAGATCCGCCGCGACGATGTTCAGCGGCGGGTGGTGATCCAGTCCAATGTGGAAGATAGAGACATGGGCAGCCTGGTGAAGGAACTGCGCGAACGCATAGCCAGTGAGGTCAACTTGCCCCCCGGCTATTCGGTGGTCTTCGGCGGCCAGTTCGAAAACCAGGAGCGTGCCCAGAAACGGCTCATGATCGTTGTTCCCCTGTCCCTGGGGCTGATCTTCCTGCTGCTCTATTTTGCCTTCCACTCTATGGGACAGGCCCTGCTGATCATGATCAACGTGCCCCTGGCACTCATCGGCGGGATCGTGGCGTTGTATATCAGTGGACAGTATTTGTCCGTGCCCGGTTCCATTGGCTTCATTGCCCTGTTCGGTGTGGCCGTACTCAATGGCGTGGTTATGGTGAATGCCATCAATCAGAACGTCGATGCGGGAGAGCCGTTGCAGGCAGCAGTTTTCCGGGGCGCTCTGTCACGGCTGCGTCCGGTACTGATGACAGCCTCCATCGCCGCTCTGGGTCTGATCCCCATGCTCATGGCAACTGGTGTGGGCTCAGAGGTACAGCGCCCATTGGCTACCGTGGTGGTAGGCGGCCTGGCCTCCAGCACCTTGCTCACCCTGTACGTGTTGCCCAGCCTGTACGGGCTGTTCTCCCGCAGCGTACAGCGACGTTGAGCGGTTGCCCCGGCGGGTTATGCAAATGATCCGCCGGGGCGATGTTTCAAGAAGACCCCAGGGTCGTGATCAGAAGCTTTACGGCTTCGATAGACTGTTCGAGGTTGGACTGGATATCCTGCATGGTGATCGGCCCCTTGCCCAGACCTGCAGCCCAGTTCACCACCAGTGTCAGGTGAGCAAAACAAAGACCCAGCTCCCGTGCAAGCGCAGCTTCCGGCATACCGGTCATCCCTACCAAATCGCAACCATCACGATGCATACGCTGAACCTCGGCCGCACTTTCCAGACGCGGTCCCTGTGTGGCGCCATAGCAGCCATCTTTCTTCAGGCGCAGGCTCGCGCTCATGCCCGCCTTGATGAGCGCTTGCCGCAGATCCTCGCAATAGGGATCGGTAAAATCCACATGCTTGACCGGTGACTGGCCGGGCTCGACATAGGTGTGTTCCCGACCCCAGGTATAATCGATGATCTGATCCGGGATACAGAGAATGCCCGGCTCCATGGTGATGCCCCCCACAGAGGCCACGCTGATGATCTGCTTGACGCCCACGTTGTGCAAAGCCCAGATGTTGGCCCGGTAGTTGACCTTGTGAGGCGGAATGGTGTGCCCGGCTCCATGCCGCGGCAGAAAAACGACGGGAAGTTTGCCGAATTGGCCAAAGGTCAATGGCGCGGACGGATCCCCATAGGGCGTGACGACCACTTTCTGTTGTTCAACCTTGAGGGTGTCCAGCCAGGTCAGGCCGGAGCCGCCCACAATGGCAATGCGTTCAGTGTTCATGCGTTTCTCCAACGGCGAATATGCCTGGGGCATTGCGCCAGTAACCTTTGTAGTCCATGCCATAACCAAACAAGTATTTGTCCGGCGTGGTCAGGCCCACGACATCCGCTTCAAAACCAATGCTGCGGTCATGCAGTTTATGCACCAGCACCACACTGATGACCTCCCTGGCGCCCTGCTCACGGCAGTACGCTGCAATGGCTTCCAGGGTGTAGCCTTCATCGAGAATATCGTCCACAACGATCACCGTTTCCCCCTGCAAGGGGGTTTCCGGTTTCTTTTTCCATTGCAGATCCGTGCCGAATGTACGCTCCCGGTAGCGGGTGGCATGCAGGTAATCCACACGCAGGGGAAAATCCAGCCGGGGCAACAGCAGGCCAAGAGGTATCAGGCCACCATTCATTACCGCCAGCAACAGAGGGTTGCTGCCTGCGGCCCTGGTGGCGATCTTTTCCGCCATTCTGTCCAGGGCAGCTTCAACCTCATCCCGGGAACAAATCTGTCGGGCCTGTTTTCTTACCTGGTGGATTTCTTCAGGCAGTATATTCATCATTCCAGTTCCAGGTCGAGTGAGTCATGGGCTTCCAGCAGATTGAGATAATCCATGGCCTGGCGCCAGCGGGGATCTTCATGGATCTGCGTCATATCGGGGTGTCCCCGGCCGTGCATTCTTGCCATGCGCGCCTGGCTCACGGGCTCACAGTAATCACTGAGGCTGTTCAGTACCTGCTCCGCTCCCTGAGGATTGTTGCATACCAGGATCATGTCACAACCCGCCTCCAGAGCCATTGCGGCCCGTTCAGGAAAACCACCGGCGATGCCCGCAGCGGCCATGTTCAGGTCGTCGCTGAACACCACCCCCTGAAACGCCATCCGCTCGCGCAACACGTCCTGTATCCAGTGCTGAGAGTAACCGGCCGGTTTGTCATCCACCTGGGAGTAGATGACATGGGCGGGCATCAGGGCTTCGATACCGTTGTTGATCATGTGCCGGAACGGAAGCAGATCAGACTCCCATATCTGGACAAAGTGCCGATCATCCACAGGAAGATCCACATGAGAATCGGCTTCGACACAGCCATGCCCCGGGTAATGTTTGCCCACGGATGGCATGCCCCCTTCCCTGGCTCCTCTCGCCCATTGAAACGCCAACTTGCCCACGACGACCGGATCCGGGGAAAAAGCGCGATCCCCGATTACCCGGCTGATTTCAGTCTGCAGGTCCAGGACGGGGGCAAAACTGAAGTCCACGCCTACGGCGCGCAGTTCCGTAGCCATGAGCCAACCAAGATGACGGGCGGCGTCCAGGGCCTGCTGGGGATGCTGTTCATAAAGCCCCCCCAGAGTGCTGGCGCAGGGAAGCGCTGTGAAGCCTTCCCGGAAACGCTGCACACGTCCGCCTTCCTGATCCACCGCTACCAGCAGAGCCGGAGAACGCAACCGATGTATTTCTTCCACCAGCGCCGTCACCTGCGCGGGGGATTCGTAATTGCGCGCAAACAGGATCACGCCACCGACCGCAGGGTGCAGCAGGCGTTCGCGCTCCTGGTCTGTCAGGATGGTCGATTCCAGATCCAGCATCAGGGGACCGTGGGTCATGGCAGGCAGTATCCTCTATTCCTCGATGATGACCGGGTCATTGTTGGATACGCGATCAAACAGTTCCAGCAGGTCATTGTTCTTCATTCTTATGCATCCATGGGATACAGGCTGACCTATGAGGTCTTCCTGATTCGTACCATGAATATAGATATAGCGTTTTAGCGTATCACATCCCCTGCCGCGGTTGCGTCCGGATTCCTCTCCGGTCAGCCAGAGAATACGGGTCAGGATCCAATCCCTTTGGGGAAAGCGCCTGGACAGCTCCGGGGTGTAGATTTCACCACTGGGACGCCGTGCCACGAACACGGTATTGACCGGGCAGCCTGCACCTATCTTGAGACGGATACGGTGGCGTCCCCGGGGAGTGCAGCCACTGTCCGGTGTCTCTCCTGGAGCTGCGGTGGAAACCGGATAGCAGGCAGCGAGATGGCCGTTCTGCCACAGTTCCAGCTCCTGCCGTGTCAGATAGACACGCAGCTGGTTCATGCCTCGTCCTTCCAGTACTTGTAGGGAAGTTTGCTCAGATTACTGTTGTAGTAGCGGGCATCTGTGGATACTTCCCTGCCTAGCCAGTCAGGACGCTCGTAGGGTTCATCCACGGCTTCCAGTTCCACCTCAGCAACCACGAGTCCTTCGTTTTCACCATAGAACTCATCGATCTCCCAGCAATGCCTTCCTATGTGCACAATGTGCCGCTTCTTTTCAATAACCGGGCGATGCGCCACGTGTTTCATCAGCTCCTGGGCATCTTCCATGGGAATGGCATATTCGTACTCCAGGCGATGGATGCCATCCCGGGTGCTCTTGATATTGATATCGGCCTGCTCCCCACAGATACGCACACGCACGGAAGATTGGGCATCACGGCTCAGATAGCCCTGACGCATTTCCAGCGTCTTTTCAACATGCTGTCTCCAGCCGTCTGAAGCCAACAGGAACTTTCTTTCGATTTCTATACCCATTTTTCAACGCTTCTCGAACAGGGCGATGGATTCCACATGAGCAGTGTGAGGAAACATGTCCATGACTCCAGCGGCAACCAGCCGGTATCCCAGTTTATGCACCAGATCCCCCGCATCCCGTCCCAGTGTTCCGGGATAGCAGGATACGTAAACCATGCGTTCAACCCCCATGCGTGGCAGATGTTCCAGAATCTCACTGGCACCGCTGCGGGGTGGATCCAGCAAAGCCTTGTTGAAGTGCTGTTTCATCCAGGGCTCCGCTGTCAGGGATTCATACAGATTGGCCACATGGAAATCTACATTGTCCAGGCCGTTGCGCCTGGCATTCTCCCTGGCGCGGGCTACCAGCTCGGTGGCGCCTTCCACGCCCACCACCCTGCCGACCCGGGTGGCTAGGGGCAGAGTAAAGTTGCCGATGCCACAGAACAGGTCCAGAACGGTATCCGTGTTCTCCGGTTGCAACAGCTCCAGGGCCTGATGCAGCATGCGGCGGTTGATATCGCTGTTGACCTGGGTAAAGTCCGTCGGCTGAAAGTGCAGTACCAGGTTGAACTCCGGAAGGACGTAGTGCAGATCGGCCGCCTTGTCGAGTGGCGCCACGCTGTCCGGCCCACCATCTTGCGTATAGATGACAAAATCCCGTTCCCGGGCAAACTGCCGCAGTTTGTCCTTGTCTTCTTCGGTGAGAGGATCGAGGATGCGGAACACCAGCACGCAGCGCTCGTCATCCATAGCCACCTCGATCTGAGGCACCCGGTCGGCGATACTCAAACGGCCTATGAGCACGGACAGGTCATTCAGCGCGCCACCGATACGGGGATGCAGCACCTCACAGCTGTCCATGTCTGCCAGAAACCCCGAACTGCGTTCGCGAAAGCCCACTAGCACCCGGCCCTTCTTTGGCACATTCTTGACCCCCAGACGGGCCTTGCGTCGGTATCCCCAGGGACTGGCCCCAACCAGAGGCGGCAGCCATTCCTCCGGCTCCACTTTGCCGATATGGACAAAAGCATCGGCCAGGGTCTGTTGCTTGTAGCGAATCTGTTCTTCAGGGTCCAGGTGCTGCAGGCTGCAACCGCCACATACTCCGAAGTGAGGACAGCGGGGCTGGACACGATGTTCGCTAGGTTCCAGTATTTCCAGCGCCTCGGCTTCATCATGCTTCTTGCGCCTGCCTGTATAGCGGAACATGACTTTCTCCCCCGGCAAGGCGCCGTGTATGAAGGTCGCTTTGCCTTCAACCCGGGCCACCCCCCGGCCATCGTGACTTAGCGACTCCACCAGGGCCTCAACAGGCTCCTGGGGCAGGCGCTGGCGCCGTCTGCGCCGCCCCATCAGTCGCCCTCCGGATTAAAAATACCCGTGGACAGATAGCGGTCGCCACGATCACAGATGATAGCCACAAGCACTGCATTCTCCACTTCCCGGGACAGGCGCAGCATGGCCGCTACCGCACCCCCGGAAGAAATTCCACAGAATATGCCCTCTTCTGCAGCCAGGTGGCGGGTGGTCTCCTCAGCTTCCTGTTGCGAGACATCCATTTCCCTGTCCACCAGGGAAGCATCGAATATGGCCGGCAGATACTCCTGAGGCCAGCGGCGGATCCCGGGAATCTGCGCGCCCTCTTCCGGTTGCACGCCAATGATCTGCACTTTCCTGTCCTGCTCCTTCAAGAATCGCGCCACACCCATAATCGTGCCAGTGGTCCCCATGGCACTGATAAAATGCGTAACCTGGCCTTGAGTGTCCTTCCATATCTCCGGCCCGGTGCCCCGGTAATGCGCCATGGGATTGTCCGGGTTGTCGAACTGGTTCAGCAGCTTGCCTTCTCCCCGTTCCGCCATGGACAATCCGAGGTCGCGGGCTGCCTCCATACCACCTTCCTCACTCACCAGCACCAGCTCTGCCCCATAGGCCGCCATGGCGGCTTTCCGCTCCATGCTCATGTTGTCTGGCATTAGCAGCTTCAGGCGGTACCCCCGGATAGCTGCCGCCATGGCCAGGGCAATACCTGTATTGCCACTGGTGGCTTCGATAAGCGTATCTCCAGGACGGATCTCACCCCGCTTCTCTGCCTGATGAATCATGTTCATGGCTGGACGATCCTTGACCGAACCGGCGGGATTGTTTCCTTCCAGCTTCACCAGCAGGGTATTACTGGTTCCGTGAGGAAGACGCTGCAAGCGCACCAGCGGTGTATTGCCCACGGTGGAAGAAATTGTCGGATAATTCATTGCGATACCTTAGTTGAACACTGAGTGCGGCATTCTTTGTGGCTGACTCAATAGATTAACACGGCGCCTATTTTACCCTTCAAACCCGGGAGACCAATATCTTTCTGTTGCTATAGAACCTGAGTTGCTATAGTGACAAAGTAGAGCAGCGCCTCTCTTGCAACAGAAACCACATGGACTGGTCGATGCGCAATATCCGCCAACAGATTCTGTTTATTTCCCTGCTTCCGGCCATGATGCTGGTGGCAGTGGTCGCCATTTACCTGCTGTACACACGCCTTCAGGATCTGGAAGCCCAGTTCCAGACCCGTGGCCAGGCCTTGGCCAGTCAGCTGGCCACGGCATCACTGAACGGAATTCTCTCCAACAAGCACGATGCATTATTACTGCTGGCGAATGAAACCCGAAACAGCAATCCCGACATCCTGGGGCTGAAGATACTGGACTCCCACAATCTGGTATTGCTGCAATCCGGGGAAGAAAGCCGGCCCTCCCCGGGCATCGACAACTTTTTCAGCGCCGATATATCCACGACCAATGACGTAAAGGACATCTACCGCTACTACCCGGATCAACCCGTCCCCCAACCCGTGGACGGAAAGCTCAAGCTGGGAGAGATTGAATTGTGGCTGGACCCGGAACCGCTGTTCCAGGAAAAAAAGCGCATCATTGCAACAACCCTGATTCTGACCCTGTTGGGTTTATTGATAACCGCTCTGTTGGCGCTTTTTTTAAGCCGCCGGCTTGCAACCCCCCTGGAACAGCTGACAGAAGCCGCCCGCAGCCTTCGTTCAGGAAAGATGGGGGTCAGGGTCGCAGTAAAGGACAGCGGGGAAATCGGGGAGCTGCAATCCGCTTTCAACGAAATGGCCAATGAGATCGCTATCGCCAGCGAGCACCTGCATGCCCAGGTTGATCAGGCCACTGCTGAGCTTCAGGAAAGCATGGAGATTTTGGAGATAAAGAATGTTGAACTCGATCTTGCCCGCAAGAAGGCCCTGGAAGCCAGCCGGGTGAAATCAGAGTTCCTCGCCAATATGAGCCATGAAATCCGTACGCCTATGAATGGTATTCTGGGCTTTACCGACTTGTTGCGCAGTACCCCTCTCAATCAGACCCAGGCAGAATACCTGGATACGATCAAGACCTCTTCCCACAATCTGCTCACCATCATCAACGATATTCTAGACCTGTCCAAGCTGGAGGCTGGAAAACTGGTGCTGGAGCAATCCCTGTTTTCCCTGCGTCAGTGCATTCACACGGCCATCGCCCTGCTCGCGCCCATGGCCCATGAAAAAAAACTTGAACTGGTATCACTGATCTACAACGACGTACCCGATTGCGTTCTGGGTGACTCCACCCGGGTGGCACAGATTCTTACCAACCTGGTGAACAATGCCATCAAGTTTACCGATGAAGGAGAAGTCGTACTGCGCACCATGGTGGAATCCGAAGACGATGACACAGTGACCTTGAGTATCTCCGTCACTGACACCGGCATTGGCATTCCTGTCCACGAACAATCAGAAATATTCTCTGCCTTTTCCCAGGGCAGGATTTTCAGTGAAAAGACTATCAGCGGCACAGGACTCGGATTGAGCATTTGCAAACGCCTGATATCAGAAATGCATGGCAGCATTTCCTTAAAAAGCACTCCAAACAAAGGAAGCTGTTTTGAATTCAGCATCCAGCTTGAAAAGGAAACGGACTGCACACCCTCCCAGGAAACCAGCAGCTTGTTCTCCGGTAACAACATCTGGCTGGTGGAGCCAGTGCATACCAGCCTTCTCGCCCTACGCAACATGCTGACGGATCTCGGAGTGATATGCCGAGAATTCCAGGACTATACGACTGCAATACCCCTTTTACAGGATGAAGAGCAACCAGAGTTGTTGATAGTCGCCATGAGCGCACGAAGTTATATGGATCCGGATCATTTGACATTGCTGTCCAGGCTGATTCAATGCTCCGTTGCACCTGTACTGGTGCTGCTCGGCAGTTCCAAGCAGGAAGACATCCACACAATTCTTGACCTGGGAGCCACCCGTTGCCTGAGCAAGCCCGTAAAGCCCGCCGTACTGGCGCAGGCCATGAACGAAATCCTGTATGCAGAAAACGAATGGGCCCCGGACTCCACACAAAATGAAGCGGAGGCCTTCAGCACCTTGAACATGGAAGGCAAAACCGTCCTTGTGGCTGATGACAACGACGCCAACCGACAGCTCATTCGCGCCCTGCTTGAGGACAGGGGCGCAAAAATCATCTGCGCCAACAACGGGCGTGAGGCTGTTGAGAGGATTGCTGAAACACCAGTGGACATGGCCTTCATCGATATCCACATGCCGGAGATGAACGGTTTCGAGGCCGTAGAAAGGATACGAAAGCTGCCCGGAGGGAAATCGATTCCACTGATTGCCATGACAGCAGATGTCATGAGCAACAACCAGATGGAGGTTCATCGTAATGATTTTGATATGTGCGTCACCAAACCCATCGACATTCAGGAATTGTTACAACGGATCAGTGAGCTGAAGGGAGCGCGGAAACAAGAAGTATCCAGGGAAAAACCAGCAGCCAGACCCGACAATCCATCGGCTGCCCATCTACCTATCTACGATGCCGACAAGGCACTACGCATCACCGGTGGTTCCCAGGCCATGGCAGACAATCTGCTCAAAC
The DNA here is from genome assembly GCA_026994195.1 of Sedimenticola sp. Lineage (GTDB taxonomy): Bacteria > Pseudomonadota > Gammaproteobacteria > Chromatiales > Chromatiaceae > Thiolapillus. The sequence goes on along the minus strand of JALWRH010000008.1, from coordinate 19,720 downwards.
AGTTGTCAGGAACTTTGCCTGAATCCATGGAAGAGATCACTCTTCTTGTCAAACAACAAAAATGGCAGGACTTGTGGCAAGCCATACACAAGTTGCAGGGTATGACAGCATTGTGTGCGGTGCCCGCACTTTCCAGCGCCTTGCATGGACTGCAGCTCGCTGTAGAAAACCAGAATCTATCTGCCTGCCACACAAGACTGGATGAGGTCAAAACCTGCGTCGCAGATTTTCTGGACGCTTACGCAGACTGAATAAGGCGCTTCATTTCCCTCACGGATTCCTCCAGCCCCGTGAATACCGCCCTGGAAACGATGGCATGGCCGATATTCAGCTCCGCCAGTCCATTGATTGCCGCCACCGGGATGACGTTATGGTAGTCCAACCCATGACCGGCATTCACCTGCAGTCCCAGTGACCGACCAAAGGACACGGCATCGATAATGCGTGAAAGTTCCTGCTGTCGCTCTTTGCTGTCACTGGCATCGGCGTAGTGACCCGTGTGTATTTCGATAACCGGCGCACCGGTTTCAGCGGCGGCCGACAGTTGTCGCGGATCCGCATCGATAAAAAGGGAAGCCCGTACACCCGCTTCTGCCAGGGCTGCACAATAATCTTTCAGATATTCGACATTTCCCGCAACATCCAGCCCTCCTTCAGTCGTCAGTTCCTCACGCTTTTCCGGCACCAGACAACAATCCTGCGGTTCCACTTGGCAGGCTATATCCAGCATCTCCCGGGTCGCTGCCATTTCCAGGTTCATACGTGTCTGCAGAATATCCCTGAGCATGGCCACATCCCGGTCCTGAATATGACGCCTGTCCTCACGCAGATGCAGAGTTATGGCATCCGCGCCAGCCTGCTCCGCTACCAGTGCAGCCTGTATAGGATCGGGATAGCGGGTCCCCCGCGCTTGGCGCAAGGTGGCCACGTGATCGATATTCACACCGAGTAACATACCCTGAGGCATCTAATGGTTCTCCTGATTCTGTTGTGATTGAAACAGTTCCCTGCTGCGCAAGGGACGGTCGCCAAGATAATAGCCGATAATATGACGCATGAGACGCCGGGACTCCTGACGTTGCCGGGGATCCAGCGGCTTCTTTCCAGACAGAGCCAGCAAAGTATCGCCGCCAATCTTCAGCGCATCACCGGCTTGCGCCGCCCGCACTCCATATTCTGTTTCATAGGTGTAGGTCTGATCCGGACGAACCGGCGTACCCCTGGCAGCCTCTGTTTCGAGGTCCACGCCATAACCCAGGGCCTGTAGCAGCGACAATTCATATTGCCGTAGCGCAGCATCAAGCTCCATGCCCTGCGCAAGACCGCCAAGGCATTCTTCATAAGCAAGGAACAGGTTGGGCACGGGTTCATGTTCGCCCAGCAGCCGCGCGGTCAGTTCGTTAACGTAGAATCCGCTGAACAAAGCCGTCCCAGTAAGACGCTCATAAGCGCCTCTGGTATCCACCTGCCTGAGATTGGACATAGCATTTTTTCCAGACCAGCTCACCAGCAGGGGCATGAATGGCTGCAGAATCCCCCGTCTGGCACTTTTGGGGGAAGCGGCGCCCCGCGCCATCAATGGCAGTCTTCCTGCTGAAAGGGTCAGCATATCCACTATCAAGTGAGCTTCCCCGTATCTGCGTGTATGCAAAACAAAAGCCGGGGTCGGTTCTGGCGCAGGCAAGGCGGACTCAGTCGGAATATCCCAGGCGGGTAAGACTGGCCTGATCGGCGGACCAGCTCTTCTTGACCTTCACCCACAGACGAAGATAAACCTTGCTCTGGAAAAATTTCTCCAGTTCCTTGCGTGCTTCTGTGGCCGTTTCCTTCAATGCCTGACCACCCTTGCCCACCAATATGGCTTTCTGATTCTGACGTTCCACCCATATGATAGCGCCAATACGATAGATATGGGGTTGTACGTCAAACTCCTCTATCTCCACTGTCGCGGAATACGGCAGTTCCTTGTGGTACCGCCGGGTGATCTGTTCACGAATCAGCTCGGCGGCAAAAAAGCGTTCAGGCCGGTCCGTGATCTGATCTTCCGCGTAAAAGTTCTCTCCTTCGGGCAGTGCCTGCAGAATGGTTTTCTCCAGATGATCACAGTTATCCCCACTACGAGCCGATACAGGCACCACGGTTTCGATACCTGTTTCTTGCGTGAGGGACGCCAGCAAGGGCAATAGATCCTCCCGCTGTTTCAAGGTATCGATCTTGTTGACCACCAGCATCACAGGCAACTTGCTGCGGTGTACACGCTGCAACACCATCTCGTCCTCTTCGGTCCAGTTACCGGCATCGACGAGCATAACCACCAGATCCACGCCTGCAAGCACACTGGTTGCGGTTCTGTTCAGATAGCGGTTCATGGCCTTGTCGCCACGCTGGTGCATCCCCGGGGTATCTATATAGATGATCTGCCCATCATCAAGTGTGTTGATGCCCAGAATACTGTGCCGGGTGGTCTGGGGCTTGTGCGAGGTAATCGCCAGCTTTTGTCCCAACAGGCGATTCAGCAAAGTGGACTTGCCCACATTGGGGCGCCCGACCAGGGCGACATGTCCAGCTCTGTGCTTCACGAAACAGGTTCTCCTGCTTTGACCAAAACATTTCTGGCGGCTTCCTGCTCTGCCTTGCGCCGACTGCTGCCTTCACCCATTTCAGTGATACCCAGGCTGTCCACAACACACTTCACCACAAAATGCTGCTCGTGGGCACTGCCTTCGATGGATACGACTTCATAGACGGGCAAAGCTTTGCCTTGCGCCTGTAAAAACTCCTGCAAGCGGGTCTTGGAATCCTTGAGCTGTTCCTGGGGAGAACAACGGGCAATACGATCCTTGAGCACACGCCGAACCAGATCTCTCGCCGGCTCGATACCTGAATCAAGATATACAGCGGCAATAAGCGCCTCAACGGCATCCGAAAGAATGGAATCACGGGTCTGGCCACCGCTGCGCAATTCACCGACGCCCAGAATGAGACAATCGCCCAACTGGAGGTTCCTGGCCACCGCCGCCAGGGTTTCCCTTTTGACTAGCTGGGCACGGGCACGGCTGAGCTCTCCTTCACTGGCATTGGGGTGCCGTTGAAACAGGTTTTCCGCAATCTCGAATCCGAGAATGGCATCTCCAAGAAACTCCATGCGTTCGTTGTTTCTTGATCCAACGCTACGGTGGGTCAATGCCTGGGTCAGCAGAGTTTCATCCTTGAATTGATACCCCAGTCTCCGCTGCAGGCGTTTCAGATCAGCCACGCGGTTTACCTTGTACTACTTCCAGTCGACTTCCTTATGGAAATGCATGAGAACCGAAACATTACCGGCAACGGGTTTCCTGATTTCGTAATCCAGAATCATGCTGGTCTTACCCTTACTACGATCAATTTTCAGATATTTCTGATCGAAGTCATAAATACTATTGATATCTATTCGGCGATTAAATATTTTACGCAACTCCTTGGGCGCTACCTTGCGGTACTGAGGATCATCCTTGATGCTTTCCAGTATGTCGCTCATGGAATAGAACTCCATGTAACTGGGCACCATTCTGACACCCAACAGCACCACGAACAGCGCAACAGCAATGAGTACAATCCAGCTGGTGATACTCATACCCTTCTGTTTTCTTTTCAGATACTGCATCTGTGCCCTTTCTCCACGCAACGTTTCAGTGAATGCCCTGACCAATACGCGACCAATCAAATATGCCCGAACGGTTGGGGTCAAAGCTTAACCATATCATAAAGGCCTTGCCAACCAAATTCTCTTCAGGAACAAACCCCCAGCAGCGGCTGTCATTGCTATTGTCACGATTGTCCCCCATGACAAAATAGTGCCCCTGGGGAACCGTGATCTCACCACCCGCCAATACATAACAGCCCGGGGGCAGATCCGGTCTGCGGGGATCCACCAGTATGGAATGCTCTACGCCATCCAGATTCTCACGCATTTCATTGGTTCCATCCGAGCGCATGCCGGATCCTACAGCATGGTACACGCCGACAGGTTCCTGGGGCATGGCAACACCATTGATATAAACTGTCTTGTTACGATAGAAAATGCGGTCTCCAGGCAATCCAATGAGGCGTTTTATATAGTCGATCTTCGGATTCTTGGGATACCGGAACACGACCACATCCCCCCGTTTAGGTTCGTCTATCTCTACCAGTTTGGTCTTGGTTACCGGCATGCGCAGGCCATAGGCAAACTTGTTGACCAAGATGAAATCACCCACGAGCAAGGTAGGCATCATGGATCCGGAAGGAATCCTAAAGGGTTCCACTACAAATGCGCGCAACAGGAGCACGAACAGGAATATAGGGAAAAAAGAACGCGCGTAGTCCACCATAAGGGGGGGCTCCGCTTTCTCTTTTGCTTTCGCCCCATCTGTCTGTTCTGCTGTTGCTTTACCTGCTTTCCTTCCCAACAGCCAATAGCCAGCCCAGATCAAGCCTGAAGCTACTGTGGCAAACGCCAGCGCCGATTCGATGTCCCGATAAACCAGCAACCCGATGAAACCGGCTATGATGCCAAGAAGAACGGCAAAATCAATGATGGATGTAGTTTGTTTGGCTTGGCTCATGAATTGATTTGCTCCGATTATTTGTCCTTGCCCACATTCAGCACGGCAAGAAAAGCTTCCTGTGGTATTTCAACACGCCCTACCTGCTTCATGCGCTTTTTACCGGCCTTCTGTTTTTCCAGCAATTTTCTTTTACGTGTGATGTCGCCACCGTAGCATTTGGCCGTGACGTTCTTGCGCAGGGCTTTGACCGTCGAACGGGCGATGATCTTGCTACCCAGAGCAGCCTGTATAGCCACTTCGAACATTTGCCTGGGGATGATCTCCTTCATCTTCTCGGTCAGTTCCCTGCCCCGGCTTTCCGCGTAGTCGCGGTGCACGATGAGGGACAGGGCATCCACGCGCTCACCGTTGATGAGAATATCCAGCTTCACCAGGTTGGCGGCCTGAAAGCGGTCCAACTCGTATTCAAAGGACGCATAGCCCCGGCTGACCGACTTGAGCCGGTCGAAAAAGTCCAGCACCACTTCATTCATGGGCAGATCATAGACCAGTTGCACCTGCCCGCCCAGGTACTGCATGTTTTTCTGCACACCCCGCTTTTCGATGCACAGGGTAATGACATTTCCCAGGTAGTCCTGAGGCACCAGGATGTGCGCCTCGATGATGGGTTCGCGGATTTCAGCAATCTGTCCTGGATCCGGAAGATCCGCCGGGTTGTCCACCATCACAATGGCGCCATCGGATTTTTCCACTTCGTAGATAACCGTAGGCGCTGTGGTGATCAGATCCAGATCATATTCCCGCTCCAGGCGTTCCTGGATGATCTCCATGTGCAGCATCCCCAGAAAACCGCAGCGGAAACCGAAACCAAGCGCCTGGGAAGTTTCTGGTTCAAAATGCAGGGCGGCGTCGTTGAGGCGCAGCTTGTGCAAAGCCTCGCGAAAGTTCTCATAATCATCGGAACTGATGGGATACAGCCCGGCAAAAACCCGCGGTTGCATTTCCTTGAATCCCGGCAAGGGCTCAGCGGCTGGGCGATCCGCCAATGTAATGGTATCCCCTACCGGCGCGGCATCGATTTCCTTGATGCCGGCAATGACATACCCCACCTCACCAGTAGCCAGTTCCGGCTTATCCGTGCGTTTGGGTGTGAACACGCCCACTTTCTCAGCCTGATAAGTGCGGCCTGTGGACATGATGACAAACTTGTCACGACGCTTGATGCTGCCATTCATGACCCGAATCAGGGAAATGACGCCCACATAGGGGTCGAACCAGGAATCGATGATCAGCGCCTGCAGAGGACCTTCGGGATCACCGGAAGGCGGCGGTACTCTTTCCACCAGGCTTTCCAGGAGTTCCTCTATACCCAGGCCGGTCTTGGCGCTGACGCGCAGGGCGTCTTCGGCTTCAATGCCGATGATCTCTTCTATTTCCGTGATCACCCGCTCCGGCTCGGCGGAAGGCAGATCGATCTTGTTCAGCACCGGTACCACTTCCAGCCCCTGCTCGATGGCCGTATAGCAGTTGGCGACACTTTGCGCCTCGACACCCTGGGCAGCATCCACCACCAGCAATGCGCCTTCGCAGGCAGCCAGGGAACGGGAGACTTCATAGGAAAAATCCACATGGCCCGGGGTATCGATGAAGTTCAGCTTGTAGGTTTCACCATCCTTGGCCTTGAAATCCAGGGTGACGCTCTGGGCCTTGATGGTGATGCCCCGTTCCCGTTCCAGATCCATGGAATCGAGCACCTGAGCTTCCATCTCCCGTTCGGTCAAACCACCGCAAATCTGGATAAACCGATCCGCAATAGTGGATTTGCCATGATCGATATGAGCGATAATGGAAAAGTTTCGGATATGGTCGAGTTTGGACATCTGGCCTCAGGCAACAAGCTCCCGCAACACGGGAGTTTTCCGGAACAACAGCAACCGCGAATGATACTCTGGATTGGCGAAGATTTCCCGGCAGATTTGCAGGAATCGCCCTCAGTCACCCGGCATGCGCAAGGCCAGGAAAACCGGGCCTGAAGCTTTTTGCACCAATAGGGCCACGCTCTTGCCAGCGGGCGCTGCCTCGATGAGCTTTTGCAGCTGGGCAACCGAAGTGATGCTCTGTCCATCCAGCATGAGGATCACATCCCCCGGCTGAATGGCATCTGCCGCAGCTGATTCTGCACTCACCTGGCGCACCAGTACCCCCTGTCCAGCAGGGATATCCAGCGCTTTGCGCTCTTCTTCTTTCAATTCGGACAACACCAAGCCCAGCCTGTTGCTTTTCGGTTTATTTTCTTCACTGGCCGGTGCTTCCCGCGCAGACTCAAGCTCCTCGGTCTGGGAAGGCAACTCTGCCAAACGGACACTCAGGGGTATCTCCTTCCCCTGGCGCAACACCTTCAATTTCACCTTGCTGCCGACCGGCGCCGCACCCACCATGGGCGGCAGTTGGGAAGAATCCCTCAGTGGCTGACCGTTGAATTCCAGAATCACGTCTCCAGCCTGCAATCCCCCGCGGGCAGCCGGAGAGTCATCGATGACCTTGGCCACCAGAGCGCCACGCGGGTAGCTCATGCCAAAGGATTCGGCCAGATTCCGGTCGATATCCTGAATAAGCACTCCCAGGTAACCCCGGGTCACATGGCCATCCTCACGCAACTGCTGCACCACGTTCATCGCCAACTCTATGGGTACGGCGAAAGAAAGCCCCATGAACCCTCCGGAGCGGCTGAATATCTGGGAATTGATACCCACGACTTCCCCCTGCAGGTTGAACAGAGGCCCCCCCGAATTGCCTGGATTGATGGCGACATCGGTCTGTATGTAAGGTACATAGTTTTCACTGGGCAGGCTGCGCCCCTTGGCGCTGACGATGCCAGCGGTGACCGTGGCCTCAAAACCAAAAGGTGAGCCAATGGCCAGTACCCATTCACCAATCTTGAGGTTCTTGCTATTGCCTATTTTCACCACCGGCAGGTCGGTTGCATCGATTTTCAACAGCGCTATGTCGCTGGCTTCATCTGAACCCACAATCTTGGCCTCATAGGACTTCCGGTTGCTCAAACGCACGATCACTTCATCCGCGCCAGCCACGACATGATGATTGGTAAGCACATAACCATCAGAAGATATGATAAAACCTGAACCAAGAGACTCTGTTTCCTCGGGAGGAAGAGTCCCCTGCTGCTCCTCGAAATAACGTCGGAACAACTCACTGAACGGACTGTTCTTGGGCAGGGGGATGTTCTCTGGGGAATGGAAGGAATGGGGTGAAGACATACCGTGTGAAACGGTGCTGATATTCACAACCGCTGGAGCATTCTGTTCCACCAATACCGTAAAATCAGGCAAAGCCTGAGCCTGGATTCCTGACGCCAGCAGCATCAGCAATACCAGAAGCACTGTTTTATTGACTATTGTTTTCATCCCTTTCTCATTCCTTGCAACTCTACATTGGGTATCATGATGGTCTCGGATGGAATTACGCGCAAAATCCGCGCCTGATAGTTGTGCTTCCGCGACAGCGAGATGCTGTACCGCCGCACTACCGCCAGAGAAACAAAAAAACCGCCCACACCGCCAAGAACACTGAACATCTCGGCATAGCCACTGGCTGTTCGCGTTCCAAGCCAGGTACCGAAAATGGCTCCTGCAATCAAACCCAGTATCGGTACCAGGTAAACCAGCAGGGACGCCAGTTGCAGCGCGGTCTCATCCAGACCAAGTACTACCCGGTCACCCTCTTTTGCGCTGGCTTCATTGGCGGCCTGGAAAGTGCGGGATCGTTGGGGAAACAAACTCTCCACAAGAGAAGTGCCACAACCATTTTTTGCGGCACAGCTGCCACAAGCCGATTTTTTCTGGGTCAGAACCTCGGCCATGTCGCCACTAACCCCCACTACCACACCTTCTTCTTCCAACATAGCGCAGCCCCTCAGGAATCGTTCGGTTTGATGCCATCAGCCAGTAGTTGGAGCGTTCTTTCTGGAACTTCGCCCACAACAGTGACCTGGTAGTCACCAAGGCGCCGCCCCAGAACATTCATGGAACTTAGGCTGGTGAAGCCCTCAAACCCATGATCTCCCTGCGCAATCGGTTCGAGATAGACAGAAACGGTAGCCAAACCATCTGAAAACACAAAATGATACAAACCATTCTGGCCGACACGCTGATGATTGATGAGACGGAAACCTTTTGGAATCGCTTCAAACTGCCACGGCGCCTCTGGTTCCGGCACTTCCTTCAAAAGCGGCTTGTCCACGAACTCAACGGGTTTCTCATTCGCCGCCAGTCCAGCCAGGGTGACACTGACCTTCGCTTTCTCAGCATCTTTCTGCTCTACCGGTAACGGCTCCCCTCCCGATTGCTGGATAGAAGCAAGATCCACGTCCGTTATGCGCAGATCCGTAAACATGATATGTGATTGCACCTCATTTTCACTGTCGACCACCATAAGATCCAGAGGCAGGGCGCTCATCTTGTCCAACACCAGGCGGTAGCCATAGCGTAGATCATCCCTGGGCATCAACAGAATGGTCACACCTGTCCGGCCAGCCACCCGTGTGGCATCGCCCATGCGCAGCGCATAATTCTTTTCCAGCTCACTCAGTTGCAGGGACTTCAGTGGCGACAATCGTCCCACTGCCGGCTGCTGGGATACCTGTAGTTTGCCATTTTGGTTGGTGATGACAGTAATGGATTGTGAATCCCGAATAACTTCCCGCGGCAAGCCGGTGAGAGATGACAGGGATTCGCGGGGGCCGTGCTTCCCGTTTTGGTGGCGAATATACATGGCCTCCAGGGTTTCGCCACACTGATAGACGAAATGCCCTTCGTAATTCACGCTGGAGACAGCCTGATTCATGCGCTCCAGCCACTGGCTTGCTTCGTTGTGACTGCTCTGCTCCGTAGCAAAGGCAACGACACCATAAAAGCACAGCAGCAAAAGCAACAGGCCCTGCATCGGCCTACTTGGACGGTTGGCCATAGCTCACATAAGATGTGTAAGGCATGACACCCTGTACTCCACCCGGTGCTACCGCATATTGGCTGTGCTGTTCAAGGTAGCGGTCCAGACGCTTGCGCGTGGTTTTGTCATCGATGGTTTTCCAGTGATTCTCCGCTTGCGAGACCATTACAGGCTCGGGCTTCACATCACCGATGGGCTGAGCCACGATCTGGCGCCCCATGTCTGCAGGCGCCAGCTGTCGGCTGCCACCGTTGATCAGCTGAGGTCCCAGCAGGATTCCTACTGCGGCCACTGAAGCTGCCAGGGCGGTTCCTGCCACCGGCTGCACCCAGCGGGGCAGTCTTGCGGATGCTTTCTTCGGGGCAAGCACCGTGGGTTCGGATTCCAGACGGGCACTGACGCTGTTCACCAGTTTCATGGAAGACAGCTGAACACTCTCCCCTCTCAAGCTGTCGCTGATCAGCTGATAACGCACCAGCATATCCCGCAAATCCGGATTCCGGCTGATTTCATGACTCGCCTTGAGCATTTCCAGCTCTTCGAGTTCATTGTCGATGAGCGCTGACAGCAGGTCTTTTTGCAAGTTGTTTCCGTTTTCAGGCATGGTGTGTATTCTCGCTTTCCTAACTCAACAGGGGTCTCAATCTTTTTTCAATGGCATCTCGCGCACGAAAGATACGTGAACGTACGGTGCCAATAGGGCAGTCCATGGCCTGGGCAATCTCCTCATAACTCAATCCTTCCAGTTCCCGCAAACTGATAGCGGTACGCAAATCATCAGGCAGCTCGTTGAGGGCATCCCGAATCGTACGGGCTATTTCATCCTGCAGCAACAGGTGTTCCGGCGTATCGAACTCCTTCAAGCGGGTGCCGGAATCCAATTGTTCCGCAGTCGCCGCCTCCACATCGTCAGATGGGGGCCTGCGCCCTTTGGCGGCCAGGTGATTCTTGGCGGTATTGATGGCAATACGATACAGCCAAGTATAAAACGCGCTGTCACCACGAAACTTGGGCAGCGCCCGGTACGCCTTGATGAAAGCCTCCTGGCTGACATCAAATACCTCGCTGCTGTCATGAATGTAGCGCGAGACAATGTTTGCCACCTTCTGCTGGTATTTCAGAACCAGCAGGTCAAAAGCCTTTTTATCGCCTTTTTTTACTTTTTCCACCAACCTGAGGTCGGCTTCGGCGCTCGAGGTCATGGCATACTCCCTGGGCCACGTCCCCATGGCTTTCTTCTCTTATGCCAATGTGACATGCTTATTGTCATAAAGTTCTGCTTCATGAATACTTTAGGAAACACTGTAGGTCTGGATGACACAGATTGTGTGCAGAAAACCTGGCGACAAGGCGGAATTCCCAACGAATAGAGGACCATTCGCAGAATTTTCAACACTGTTGTCAAGATTCCTGGATGCAAACGGCGTGTTCATGACTGAGTTCAAGGCTTCCTTTATTGCAGTCTCCCTGGGGAAATGGGAGCAGGTGGTTGGTCAGGCCCTATTATGTCAAAAAATTACGATTATGATGTCCTAATTATCGGCAGCGGCGCTGCAGGCCTCAGCCTGGCCCTGCGCCTGCCGGAAAATGCACGGATCGCCGTGATTTCCAAGCGTGAACTCAAGGAAGGCAATACGCTCTATGCCCAGGGAGGCATATCCGCGGTTCTGGACGAGGCCGACTCCATGGAGTCACACATCCAGGACACCCTGGAGGCTGGCGCTGACCTGTGCGATGAAGATGTTGTCAAGCTGGTTGTGGAACACGGTCCGCAGAACATCCGCTGGCTGCTGAACCAGGGCGTGGAGTTCACCCAGCAGCCACCCACAGGCTCCTCCGGTTATCACCTCACCCGCGAGGGTGGGCACAGCCATCGCAGGGTGATTCACGCCGCAGACGCCACAGGCAAGGTCGTGGAATTGAGCCTGGAGGATCAGGCCCGCCATCAACCCAACATCGACCTTCTGGAGCATCATATTGCCATCGACCTGATCTGCACGCCCCGGGGAGACGGTCGCCAGGCGCGCCGATGTCATGGCGCTTATCTTCTGGATTTGAAGAACGACAGGGTCAAGACCATGGGCGCACGCTTTGTGATCCTGGCCACGGGCGGCTCCAACAAGGTCTACCTGTACACGAGCAATCCGGATGTCGCCACCGGGGATGGAATCGCCATGGGCTGGCGCGCCGGTTGCCGGGTGGCGAACATGGAATTCATCCAGTTCCACCCCACTTGCCTGTATCACCCGGATGCAAAGTCATTTCTCATCACCGAGGCCGTCCGCGGTGAAGGGGGAAAGCTGGTTCTGCCAGATGGACAACGCTTCATGGACAAATATGATGAGCGCGCTGAACTGGCGCCCAGGGATATCGTCGCCAGGGCCATCGACAATGAAATGAAGAAACAGGGTCTGGACAATGTGTATCTGGATATCAGCCACCGGGATGCCAGCTTTGTCCGGGAGCATTTCCCAACCATCTACGAGCGCTGCCTGGAATTTGGCGTGGACATCACCCGGGAACCCATCCCCGTGGTACCAGCCGCCCACTATACCTGTGGCGGCATCTGGACCGACCGCAAGGCGCGCACCGATATCCAGGGGCTCTATGCCGTCGGAGAAACGGCTTACACCGGCTTGCACGGCGCCAATCGCATGGCGAGCAATTCATTGCTCGAATGCCTGGTGTTCAGTGAACTCGCCGCCAAAGATATCGCACAGCAGTTGCCGGACAACAGCGACCCTCTCCCCCCCCTGCCCCATTGGGATGAAAGCCGGGTCAGGGACTCGGACGAGGAAGTGGTGGTCGCTCACAACTGGGAGGAATTGCGCCGTTTCATGTGGGATTACGTGGGTATCGTGCGGCGCAACAAGCGCTTGGCCAGAGCCCGACGGCGCATCAACCTGCTGCAGCATGAGATCAGGGAATACTACAGCAACTTCCGTGTCACCAATGACCTGCTGGAACTGCGTAACCTGGCAGACGTGGCTGAACTTATCATTCTCTCCGCCCAGCACCGCCGGGAAAGCCGCGGGCTGCACTACAACCTTGATTTTCCATGGCGTGACGAAACCCAGCGGCAGCCGACCATTCTGATTCCGGATAATTATGTGCGCAATGCGCGGGACGCATCAGAAACCGGCTGATGGAGTGCCGGCGCATCAAAGCGAATCAGAGGTTCCTTCAATACATGCCGCCATTGACGCCAATGACCTGGCCGCTCACATAACTTGCCTGCGGAGACGCCAGAAACGCTACCAGCGCTGCCACTTCCTCCGGACGGCCCATTCTTCCGGCCGGCACGTTCTGTTTGATGAATGCCGCGTCGAAAAGGCCATCACTCATCTGGCCAGCAATAATGCCAGGCGCCACCACATTGGCGGTAATCCCCCGTGAAGCCAGCTCGATGGAAAGGCTCTTGACCGCTCCGTGCAAGCCAGCCTTGGCCGCGGCATAGTTGGCCTGCCCCCGGTTACCGGCCTGCCCGGCAATGGATGAGATGGCGATGACCCTGCCCCAGCGGGTACGCATCATGGGCAGGAGCAGGGGCTGGCATACCCGGTGGAAGCCATGCAGGTTGATATCGATGACCTGTTCCCAGCGCTCGAAACCCATGCCCGCCAATGGCGCATCATCATGGACACCCGCATTTGTCACCAGCACCTGTATGGCGCCAGCCTGCAACATGTCCTCGATGGCAGACTGGCAACTCGCTCCGTCGGCCAGATCGAAGCACGCGGCTTCAGCAGAGCCGCCCGCGCTGAGAATGTCTCCGGCCACGGATTCGGCCCGCTCCCGGTTGCGGTTGCAATGCACCAACACATGAAGTCCCTGCCGAGCCAGTTCCAGACAGATGGCCGCACCAATATCCCCACTCCCGCCCGTAACCAGCGCCCGCTTCTTTTCCATGCTCACCCCCCGTTCATCACCGTCAAGCGTCCCCGCATCAGGCTCCTGCCGGACACCATGAGTTCAAAAGCGCCTATCATGGCCGTTTCACTGCGCATGAGCACCGTCGCTTCAATCTGCAAAGCCCCCCCGGCCTCATCCAGTAGCCTCAGGTTCCAGGACAGATCCTTTATGGCCACGAGATACCCCGATCCTGCTGTCTGCGCTTCCCCGGCGGCCAGCGCCGCCTGCAAAGCCAGGGCCTGGGCAGCATACTCCACGCCATTGATGGCGGCTAGGCCCTGCTTGTCGCGCAAGGGGTTGTCCGGGTGCTTGTGCAACCTGGCACGGCACAAAATACCCGTGTCATCCCAGGAGATCACTTCATCGATCAGACACATGCTCCCGGCATGGGGAAGCAGCGCACAGATGTCTGCCTTGTCCAGCTTCATGGCTCCAGATCAACCCTGAGCAACTGTCCGCTTGTATAGGGCAGGAATATCCGCCCCGGCTTGCCCCGGGCCAGTTGCTGCAGCAGGGGCAGCGAACGCGCTGCCGGGTTGTCCTTTCTCAGGGCTTCCCAGCCAGGCTCATCCAGGGTGCTGACCTGGGCATACCCCGGGGGTTCCACGGCCAGTTTCAACGCCGGACCTTCCTCCCGGGTGGTGAGCAACAGGGCTGTGGCAAAAGGTTGGCACACCGGCCGGTGCTTGTGCAGACGCTGTGGACCCGGCAGGTCGTAGCTGACCAAAAGCACGGAGTGGTGCTCAGTGCCCAGCTGGCTCAGGGCTTCCACCAGACCTGCGGAAAAACTCTCGTTCCAGGCCGAAATACTGGTGGAAGGCATGTTGGATCCGGCCAGAATGGACCAATATCCCGCTGGCGCGTTGTGTACGGAGTTGTGAAACTGGGTAGGTGAAACAGGCTTACCCGGCAGGGTCAGGGCAGACATGATCTTGTCAACGATCTCCAGGTCGCCACAGGATGATGCAAACACACTGGAGAAATCGCCTGGCAGCCCTTCCAGGGCCTGTTCCGCCACATGCAGGGCCATTTGTATCAGCCGTGTGGTACGCCGCCGTTCGTTGGCCGGCAACAGGTTCCGGGCCATGGCGGGTAAAGACTGACCCAGATCCACTGCCTTCCCAGAGAGCACTTTCCTGGCCTGCTCCCAGCCATCCACTCCCGGCATGACCAGGCCGATTCCGGCAATGACTGCGTTCATGCCCGGCTCCCGAAAACAAGGCTGATATTGCTGCCGCCAAAGCCAAAGGAATTGCTCATGACCTGGCGAACCTGCTGTTCCCGGCCTTCGAGCAAAACATTGCTTTTGATACGTTCATCGATGGAACGGGTCTGCGCGCTGAGTGGCAGGTATTGGTGATGCAAGACCAGAGCGCAATAAATGGCTTCCACCATACCCGCGGCGCCCAGGGTATGGCCGGTAAATCCTTTGGTGGACGAACAGGGGAGCGCCTCGTCGAACAGACGCATCATGGCCCTGTCTTCAGAGAGATCATTGGCGGGCGTGGCCGTACCATGCAGATTGACATAGTGGATATCCGATTCCTTCAGTCCGGCTGACGCCAGAGCCCGCCCCATGGCCATGGCCGCCCCCAGTCCTTCGGGATGCGGACTGGACATATGGTAAGCATCGGAACTCTCGCCGTATCCCATGAGGCTCACGCCCCGATGTTGGGGCTTCTCCCACTCCAGCAGGGCAAATCCTGCCGCTTCACCGATACTGAGGCCATCCCGCCCGGCATCCGCCGGACGGCAGGGGTGCGATGACACCAGTTGCAGGGAATTGAAACCGTACAGGGTCATCTTGCACAGGCTGTCCACGCCGCCAACCACTGCGCAGTCGCAGAAGCCTGCCTGCATATGCCGATACGCGGCGGCAAACACTTTGGCGCTGGAAGAACAGGCGGTGGAGATCACCTGCACTGGACCATTCAGCCCCAGTGCGCGGGAGACGAAATCCCCCAGGGAATAGATGTTCTGTGTGGTCCGGTAGTTGAAACTGTCCGGAAGCTCGCCCCCTGCGGATTCCTCATAGGCCCTTTCCATCTGCTGGACACCTGATGTGGAAGTGCCCATGAACACCCCCACACGATGCGCCCCATATTCTTCAGCGGCCCGGGTCACGGCCGTGACAAAGGCATCCTGGTTGAGTCCCAGCCAGGCGAGCTGATGATTGCGGCACTGGTAGGCTTCCAGCCCCTCTGGCAAGGCTGTTTCCTCCACACCAGACACCCGGCCAATCCAGGTGGAAAGATCCACGCCATCCAGATCACAGGGGCGCAGTCCACTGCGCCCGGAACGCAAGGCTTCCTCCTGCACCTGCAGCCCCGGGCCAAGCGCAGTGGTCAGGGTGTAGGCCGTCAACTGTAGAGCTCGTTTCATTGTTCTATCACGGACAGGCAAGGGGTTGGGACGCAGGCCGGGCCAGCAGCCAGGACAACAGAAATGCCGCCAGGCAGCCCACCGCCACGGTGATGCCGATAGCCTGGAGCACAGGAATTCCGGACAGGCCCAACAATGCGAACACGGTCACTGTGGACAGGCAGCAGATCACCAGCCCATACAGGGTGCGCCGCTGCTCGTCCGCAGAAACCACCTTGCGGGAAAAAAACAAAGCATAATCCAGACCGATGCCAGTCACCAGTAACAATCCCACAATATGGAACAGGTTCATTCCCTGCCCCAGTCGCAGCACGGCCACCACGGACACCAGCACCGCCAGGCTCACCGGCAGCAGTACAGCCAGGCAACGCCGCCAGTCCCTGAGCCAGGCCGCCAGCAGCACAACGATGGCCAGGACGGCCCAGCCGGCCTTGCGTACCATATCGTCCCGAAAATCCGCCATCATGCGGGCGGTTTCCCGGGGAATATCGAACACCCAGACGCCTTCTCCGGCAGCACTTCCCAGCAAGTTCGAAAGCCGCGGCAAATCCCGGGAGCCTACCAGGGGCATGACCCCAATGACAGCTTCGGACGTGGGCAGCAGCAGGGCCTGCAGACGCAGATACAGGGGAGTACCTTGCAGAGAAACCGGGGTGAGTGGAACCAGGGAGCGGCTGTGATCCAGGTCATCGATGAAAGGGGCAAACACCCCAGGCTTGAAAGGCAGATCAGCCAATGCCGTTTCCAGGCGCAGAACCAGTTCCTGGCGTGCAGGAATCCAGGACTGACGCTCCTGTTGCCGCTGGATGCTGGGCAGCAGCCGGGCGGCGGATTCCACGCCCCGGAGCAAGCCCTGCTCAACGGCCTTCTGTAATTTCGGCTGCAAGGATTCCTCACGCCGCAGCACATCCTGGGCGTCCCTTCCTTCCACCAGCAACACCGCTGAGGGATCGGCAGCGCCCATGGCAGCACGCAGGCGCCCGTCCTGTTCCTTGATCTCCTGAGGCACAGGACTGAGAGAACGGATGTCCCGGGACCAGACCGGCTCATCCTGCAGGGTCCAGATAAAAAGCCCCAGTATGAGCACCACCAGCACCAGCTGGATACGCACTCCAGCCTGTCCGGTGCTTCCGGGCACATGCTGCAGCAGGGGCAGTTCCCCGGGAGCGCTATCGCGCCCAAACCGGGGCAGGACGAAGTCCGTCACCCAGGCAGCCATGAACAGTCCACTGATGGAGAACAGCCCCAGCTGAACCAATCCGGGAAAATCACTCCACAACATGATCGAGAATCCCAGCACCGTGCTCACCACCCCCTGAAACAGGGTAGGCCGGATACGTTTCATGGTGCGCCCCAGAGGTTCCCCGGGGTGCTGATGTGTCAGCAGGTGAATGGGGTAGTCGATGGCCACACCCAGCAGGGTGATGCCAAACGCCAGGGTGATGCCGTGAATGCCGTCAAAACAGAGAGACACCACCGCAGCGCCAAAGATTACCCCTGTCAGCAAAGGCAAGGCAGTCATCAGCACCCTGCGCGGACTGCGGAATACCAGGAACATGTACAGCAGCATGATCCCTCCCGCCAGCGCACCGAGGCGCGTGCTGGCATCGCGGATACGCTGGCGGGTTTCCAGGCTGAGGGCCGGCACCCCGGCAAACTGGATCTTCAGGCCTTTTATCCCGGTTTCTTCCCGGACAGCCTCCAGCCAGCGGCTCATCTCCTGCTGCAGGGTCAACTGGGCATCCAGGTCCGTTCCTGAAACCCGGGATTGCAGCAGGAGCAATGCAGCCGTCCCTTCCCGGTCCATCCACACGCCCTGTTCCAGGCGCACCGCGCCGGTTTTTGGCATCAACTTCTGCAGCAGATACAGGCTCTCACCACCGGGATCCCGGGGCGCCAGGGTCTTGCTGAAGGTGGACAGGGGGCTGCGCAGGATTTCCAGCAAACCAAGAAACAGCCGGTGCAAACCTTCGACACTGTAACTGTCCGGCTGCAAACGGTCGCTGAGCAGATAGCGGTAGGTAGAAAGCAGCTTGCGGGTGGCGTCATCCAGCTGCTGTTGGCCATTGAGCACTTGGCTGAAACGGCCGGATTTCCTGGCCTTGTGGGAAAACAGCCGGCTGGCTCCGGCCAGGACTTCGGCAGAACCGCCACGCAACGCCAGCAGCCAGACTCTCGCTGCCGGCCCCTGTTCAAGCTGTGACTGCAGCAGGGTTTGCAGCCGATCACGATCATGGGGCATGAATGCGCTCATGTCGGTCTGTACAGGGGTGCGGAAGAACAGCTGCGCCAGCGCCGCCAGAAGAATCACCGCCAGCAAAACCAGCCCCAGACGCCGGGCCGTCACCTGATCCACCAGAAGGCAGGGCTGGGAGAGGCCAGACTATTCATACAACAGCCTCATATCAGACCAGTCGCCGTTCACTTCATACACTTCCATACGTTTCACCAGGCCACCCTGCCCCCTGAGCACGATCCGGGTCACGAATCGCTGCAAGCGCGGATCTTTGGGCAACAGTTCCAGCACCCAGGTATCCGCTGTGTCATCAAAGTTGATCTCATAGTACTTCTGCAGCATCTCCAGGTCACCGCGCAGGGTCGCACCGAAAGATGCGGCAAAGGCCTGCACCGCAGGTAACTGCTCCAGATCCAACTCCCGGCGTGTATCCCCCTGTTGTTGCAATACCCGTTGCCCGTCGATCACGAAACGGCCTCCACCAGGACCTTCGAGTACCCGCTCGAATCGATCCGGCGGGATGAAACGGAGGCGTCCTTTCTGGATCAGGGGCACATCCAGCATATCCAGATGTTTTTCTTCCACGAAAGACACCTCGGTTCCACCGGCGCTTGCCAGCCTATCCATCAGCCCCTGCAGCCCTTCCCCGGCCTGCAGCGGGGACAGGAGGGACAGGTAAAAAAGGATTCCGGCCCCTAGCAATACTGGCGCCAGCCCGGCTTTGCGTGCGCCCATCCATGCCGTGACAGCGGTATTCATGAGCCGGTCATTCATTGTCGCCAGTAATCATAGAAGTTGAACCAGTTGTATGGCGCCATCCTGGCCTTGGCTTCAAGATGTCGGGCATAGCGGCACACCAGCTCCTGAATCGCCGCCTGCCGTTCCTCCCGCGGCCCCTGGAAACCCGGGGTGAGCAACTCAAAATACACGCGGTAGCGGTTGCCTCCTTCATAGATACCATAGAACATGATCACCGGCACCTTGAGGGCCACAGCCAGCTGCATGGGACCGGTGGGAAATCCCGCCGTTTCCCCCAGAAAATCACAGCACAGCTGTTTTTCCCTGTCCACCACCCGGTCTCCCAGCATCCCCACCATTTCCCCCTGATCCAGAGCTTCCTTCACTCTCAGAAAGGTGTCCGGCTGTCCCACGGGAATCACCGTCCGGGCCACCTCCGGGTTGAGCAGATTCAACATGCGCGTGATCATTTGGTTGTGTTCGACGATCATCAACACTTTGAGGGACAACCCGGCATCGTACATGCCCAGAACACGCAGGGCTTCGAAACTGCCCAGATGGGATCCCAGCAGAATGGCGCCCCTGCCTTTGGCCAGTTGCTCTAAAGCCATCTCGTATCCCTCTACCTGTATGTCCAGCAGAGACTCCCGGCCCGCCAGCAGAAACACCCGGTCCAGAATAACGCTGGCAAAACAATGATGGTGGCGATAAACATCCTGCCAGCCGGGGGGATGATCAAGCACTCTTTGCAAGAAGTTTCTGGATGCCTTGCGGGTGGCCGGAGAACTGATCACGAAATAGCCGGTAATGGGGTAAAGCAATCCGCGGGCTACCCGGCGCCCCAGGTGCCGGGCAATCCAGATGATCACTTTGAGCCAGAACGTGGAACTGCGCTCCCGCTGTGCGAACCAGGCCGTGCTCATGGCAGCAGAAAGTTGCCGTTGAACAACAGCCTTTC
>JALWRH010000007.1 GCA_026994195.1 Sedimenticola sp. | reverse complement strand
TCCAGGAAACGCGCTGGCTCGTTGTGCAGCAGGGCGCCGGTGGTGAGCATCTCCGTATAGAGCAGGGTGTGGCGGCTGAGGAGTCGGTGAAAATACCGGCAATATCGGTCCGTCCAATCCAGCATGGGGGCCACGGATAGGCGTCTGTTCACTTTGTTTTCGGTAATTTCAGTCAAGGCCGGGTCAGGTTATTGAACTTCAGGGGGCGGAGTCAAATTCACTCAGGTCATTGAATTTGCGTGACATTACCCTGATTTGACTCCGACCCCTTACTCCCGCTCCAAGGCGTTATCGCAGCAATGCGCTGGCAACGATGATGATGACGCCAATGGTCCCAACGGTAAACATCGCCATCAGAACCCAGCCCAACAGAAAGCCGACTGGGTCGTCAACAGAAAAAAACAGCACGAAGATGCCCAGTAAGGTTGCGGGGAGCGTGGCTATGTTCAAAAAACGGTCGAGTTTTCCACGCCAGATGTTGGGGGTTATGTTCAGGGTCATTCTGTGTCGCCCATGGGATCATACAAAAAGATTTTGATTGTGGCCGCAATGGATGAAACGATGGCAATGCCCAGCAATAAATAGTTCCCCATGAGCAACGCCATGGGCGCCAGCATGGTTGCGCCATACACTGCCAAATAATATCCATACAGCCTCATGAAACAATAGTGACACGGCAATGGAAGGGCATCAAGATGGGTTCCGGAGCTACCCCCTTACTCGAACGTCAGTGGCCCGGCCTCTTGGTCATGTCCTGTAGGCGGTTGATCTGATTCAGGTTGCGGTCGTATTCCCGTTCCAGGGCGTCGATTTTGCCGTTCCAGTAGAGATTGATGGCTGCCATGCGTTCGGGATGGGTGAGGGCCGCATTGGCCAGTTCCTGTTCCTTGCGTTGCCGCAGTCGGTTGACCTGTTGCCGGAGGCGGGCGTTTTGCTGTTCCAGTTTTCGCGCCGATGCGCGTAAAGCGGCCCGTCGGTTATTGTCATAGTGATGATGCGGGCGGCTATTGTCGATAATGGTCAGGCGCCGGGGCTGGGGCTGTGGCAGGGGTGGCGCGGGCGCAAAGTGCATTTCCCTGGCGCCGGGGCAGAGCCGGTCGGAATATTCGATACCCTTGGGCGTCTCGCATTTGTAGGCTGCGGCGCTGGCGGTTTGCGAAACCAGCAACAACATGACCAAGGAAGCTTTCTTGTGTATCGGGTTTTGTTCGGGCATGGGTGTGTAACCTTCCTGGCTGCGAATCGGTGTGGCATACAGGGCCTGGTTCAGCTTCTGTTCTTCGCCTAGGAGTTGTCAGTCCAGGGCCTTGTTCATGACCCAGAGATGAAAAAGTTTCATTGGATTAGGCGGGTTGCTCCTTGCCTTCTTCCTCCGGTGGTGTCCCGGCACATACGCCTTCCACTTCCAATGTAATGTGACTGACACGGGGCAGCTTGGCTTTGATGTCCTGTTCGATCTCGTCGATGATGCGTTCGGCGCGGCCGATGATGACTTCCACGGCGGCGCGGTCTTTGGCGTATTGCTGCAGCTGTTCCCGCTGGGACGGGTTGGCGGTGAGCTGTTGCAGGATTTGTCCCGCTGCTGCATCGATTTTGTGACGCAAGCCGTTGATCATGGCTTCTTCCTTCAGTTCGATCTCTGCGATAAGCACAGTGTTCTGTTCATCGATGATGATGGAGCGCAGGTCGTGGTAGCGCTCCAGCTCAGGGTGGTCCTCGATGATGTCCTGGAACAGATACTCGGCTTCCATGTCGCGCATGTCCGCAAGAAAACGCATGTTGATAAAGCTGAGGTAAAAAGCAATGCCGCCGAGCATGATGGCGATCAGAGCAGAGAAAATGATGTCGTATTCCGCATGGCCTGTTGCCGCGGTGAGAATGATTCCCAAGGCGGCCAGAGTCAGGCCGAGCATGGCGGCGGAGTCTTCCAGGACGATGGCCATGAGGGTGGGATCTTCGGCTTTCACCAGGTAGGCCAGGGGGTTCTTCTCTCCGGAGGCGCGCATGCGCAGGAGAAACTCTCTCATGGCTACAGTGAAGGAATAGCCTTCCAGGAGAAAGCCCGCACCCAGCACGCTCAAGTTGATCCATAGGGTGCTGACTTCATGGCCAAACAGGCTGGCCGTTTCTATGATCTGGTGGCTTCCCAACCCTTCCCAACTGTGCCAGGCATGGGACAGGCCCAGACCGGCACCGATGGAAAACAGGCCGATGGCGGACCACAGGTTCCACAGATATTTCTTCTGGCCGTGGCCAAAGGCGTAAACGGTGTCTGCAGGTTTCTCGCTTTCCCGCAGCCCCAGGAACAGGAATCCCTGGTTGAGGGTATCCATGAGACTATGCACCGCCTCGTTGGCCATGGAGGCTGATCCGCTGAGAATGGCGGCAATGAACTTGATCGCCGTCACCAGGGCGTTGGAGATGATGGCGGTGATGACGGCTTTTTTAGAACTGTGCGACATTGGCAGGGATTTCCTGTCGTTTCATTTGCTTGCGATCCATATAGACATCCATGCCGGTTTTGATTACCGCCAGGAGCACCAGGCTGGTCATGGGATAGGGCAGGAACATGAGCAGGGCGCCGCTCAGCAGCACCACCAGATGCAACACCACGATGCGCTTGTAGGGCTGGGCCATGACCTGGTTCAGAGGCGTGGTAGTGGCGGTGCCGTTGGCCAGGTCAGAGAAGAACTGCACGCCATGACTGAGCAGCAGTCCCAGAAGCGCCAGAGGCAGCCCGGGGGTGCCGGTCACCAGGTTTATGACGGCATTCTGCGTCATCTCCTGATTCAGGAACAGGGAAAAAACCAGCATGCCATGAACGAAGGTGAAGATGCCATAGTGGAAAAGGAAGAAAACTGTCATGAACACCCGGTTGGGCAGTTTATAGCCGGCGTCTGGATGGTTGCTTTCGGCTACGAAGAAGCGCGGGATCTGCCACAGGGCCACGACCACGTTCTCCGCCCAGTACAGGAACAGGATACGGGCCGGGTCCCAGCCCATGAACAGGGCGATTGCCAGGGAAAGCAGGTTGAAGGCGACCAGCGCGGCCAGGGGCAGCTTCATCATGCCTCCAGGGGAAGAATCAGCATTCTGGCGTTGCGCTGCCAGTTGTAGAGGTCTTTCTTCTTTCCGGGTAGTTGCGAGACATCGGCGCTGCTGAAGCCCCGTTCCCGGAACCAGTGGGCCGTGCGGGTGGTGAGCACGAACAGCTTTTCCATGCCCAGGTTCCTGGCCTGCTGGCGTACATGCTCCAGGAGTTGATCACCTCTTCCTCCCTGGCGGTAGTCAGAATGCACCACCAGGCAGGCCAGCTCCGCCATCTTTTCTTTTTCAAAGGGGTACAGGGCCGCGCAGGCAATGATGGCGCCGTCGCGTTCGATGACGCTGAACTGGCTGATTTCGTTTTCCAGGTACTCCCGGGAGCGGCGCACCAGCACCCCCGCTTCTTCCAGGGGCTTGATGAGTTCCAGGATGCCGCTCACGTCGTCGATGCGCGCCTGGCGCAGGGTTTCCCAGCGTTCCGGTGTGACCAGAGTGCCCGCGCCGTCCCGGGTGAACAGCTCTGTCAACAGAACGCCGTCCTGGCGCCGGGGCAGGATATGCGCCCGGGCCACGCCGTTGCGGCAAGCCTGGGCGGCGTTGCGCAATACGCGCTGCAACTGTTCGTCCAGGGATCTGCGGCGTTTGAGCAAGGCGTCCACTTCCCGGGGAACCATGCTCTCGATAACCTGGCGGTGGCTGTCCGTGAGCTTGTTGTCCGTGAGGAATATAAGCTTGTCCGCGTGCAGTTCCCGGGCGATGGCGGCGGCCACGTCGGCGGCGTTGAGATTGAATACCTCCCCGGTGGGCGAATAACCCAGGGGAGAGACCAGTACCATGGCGCCGGCGTCCAGGCGCTGTTTCATGGCCGCGGTGTTGATGCGCCGCACTTCCCCCGTATGCTGGTAGTCCACGCCATCGATGATGCCCAGGGGCTTGGCGGTGACGAAGTTGCCCGAATCCACGGCGATCTGCGCCCCGGCCATGGGGGAGTTGGCCAGGCCCGTGGAGAGCAGGGCCTCGATCTCCACACGCACCGTCCCCGCGGCTTCCTTGACGCACAGCAGGGCGTGCTCGTCGGTGACGCGCATGCCGTTGACCACCTGCATGTTCGCCTTGCGCAGCTTGAGGCGCTCCTCGATCTGCGGGCGGGTGCCATGCACCAGCACTAGACGCAGCCCCAGGCTGTGGAGCAGGGCGATATCGTGGATGAGCTTGTCGAAGTCCGCCTCCTGCACTGCTTCGCCACCAAAAGCCAGCACTACGGTGCTGCCCCGGTGGGCGTGGATATAGGGTGAGGCCTGGCGGAACCAGCAGACGAAGTTGTTGGCATCCATGTTCATGGGGCCATCATATCAGGTCATGCAGAAACGATGAACGAGTTGCTGGATGATCTGGATACCGGGCTGGATCTGGTCCATGCTCAAGAATTCGTCAGGCTGGTGGGCCTGATCGATGCTGCCCGGTCCCAGGATGACCGTATCCATGCCCATCCGTTGCAGGAAAGGCCCCTCTGTGCCGAAAGCAACCGCCTCAGCGGTGTGACCGGTGAGTTGCTCGGCACTGCGCACGATTTCTGCTGAGGCGGGGGTTTCCAAGGCGGGAACGCCACCAAACATGGATTCCCGTTCCAGGCTCAGGCCCGTGGGTTGGAGCACCATGGCCAGACGCCTGTCCAGCTCGCCGCGCAGTTCGTCCAGATCCATGCCCGGCAGGGGACGGATATCGATGTGCAGTTCGCACTGGCCGCAGATGCGGTTGGGGTTGTCGCCGCCGTGGATGTGTCCCAGGTTGACTGTGGGAACCGCTACCTCGAACTGGGGATGACTGTGGCGTTGTCCCAGTTCCCGGCGCCAATCCATGATCTCTTTCAGCACCAGGCTCATGCCCTCCAGAGCGTTGTTGCCCAGGGCCGGGTTGCTGGAATGGCCGGAGCGGCCGGTGACGCGGATGCATTCCATGGCGATCCCCTTGTGCATGCGGATGGGTCTGAGGCTGGTGGGTTCGCCGATGATCGCATGCCGACCCAGGGCCTGGCCGCTGTCCGCCAGGGCCCGGGCGCCGCTCATGGAGCTTTCCTCGTCCGCCGTGGCAAGAATCACCAAGGGATGTTTCAGCTTCGACAGATCCAGTCCGCGCAGCGCTTCCAGCACCAGAGCGAAAAAACCTTTCATGTCTGTGCTGCCCAGGCCATAGAGGCGGTTGTCCCGTTCTGTGAGGGCGAAAGGATCGCTGCGCCAGCGGCTTTCATCGAAGGGCACGGTGTCCGTGTGTCCTGACAGTACCAGGCCATCGGAGCCGCTGCCTGCGCTGGCCACCAGGTTGAACTTTCCCGGGTGATCCGGCACGGGCAGCTTGCGCACGGCAAATCCCATATCTTTCAGCCAGTCGGCAAGCAGATCGATAACGCGCACATTGGGCTGGTCCCATTCGGTGCTGACACTGCTCACAGAGGGTTCGGCAATGAGACGCTGCATCATATGCAATAATGGTGGCGGTTCCGTAATCTTCATAAGGCGTCATGCTTCATCCTGACTGGAAAGACCCTCTAGCTTATGCGTTCTGTGAACGTCTGACCAGTGCTCAGTGGGCCTGGGAATTCCTGCGCCGTCATCCGGACTACCAGCGGGAGTGGCAGGCTTTCTGGAATACTTGGAAAGCTCTGGAGGCCGCCTATGGCAAGCCGCCGAACCGGGATTTCTGCGCCTGGAAGAACGACCCCCGGGCCTGGGTGCCCGCCAGTGAATGCGTGGACGGGGAGTGCCGCATCGATCAGGACAAGGTGCTCATCGAATGCGCCCTGGGGGCGCGCTGGGGCTTTCACAAATTTCCTCCGGATCCCAGGGACGACGACCCCGTGGGCGAGGGCCGTCTGAGCTGGCGGCCCCGGGCCGAGGCGCCGCTGCCGGTGCTGCCGGATGATGGCCTGGAGCCGGGGCCGGCGCACATGGGGCTGATGTTCGACCTGTCCCTGCCCCTGAAGCCGCAGCTGGAACAGGCCCGGCATCAGCTGCAGCTGGAGGCCGCCCGCCGCCGCCGGGAACAAGGCCTGCAGCCGAGGCGTGTGCGCACCCTGCGGGAACACTGGATACAGCTGTTGCGGGTGCTGGATGCGGAAAGTGAAGGGGAGCTTGCCCAGGCCAGGGAGATGTTCGGCGAGGCCGCCGTGACAGAGGCCATGAAACTGCGCGATGGCGGTTATCTTGATTTGTTGCGCGTTCCTGATTGATGTCATTTTTTCACTTCCAGCAGTTTTCCGTACGGCAGGTGCAGACAGCCATGAAGGTCTGCACCGATGCCACCCTGTTCGGCGCCATGGCGCCGGTGGCTGGGGGCGAGCGCGCCCTGGATATCGGCGCCGGCACGGGGCTGCTGGCCCTGATTCTGGCTCAGTCGGGGGCGGCTTCGGTGACCGCCGTGGAGCTGGATCCCGCCGCCGCGGAAGAAGCGGATTTCAACTTTCGCCAAAGTCCCTGGCGGGAACGGCTGATGGCGCTGCGGGCGGATATCCGTGATGTTGCCGGGAAGGCGACCGAAAGATTCGACCTGGTGGTCTGCAACCCGCCTTTTTTTCAGAACCACAGCAAATCGTCGGATGCGGCAAGACAGCAGGCGCGCCACGATGACAGTCTGCCGCGCCAGGATCTGTTGGCTGCCGTGGACAGGCTGCTGACGCCTGAAGGATTGTTCCATCTGCTGCTGCCCACCCATGCCGTGGACAGCTTTTTGAAATTGGCAGGTGCCCAGAATCTGTATCTGCAGTGCCGCACGGATATCCGGGGATACAGGCGTAACCGGCCCAAGGTGGCGGCCCTGGTGTTCGCCCGCCGGCCCGGACCGGCTCTACAGCGCATGCTCACTATCTACCGGGAAGAAGGTGGTTATTCGCCCGCCAGTGAATACTATCTGTCGCGGCTGCTGTTGCGCTTCGCCCGCCAGGCGGAAAGGGAAAACCATGGCTGAGATCATCCCGCCCCTCAACCGCCATACCCTGGCGCGCATGACCGCCGGAGAGAAGCGCGTGGCCCGGCGCCTGAAGGAGCTGCTGGAGGACGATTACCTGGTCTGGTATGACATTCCCGTGGGACGGCAGCGCCGCTATCCGGATTTCATCATTCTGCATCCAGGCCGGGGGCTGCTGTTCCTGGAGGTCAAAGACTGGAAACCTTCCACCTTGAAACGCATCAGCAAGACGGATGTCAGTTTGCTCACGGCCAATGGCCTGGTGACCTGTCCTCACCCCCTGGAACAGGTGCGGGCCTACACCTATCAGGTGGTGAACCGCCTGGCCCGGGACCCTCATCTCACCCAGCAGGACAAGGCGCATCAGGGCAAACTCATTCTTCCCTGGGGATGGGGTGTGGTGTTCACCCGGATCACCCGCAAGCAGATTTGCAAAGCGATTCCTGACGACGCCAGAGAGAGCCTGCTGCCAGATCATCTGATGATCTACCAGGACGAGATCAGGGAGGGAACCGACGCGGAGGAATTCCAGGAACGGCTCTGGGGCATGTTCAACTACAGCTTCGGCAAGCCCCTGACCCTGCCGCAGATCGATCGCATCCGCTGGCACCTGTTTCCCGAAATAAGAATCGGCGAGGGCGTGACCGGTAATCTGTTCGAAGGTCAGGAGGAAGAGGACGAACCCACGCCGCCGGCGCCTGATGACATCATCCGCATTCTGGATATCCAGCAGGAACAGCTGGCCCGCAGCCTGGGGGAAGGTCACCGGGTGATTCACGGCGTGGCCGGGTCGGGCAAGACCCTGATCCTGGGCTACCGCTGCGTACATCTCGCCGGCACCCTGCGCAAGCCCATCCTGGTGCTTTGTTTCAATATCACCCTGGCGGCGCGGCTGCGGGCCTATATCAGCACCCGGGGTATTGGCGCCCAGGTGCAGATCTATCACTTCCACGACTGGTGCGCCCAGCAGCTCAAGACTTATCATGTGCCCCTGCTGGAGTCGGAGCAGCCTGTGTGGGAGCGGCAGGTGCAAAGCGTGATCCAGGCCGTGGAGGGCGGAAGGATTCCCCGGGCCCAGTATGGCGCTTTGCTCATCGATGAAGGTCATGACTTCGAACCCGAGTGGCTGAAGCTGGTGACCCAGATGATCGACCCGGAAAGCAATTCCCTGCTGCTGCTCTACGACGACGCCCAGTCCATCTACCGCAAGAAGCAGGGCCTGGGCTTTTCCCTGAGCAGCGTGGGCATACAGGCCAAGGGCCGCACCACCGTTTTGCGCCTGAATTACCGCAATACCCGGGAGATTCTGCGTTACGCCTATGATTTCGCCCGGCGTTACCTGGATCCCAAACACACGGACGAGGATCATGTGCCCGTGGTGGAGCCTGAGGGTGCCGGCAGCAGCGGGCCCGAGCCCCTGTTCAGACAGTGCGCCAGTCGGGCGGAGGAGATGCGCTTCGTCCTTTACTGTATCCGCAAATGGGGCGAGGCTGGCGTTGCTCTTGGCGATATGGCCATCCTCTATCCCGGCCAGGGCTATGGCCGGGAACTGTCCCGGCTGCTGCGTGAAGCGGACCTTCCTTTCCAGTGGCTGGCCGCCCGGCAGTACAAAACCGCCTATGATCCGAATGCCGGCCAGATCACCCTTATGACCCTGCACAGCAGCAAGGGATTGGAGTTCGATCATGTGATCCTGGTGGGCACCCAGTGCCTGGGGGTGGAAGAAGAACGGCTGCAGGCCGATGCCCGGCTCCTGTATGTAGGCATGACCCGCGCCCGCCGGGGCCTGGTGCTGACCTGCGCGGGAGAGCAGGGTTTTGGCGCGCTGCTGTCCCGCCCTGGCGGGCAGGATGCTGACAGCAGGCTGTCAGCAGCAGGGGAGTATAGTGGAGACTCGTTAACCCCAAAGGAGAAAGAAGATGAGTGATATGCCCGAACATGGCCGTTTTTGCTGGAATGAGCTGATGACCACCGACCCGGCGGCGGCCCGTGCATTCTATGG
>JALWRH010000006.1 GCA_026994195.1 Sedimenticola sp. | reverse complement strand
GGCCTGGCTGGGCAAGACCGGGCGTTTTACTGAACAGCTCAAGCAGCTGGGCAAGCTCTCCAAGGAAGAGCGGCCCAAGGCCGGGCAGGCCATCAACAAGGCCAAGCAGGCCCTGCAGCAGGCCATTGAAGCCCGCAAGCAGACCCTGGAGGATGCTGCCCTGGAAGCCCGCCTGGCCGCAGAGCGCATCGATGTGACCCTGCCCGGGCGCGGCCCGGACAGCGGCAGCCTGCATCCCGTGACACGCACTATGCGGCGCATACAGGAAATCTTCGGCAGCGCCGGTTTCAGCGTGGCGGAAGGCCCCGAGATCGAGGACGATTATCACAACTTCGAGGCCCTGAACATTCCTGCTCACCATCCGGCGCGGGCCATGCATGATACTTTCTACTTCGACGCCCACCGCCTGCTGCGCACCCACACATCGCCGGTGCAGGTCAGGGTAATGAAAGATGCCCAGCCCCCCCTGAAGGTGATAGCGCCGGGACGGGTGTATCGTTGTGATTCCGACGTCACTCATACCCCCATGTTCCACCAGGTGGAAGGCTTCATGGTGGATGAGCATGTTACCTTCGCGGATCTCAAGGGCATACTGCACAGTTTTCTCAAGGCCTTCTTCGAGCAGGACCTGAAAGTGCGTTTCCGGCCTTCCTATTTTCCCTTCACCGAGCCCTCGGCGGAAGTGGACATGGAGTGCGTTATGTGCGCCGGCGAAGGTTGCCGGGTATGCAGTCACACGGGCTGGCTGGAGGTCCTGGGCTGCGGCATGATCCATCCTGAAGTGTTCCGCCACGTGGGCATAGATACGGAAAAATACACGGGCTATGCCTTCGGCATGGGCGTGGAGCGTCTGACCATGCTGCGCTACGGGGTCAACGACCTGCGCCTGTTCTTCGAAAACGACCTGCGCTTTCTGCGCCAGTTCACCTGAATATTCAACTAGGGAAACAGCATCATGCAATTTAGTGAATCCTGGTTACGCGACTGGGTGAATCCCCAGGCAAACACCCAAGCGCTCGCCGACGCCCTGAGCATGGCCGGCCTGGAAGTGGATGGGGTGAGCCCCGCCGCACCCGCATTCAGCGGCGTGGTGGTAGGCAAGGTGCTGGACTGTCAGCGCCATCCCGACGCGGACAAACTGTCCGTCTGCCAGGTGGACATCGGGGCCGAGGCGCCGGTGCAAATCGTTTGTGGCGCGAAGAATGTGGCGGCGGACATGAAAGTGCCCGTGGCCACCGTGGGCGCCGTGCTCCCCGGCGGTTTCAAGATCAAGAAGGCCAAGCTGCGGGGGCAGGAATCCCACGGCATGATCTGTTCCGCCGCCGAGCTGGGACTGGCCGACGCTTCCGATGGCATCATGCCCCTGCCGCAGGATGCGCCCGTGGGCGAGGATTTTCGCGCCTATTTGCAGCTCGACGACCAGCTCATCGACGTGGATCTCACGCCAGACCGGGGTGATTGCCTGAGCATTGCCGGCATCGCCCGGGACGTGGGCGTGATCTACGCCACGGAAGTGAAGAACTGGGAGATCCAGGACATACCCGCCAGCACGGATGCACGACAAACCGTCAGCCTGGAAGCGCCCGACGCCTGTCCCCGTTATCTGTGCCGCATCGTGCGTGGCATAGACGCCCAGGCTGAAACACCTCTGTGGATGGTGGAAAGGCTGCGCCGCAGCGGCATCCGTTCCATCAGCCCGGTGGTGGATGTCACCAACTATGTGATGATAGAGCTGGGTCAACCCATGCATGGATTTGATCTGGACAAACTGTCCGGTGGTATTCATGTGCGGCTTGCAAGGGCCGGCGAAAAGCTCTCCCTGCTCGATGGCAGTGAAGTGGAAATACAGCCTGACACCCTGCTCATTGCTGATGATGAAAAGCCCCTGGCCCTGGCGGGCATCATGGGCGGCGAGGCCTCCGGCGTGGTGGCAACCACCCGCGATGTTCTGCTGGAATCCGCCTTCTTCAGCCCCACGGCCATTATCGGCAAGGCCCGCGCCTACGGCCTGCATACGGATTCCTCGCACCGTTTCGAAAGGGGCGTGGACTGGCAGCTGCAAAAAAGCGCCCTGGAACGCGCCACGGATCTGCTCCTGCATATTGTCGGCGGGGAGGCAGGCCCCGTGGTGGAGGCCGTGGCCGAAGATCAGCTTCCCGGCACCCCGGAGATTCATTTGCGCCGCCGCCAGGTGCCCCGCATCCTGGGGGTGGAAATCGATGATGCCACCATCAGCGATATTCTCGTGCGCCTGGGCATGAAAGTGGAAGCCGTGGAAGATGGCTGGCGGGTTCAGGCCCCCAGCTGGCGTTTCGATATCGCCATTGAAGCTGATCTGGTGGAAGAAATCGGCCGCATCTACGGCTACGCCAACATCCCGGAGAATCTGTCTTCCGCGCCGGTCAGCGTGCAAGGCGTGCCGGAAGCCGCCCTGCATCTGGATCGCATCAAGGATCTTCTCGTGGATCGTGACTACCAGGAAGTGGTGACCTACAGCTTCATTTCTCCGGAACTGGCGGAAATGCTGACGCCGGAGGCCAAGCAGATCCGTCTGGCCAATCCTATTTCTGCGGATATGTCAGTCATGCGCGCCAGCCTCTGGCCCGGGCTGCTGTCCACCTTGCAATACAACCTGGCCCGGCAGCAGGACAGGGTACGCCTTTTCGAGACCGGGCAGATATTCCTGGCAGAAGGCGAAGACATCCGCCAGCCGGAAATGTTTGCCGGCCTGATCTATGGCGACAAGCTGCCGGAAAAATGGAACAACGCACCGGGAAAAGTGGATTATTATGACCTGAAAGGCGATCTGGAAGCTGTGCTGGGCAGGGTGGATGATCCACACAGTTTTGAATTCCTGCCGGCAAAAGACAGTGCCCTGCACCCCGGACAGTCTGCCGTCATCCTGCGCAATGGGGAAGAAATCGGGCGACTGGGCATGCTGCATCCGGCCCTGCAGTCCAAAATGGATATTCCCGGTAATGTTTTTCTGTTCCAGATCCGTCTGCAGGGACTGGAAGAAGGGCGTATTCCTGCTTATGAGGCGGTTTCGCGCTATCCTGCCATCCGGCGGGATCTGGCCGTGTTGGTGGATCGTGACCTGACCTGGACCGAGGTAGAGAGCGTCGCCAGAAAAGCAGCGCCAAAAATTGTGCGAGACATTCGCATATTTGACGTCTATACTGGGGACAATATAGACTCAGGTCTAAAAAGTCTTGCTTTAAGCTTGATTTTACAGGATTATTCTCACACTCTTACTGATGAAGAGACAGACCGGGCCGTGGAGGCCGTGCTTGAGGCGCTTCGTACCGAACTGTCAGCCAAACTGCGGGATTGAAGAGTATGTCACTGACCAAGGCAAAAATGGCCGAAGCCCTGTTCGATGAACTGGGATTGAACAAACGTGAAGCCAAGGGGCTGGTTGAACTCTTTTTTGAAGAGATACGGGGCGCCCTGGAAAATGGTCAGCAGGTCAAACTGTCCGGATTTGGCAACTTCGATCTGCGTGAGAAAAACCCGCGTCCTGGAAGGAATCCTAAAACAGGTGAAGAAATTCTTGTAAGTGCAAGGCGGGTAGTCACTTTCCGTCCTGGACAAAAACTCAAAGCACGAGTGGAAACCTATGCTGGACCCGAACAGTAGCGCCGTAGAATTACCTCCGATACCAGGTAAGCGCTACTTCACCATTGGTGAAGTAAGCGAACTGTGCCAGGTCAAACCCCATGTGCTGCGCTACTGGGAGCAGGAATTTCCCCAGCTCAAACCCGTCAAGCGCCGGGGTAACCGCCGCTATTACCAGCGCCACGACGTGATCATGATTCGCCAGATTCGCAGCCTGCTGTATGAGCAGGGATTCACCATTGGCGGCGCACGCCAGAAGCTGGACGGCCAGGACGCCCAGGAAGACAAGAGTCAAAGCCACCAGATCATTCGCCAGCTTTTGGCGGAGCTCGAGGAAGTGGCGCAGATTCTTAAATAGTTTGCACTACAGAACTCAGGCTAAAATTACAGTCCTGGTTAGTTTTCATCTTCTTTTTCCCAACCAACCCTAGCTTTCCAGAAAAACCAGGCAGCAAATGCCGTCACCATGATGCCGGACAGGGCAAAGATCAGGGCCACTGACCATAGATGGCCAAAAGAGCCAATGAACGCGTCCTTGGGTTTGTCCGCCTGATAATAGACCCTCACCTTGTCTCCGGGTTTATAGTGATCAGCCCGGCTGGTGACGGAAGAAGTGAACTGCACTGTCCGGCCTTCCTTGGTGGTGAACCTGACTTCGGGAAAATACATCAGAGAGGAAGCCTTGCCCGCCTTGGTGGACATATAGGGCGCATTGCGTACGATGGTTCCCTCCGTTTCCACGGAGCTGTCCACCATTGCCCTGGATACCTGCCAGTCCTGATAGCCCTTGGCCATCAGGACTGCGCCAATGCATACAAGGATGAAGGGTACGATGTAGCGGAAGATTCCCATGCTGAGATTCCGTGTTGAAAGGTAAGAAGAGGGTATTCTACAGCTGCTCTATCAACGGGCAAACGGTTGTTTGTACATGGCCCAGATGGAATAATCTTCGTCGGATATCGCCCAGTCCAGGCGCAGGGGCACGCGAAAAGCCATGATGCGGAAACTCAGGCCAGCATCCCATTTAAGATCCTTGAAGTACAGATCTGCATCATATTTGCGCGATACCCGGCCAGCCTCCACGAAGGCGACCACCTGCCACCAGTCGATTTCCAGGTACTTGAGCAGGGGCAGGCTGTCCAGGCCGTTGATCCTGGGCATAAGCCGCATTTCCGCCGTGTAATAGACCGCTGATTTGTCATGAAAGCGGCCCTGGGGATAGGCGCGCATGCGGTCGTATCCTCCCAGTTCAGAGCCAAAACCCGGCGGCGGGCGGTGATCGACAAAGCCGGTTTCTTTGTCCACTTTCCAGGTGGGAGTGTGGGATGTCCAGAAATTCAGGGCCAGCACCTGCTGGCGAAACCAGTCAGATGTGCCCAGATCCAGGTACTTGCTCAAATCCAGTTCCAGGTTTGTCCAGCTGTTGGCGCTGTCACCCCATCCAAAATCCTGTGTGATGGTGAGCTTCTGACGGCTGCCATAGGAAGCATTGGGCAGAAAATCCGTGTTGTTGTAGTCCAGCCACAGTTCCAGGCCATTGGTATTCGCCTTGATCAGATCTTCGTCGTCAATTTTCTGCAGATCCCTGTAGCGGTAGAAGTACTTGCCGCCAAGCAGAGTTTTGCCACTGGCTAAAGGGTTCCATGCGGAACCGCCGGTGGGCGCCGTGTACAGCATGCCCCTGCGGGTCTTGAACACGGTCAGTGGATGATCCTTGCCCGCTCCAATGGGGAGGACATAGCGGGCGCTTATCTCTACATGAAGATCGTTGCTTGTGCCGGAAACAAAGTCGTCGGGAGAGGAATCATTGCTCCCCGAAGTGCTGGAAGTAAGCCGGTGGGTACTGTCATAGAAGCGCTGGTCGGTGAAGTGGCTGCCCTGTGCATAGATGTCGAAGAACCAGCGCTCCATGTTATCGAAACGGAAATTGTTCAGTGCCCCGGCCATGAGCCAGGAATCGTTGCTTGTCGTAAAGGCGGCGCCCACCAGGCTGGACTGGGGCTGCCCTATGCCGCCGATATAGGCAGCTGCGCCAACGGCCGTACCCAGGGTCTCTGTGCTGAAAGCATAGGGTATGGCGCCCCAGCGGGTATCTCCGTATGTTTCGCTTTCATCTAGGGTGATGTAGTCAGCCAGTGCGTTACCCGCCAGGCATAGCAGCAGTGAAGACAGCGCTAGCGATTTTTTCATGATCAATGTTCCGATTGTGCTTTGTTACTGATGAATTCCAGTGCCTTGTCCACCACGTCTTCCGCGTATAGATCCCGGAAGAAATGGTCAGCTCCCTCTAAGATGATTGTTTCCAAGTTTGCAGGCCGCCGGGGAAGCTGATCCAGCTTTTTCTGCAGCCCGCTAACCACTTTGTCTTCAGTTCCCACGAACAGCAGCACGGGCAGTTTGATTCTGGAAAGAAGATAGGGCGTGTCCAGGCGCTGATCAGCCTGATAGTAACTGACGAAGGCCTCGGCGCTTACAGTGGTATCTTTGCAGTAAATGAAGTCCACGTGTTCGAGCATTTTCTTGCCTTTGCCTGCCTTGACCAGAGAAAGCACTTTGTCGAGAATGGGCTGTAGGGATTTTCCATAACGCTTTTCATAGTCTTTTGCCGCATACTCGGCAGACCAGGTCTGTGGGGCCAGAAGAATCACTCCGGATACACTGCTGTCCGCTTGCTCTGCTGCATACCAGGCCGTTTGATTGCCACCGCGTGAATGACCTAGCAATACAATGTTCTTTACGCCTTCATGCTTGAGCCATTGTACCCAGGCGCCAATCTCCTGAATGGCATCTGTATGCTTGTGGGTGTGCGGCGTTGTGCAGTCATACATGCTGCTGGGGCGGTTGTTCAGGCCCAGACTCAGATTGATGGCAAGGCTGCTGATACCGTTCTCGGTGAACAGTTCCTGCAGGGTGTTGATGATTTCCATACGGTTGTGGGCGAGGGTGCCGTGGGTGATGAGAACCATTGGCCCCTCGGGCCAGTTGTCGCTTTTCTCGAGGTTTGCCCGCAGCTGTGTGCCGTCGTAGCTGATGCGTGTTTCTTCGGCCTGGACGCTGCTCAAAAGAAGCACCAAAAAAATTGCCAGCAAGCGCATGTTTCAGTCCCTGATGCAGGAGTTCATGATCAGTTTTTTCAGAAGCTCCATATTATCGCAGGTTTCCAACTGTTTGGCGCTGACGCATGAGCGTAACGTATCACCCTGCACCTTGAAAATCGCTGGCAACTTCTCTTGTTGTCCGGGGTATTCCCGGCGAAATTCATCGCGGTGCATAAACCGGCAGGGCACAGGCAGGGATTCTATGAAATGACGCCATTCTTTGCGTTCACGAAAGTAGCTGTGAGTAATGGCACACAGGGCGCAAGCATAGCTTTCGGGGGAAAAAATCTTATGGCCGATATCCGCAAGGGTGTTGAACATACCACTGTCGGCATTGTAGACAAAGATCAGGAGCGCTGGGTTTGGCATGCGGCATTGCTCACCTTCAGGTATCATTCAAGAAATCTATCGAATACTGGACATGTTGTCGACCACCATGCCGGAAGAAAACTTCAAGAAGGCTCTGTTTGCCCAGTTCGCCCGGGTGGCAAGAGCCATGAGCAATGGACACCGTCTGGAATTGCTGGAGTTCCTGGCTCAGTCCGAGCGCAGCGTGGATGAGCTGGCGCGGCTTTCAGGACTGACGGTTGCCAATACTTCCCAGCATTTGCAGCAACTGCGGCAGGCTGGTCTGGTGTCATCCAGAAAGGCAGGGAAGAGGGTGTTCTATCGAATCAGTGGTGATGATGTCTCGTTGCTCTTCAATTCCTTGCGCGAGGTGGCTGAACGGCATATCGCTGATGTGAGCCAACTGATCCAGACCTATCTTGAAGTGAAAGACAAGCTCGAACCCCTGCCGGCCAAGGAACTGCTTTCCAGGGTCAGGGATGGTCTGGTTACAGTGGTGGATGTGCGGCCACACGAGGAATATGCCACCGCACATATACCCGGCGCCATCAGCATTCCCCTGGCAGAGTTGGAGCAACGTCTCAATGAATTGGATCCGGACAAGGAAATTGTAGCCTACTGTCGGGGACCTCACTGTGTGTTGGCTTTTGATGCAGTGGCCATGCTCCGGGAAAGAGGGCACACCGCTTCCCGTTTTGATGGCGGTCTTCCGGAATGGCGGCTTCAGGGCCACCAGGTCGAAACAGGAGGCGTGGGCTGAGGTGCGTTGTCGGGGGTGGCTGACAGGACTGCTGATGCTTCTGAGTGGCACCGCCATGACTGAGACAACGGTTGAAGTGGGCAGGAATACCGGACTGCGAACCTGGAAGTGGTCCCATCAAGGCGTTTCCCTGCGCCTGGTGCAGCGCCTGCCCGACCAGACCCGCGCATATGTCATGGCCAAGGGTTTCCCCCGGGATGCTGCTGATGCGCTGGCGACCTCCTGCTTTTTTGGTTCCATGTTCCGCAATGACGGCAGCTTGCCCATGGACTTTGATCTGCGCCAGTGGAAAGTCGTGCACAATGGCCAGGAGAGTGGCATGAAAGTCCGGGAGATATGGAAGCAACAGTTCCAGGAAAGGAAGGATATTCCTGCCCCGGCCCGTATCGGCTTGAACTGGTCGCTCATGCCGACGGTTCAGCATTTCGAACCTGGCGACTACAATTGGGGTATGACCGTGTATGGTCTGCCGCCGGGTGAGACATTTGATCTGCATCTCAAGATCCTGTTGGACGGCAAGCCATTGGAAACTGTGATCCCCGGACTGCAATGCGCGCCGGAAGTCGTGGAGAAACCTTCATCATGAAAAGAATGTTCTATATCCTGCTGTTGTCCCTGTTGCTGCAGGGGCAGGTTGGCGCCACGGGCCGGGGACTCACCCTGCTCGAAGATAAGCCCGCAGCTCCCAATTTCAATCTCAAGGATGTAGATGGAAACAGTTACCGGTTCAGTGACTTGAAAGGCAGGGTGGTCATCGTCAACTTCTGGGCCACCTGGTGCCCCCCCTGCCGTGCGGAAATGCCCTCCATGCAACGCGCCTGGGAGCAACTCAGGGAGGAAGGCGTCATGATGCTGGCGGTCGATGTGGGCGAAGACGAAGATGCCATTTTTGAGTTTACAGCCAGTTATCCCGTGGAATTCCCCATACTGCTGGATACTGACTCCAGCGTCAGCGAATCCTGGAAGGTAAGAGGATTACCCACCACCTTCGTCGTGGATCAGTGGGGCCGCAAAGTATACCGTGCCGTGGGAGGCCGGGAATGGGATACGCCACAGTTACTGAAGAAAATCCGGGAACTCAAGGAAGTGCCCTGAGTCCGGAACTCGTTTCCCCGCCATCAGGAATGCTGTTGAATTGTTGAAAAAGGCTCATGGTGGCCTCATGTTTCTTTGAAAAATCCTTCTCGTTACTCAATGACATTCGCGTTGTTGAGGATCAAACCCGGAATCAGGAGTAAGACTATGAAAGATCT
>JALWRH010000005.1 GCA_026994195.1 Sedimenticola sp. | reverse complement strand
TGGGCGTCGGTGACTTCTGCTGCACTGATGAGTGCCGGCACGTTCAGATAACTGTCTGCGGAAGAGGCCGGGCCTATGCATACGGATTCGTCCGCGAGGCGGACATGCTTGAGATCCCGGTCAGCCTCGGAATGTACGGCAACGGTCTTGATGCCCAGTTCCCGGCAGGCGCGTTGAATGCGCAAGGCGATTTCGCCCCGGTTGGCGATGACGATCTTTTCAATCATGGCCTGGGCCTCACTCGATGATGAACAGGGGCTGGTTGTATTCCACTGGCTGGCCGTTCTCCACCAGGATGCGCTTGACCACTCCGGTTTTGTCGGATTCGATCTGGTTGAGTATCTTCATGGCCTCGATAATGCACAGGGTTTCACCGGCCTTGACGGATTGGCCTTCGGTGACAAAGGGCTTGGCGCCGGGGTTGGGAGCGCGGTAGAAAGTGCCCACCATGGGCGAACGAATAATATGGCCCTCCAGTTCCGGCTCCGTTTTTTCTGGAGTTTCGGCTGCTGCAGCGGCAGGGGCTGGAGCAGCGGCCACAGCTACGGGCGCGGCGGCTGCGGGAGGAGGGGGCAGGGTGCCGTGGCGGCTGATGCGCACGGATTCCTCACCCTCATGAATCTCGATTTCCGCGATATCCGAAGCTTCGAGAAGTTCGATAAGTTTCTTTACCTTGCGTATGTCCATGAATTCAAGCCTGTTTGTTTGTGGGTGCGCCAAGTCGTCGAAGGGCTGCCTGCAGGGCCAGTTCGTAGCCGTGGGCGCCCAGCCCGCTGATTACGCCGACCGCCACGTCGGAAAAATAGGAATGGTGGCGGAAGCTTTCGCGGGCGAAAACGTTGGATAGATGCACCTCTATAAAGGGAATGTTCACACCCAGCAAGGCGTCGCGCAGGGCAACGCTGGTGTGAGTGAAGGCGGCGGGATTGATGAGGATGAAATCCTCGGCATCACGGCCTGCCTGATGAATTCTGTCAACAAGTTCAAACTCGGCGTTGGATTGGAAAAAATCCACTTTGGCGCCTTGGGTTGCTGCTTGTTCCTGCAGGCGTTTTTCCACGTCCGCCAGGGTGTCGCTGCCGTAGTGACCGGGCTCCCGGGTTCCCAGCAGGTTGAGATTCGGGCCGTTTAGTACCAGGATTCTGAACATGGAGTCGGATTTAGCGTTGAACTTGTCGGTAAATGCGCTGATACGGCGCTGAATTTGGTAAATTTTGCGCCAATATCCCCTGAATGTCCAGTTTTATGACGGATACTCCCGAAGCCTGTATGGAAAGGGCTTCTGTCAGTGACCCAGAGTGACTTTATCAAGGAGGGAGGTAAGCTCCTGTTCGCTGATCTCCCCAAATCGCCGCATGACGATAGCGCCGCCATGATCGGCCACTATGGTAAAGGGCAGAGCATTGAACCGGTCGCCCAGGAGCTTCATCAGCGCCATGGCGCGGGTTTCTCCCAGGAGTATGGGAAAGCTGATTTTGTGCTCCCGGACAAAGGTTTGCACCGCTTCTGCATCATCCACGGCAATGCCCACAAACATCACATCCTTGTCCGCATAGGCCATCTGCAAGCGGTTCAGCAAAGGCATTTCCCGCACGCAGGGAGTACACCAGGTCGCCCAGAAATTGATCACCAGTATCTTGTTGCGCCATTCCTCGGAGCGCCAGGGACTTTTATCCAGGCCGGGGAGGGTAAAGTCGGGCAGCTGTATGCCCGGTCCGTTGTGGTCGGCCGCTACAGGATGTTCCCGCTGCTGCCATTTCCACAATCCCCCCGCCAGGGCGCCTACCAGCACCCCGGACAGGGCCAGGGTGAGAAACTGCCGCGTGCGCATCAGGGCACCTTGCGGATATGAGCCAGGAAGTCGCTCATATTCATATAGCCCATGAGCCGCAGATGATTGATTTCAAGACCGTCGCGCCCCCAGAACAGCATGGCGGGAGGTGCAGGAATATCCACATGCTTCATGAGCGCCTTGTCCTGTTCGTCCTGGTCGGTGACATCCGCCTGCAGCAGCACGAAATTGCTCATAGCGGCAACTACGGCAGGTTCATTGAAGACATTCTTTTCCATTTGTTTACAGTAGATGCACCAGTCTGCGTAGAAATCCAGCATGACCGGTTTGCCGGCCGCCTTGGCTCTGGCCAATTCCCTTTGCAGGTCAGAGACATTCTTGATGCGTTTGAACTGCAGGTGGCTGGCTTGCTGGCTGCCTCCACCGCCAATGGCCAGGCCGCGCAGGGGCTGCACCGTGTCCTTGCCGTTGGCGGCCACCCCCACCAGGAACAGGGCGCCATAGATGAGCAGCACCATGCCCAGGCCTTTCCAGAGTTTGCTCCAGCCGGAGGCTTCCGGCGGTAACTGGCGCATGGCCCCCATATACACGGCAGAGACAATGAGCAGAATGCCCCACAGCGCCATGGGATACATCGGGGGCAGGAAGCGTTCAAGCATGGTGATGGCCAGCCCCAGCATCATGACGCCGAACACGGCCTTTACCGCATCCATCCATCCACCCGC
The DNA here is from genome assembly GCA_026994195.1 of Sedimenticola sp. Taxonomy (GTDB): domain Bacteria; phylum Pseudomonadota; class Gammaproteobacteria; order Chromatiales; family Chromatiaceae; genus Thiolapillus. The sequence continues at coordinate 28,219 of JALWRH010000005.1, read as the reverse complement.
CTTGGGCAACAGTTTTCCCGCAGAGGTGCCGATAGCGATAAGCGGCGCACCCATGCCCATGGCCATGGCGAACAGGGCGACCCCGCCAAGAAGGCCATCACCCGTTTGTCCTATATAAATAAGTGCGCCCGCCAGGGGTGGCGCCACGCAGGGACCCACGATCAATGCCGAGAGCAGCCCCATGATGGCGACGCCACCCAGTTCACCGCCTTTTTGCCGGTTGCTGATTTCGCTCAGCTTGCTCTGCCAGCTGGCGGGCAGTTGCAGCTCGTAGAAGCCGAACATGGACAAGGCCAGAAGCACGAACAGCAGGGCAAAGGCGCTGAGTATCCAGGGATTCTGGAAAGCGGCAGTGAGATTGAAGCTGGCGCCGAACAGCCCGGCCAGTACACCCACGATGGTGTAAGTGACCGCCATGGCCAGCACATACACCAGGGACAGGGTGAAGGCCCGGCGGGTGGTGATGTTGCTGCCCTGTCCGGCAATGATGCCCGACAGGATGGGGATCATGGGGAATACGCAGGGTGTGAATGCCAGCAGCAGACCCAGGCCGAAGAAAAAGAGGACGATCAGCCAGGCGCTGTTGTTTTTCAGCATGGAGGCGATCTGATCCTGCTCGGATTGTTCCGCGGGAGCCGTATCCTGTGCCCCTGGGTTTTGCGCTGAGGATTGTTGTGCAGGTGGGGGCGCAGCAGCAGGGATGTCTTTGATCAGGGTGGCACCGCTGGCGGCGGGCAGTTGCAGCTTGAACTGCTTTTTCTGTGGCGGATAGCAAATGCCTCTCTCGGCGCAGCCCTGGTATTTGAGGGTTACGGTGGTTTCCGTACTGGCCGTATTGCTGCGCAGCAGGGGAATGTTCAAGTCCAGGTTGTGCACGAAAACAGCCACATCGCCAACGCTGCCGTCAGGTTTGATGGAATCGTGCTTGATTTTAGGTTGTGGCAGCTTGTACTGGCCCAGGCTGACGCCGTCACCCTGAATGCTGACCTGGATCTTGTCCTCGTACAGGTAGGTGCCGTCGGCGATCTCCCAGTGTACCTTCAGTGTTTTGCCGTCCGGAGATTCCACCAGGGGCCGGTAGGCCTGGTCGGGTTTGAGGATGCCGTCTTCTTCCAGACCCAGATCATCACCCAGGGCGCCCAGTGCGTCCAGAGGTGAAGGTTCAGAGGTTTTTTCCGCCGGGCTGGACTGGGGAGCGATGGATTCCACCTGGGAGCCCCCTGCCTGCACCAGATTCTCTTTGGCATCTTCGGCAGCCCGGGCGGTTACGGGTGGTGGTTCATCCGCCAGGGCATCCAGGGCTACCAGGAGCTTCTGGGTGTGGGGGGGATAACAGATGCCGGCTTCGGCGCAGCCCTGGGAGCGGGCTTCTATTTCCACCATATTGGGATTGGGGCCCTTGATATGGATGGGAAGGGCGACATCCACGCCGTGTTTGTATATTTCTATCTCGCCGAAGAAGGGATCCTGTTTGGTGATGCCGGAAGGCAGATCCGGGCTGCCCAGGGAAATGGCGTCATTGTGGCTGGAGAAACGGAACTTGTTACGATACAGATAGTAGCCGTCCGCAATATCCCAGTGCACAATGATTTTATCGCCTTTGGTGGAAGCCGAGATGCTGTAGGCCTGGTCGGGTTGGAGAAACTCTTCCGCGGCGGATAGTCCGGCACTCAGGGTGAGAAGCAACAGCAAAGCAGTCAGTCGGCGCATAGGTTTTCCCCTACCCAGTTCAGGTAGTGTTGGTTGCCCCTGGCCAGTGGCAGGGCAATTATTTCAGGTAAATCATAAGGATGCAGTTCCAATATGGCCTGCTCCAGAGCGGACCAGCTTGCTGTATGGGTCTTTATATACAGCAGAGCCTCCTCGTCTTTCTCCAAGCTGTCCTTCCAGCGGTATATGGACAGTACGGGGCGGGTAATATTCACACAGGCCGCCAGTTTTCTTTCGACCAGTGATTGTGCCAGATGTTCAGCGGCTTTGCCGGGCGGACAGGTACACAGCACCAGCAGGTACTCGGATTCGTTCATGGTAATCAGAAGACCGGTTATTGGCATTTGTTTTTCTGTCGAGCATTGAATTAAACGAATTTGCCCCAAGGTATGCAAGATGAATCCAGGATTAATTTTTCTCTTGCTGTTGGTGGGCGCTCCCCTGGCAGAGCTTTATCTACTTATAGAAGTAGGCTCCGAGATCGGCGCTCTGCCCACCATATTATTAAGTGTCTTTACGGCTATCCTTGGCGCTACCCTGGTGCGTCTGCAGGGGGTATCCGTATTGCTACGGGTTCAGGAGACTCTGGCCAGGGGCGAAGCGCCGGCTCTGGAAATGCTCGAAGGCGCTGTATTGATGATGGCGGGGGTGATGCTTTTATTCCCGGGATTCATAACAGACATCATCGGTTTTCTTATGCTCATCCCTCCTTTGCGCCGCCGCTTGATCGTGGCTGTGCTCAGAAACAGCGGCACCCTTACGCCAGCACCATCGGGAACGCCTGAGGAGCAGGAATCTATGCGCCGGGTGACCATCATCCAGGGAGAATACCGGAAAGAGGACGACTGACGCCGGGTTTTCACCCCCGGATCTTGCAAACAGGGTTGACTTTCCATAAACCGCCCCTATTATTAGCACTCACCAAGAGGGAGTGCTAACACCCTCAAAGATTGTCCTGCATACAAACACAAGATTTTAGGAGTTTATTTATGAAGATCCGTCCATTGCATGATCGACTGGTCATCCGCCGCACGGAAGAAGAGCACACCAGCCCCGGTGGCATCGTGCTTCCTGACAGCGCTACGGAAAAGCCCATTCAGGGTGAAGTCGTTGCCGCGGGCAACGGCAAGATCCTGGAAAACGGTGACGTGCGCCCCCTGGATGTGAAAGTGGGTGACAAGGTGCTGTTTGGAAAGTACTCCGGCACGGAAGTGAAGATTGGCGGTGAAGAGCTGCTGGTCATGCGTGAAGAAGACATCATGGGTGTGATCGAGGACTGAGGTCCGGATGATCAATCCCGGTAACGAATTCAACAAGATTTAAGGAAGTGGAAACATGTCTGCAAAAGAAGTGAGATTTGGCGATGATGCCCGTCAGCGTATGCTGGCCGGTGTGAACATCCTGGCAAATGCCGTTAAAGTAACCCTCGGTCCCAAGGGCCGCAACGTGGTGCTGGAGAAATCCTTCGGTGCTCCCACCATCACCAAGGATGGCGTATCCGTAGCCAAGGAGATCGAGCTGTCCGACAAATTCGAGAACATGGGCGCGCAAATGGTCAAGGAAGTGTCTTCCCAGACCTCTGACGTGGCGGGCGATGGCACCACCACCGCAACCGTTCTGGCCCAGGCCATGGTGCGCGAGGGCCTGAAGGCGGTTGCCGCGGGCATGAACCCCATGGATCTGAAGCGTGGTATGGACAAGGCGGTCGAAGCTGCCGTAGCGCAACTCAAAGAGATGTCCAAGCCCTGCGCGGATTCCAAGGCCATTGCCCAGGTGGGTTCTATCTCCGCAAACTCCGATACCAATATCGGCAACATCATTGCGGAAGCTATGGACAAGGTTGGTAAAGAAGGCGTTATCACTGTCGAGGAAGGCACTTCTTTGGAGAATGAACTGGATGTCGTGGAAGGCATGCAATTCGACCGCGGTTATCTGTCCCCGTACTTCGTCAACGATCAGCAAAGCATGACCGTGGAAATGGAAGACCCCTTCATCCTGCTGCACGACAAGAAGATTTCCAACATCCGTGATCTGCTTCCCGTGCTGGAAGCCGTCGCCAAGGCGGGCCGTCCGCTGGTGATCGTCGCCGAAGATGTGGAAGGTGAAGCGCTGGCCACCCTGGTGGTCAACACCATGCGCGGCATCGTGAAGGTTGCAGCCGTCAAGGCGCCCGGTTTTGGTGACCGCCGCAAAGCCATGCTGCAGGATATTGCCATCCTCACCGGTGGTACGGTGATTTCTGAAGAGGTTGGCCTTTCTCTGGAAAAAGCCACGCTGGATGATCTGGGTACCGCCAAGAAAGTCAGCATCACCAAAGAAGAAACCACCATTATCGATGGCGCTGGCAGCGCAGACGACATCAAGGCGCGTTGCGAGCAGATTCGTGCCCAAGTGGAAGAAACTTCTTCTGACTATGATCGTGAGAAACTGCAGGAGCGTCTGGCCAAGCTGTCCGGTGGTGTAGCCGTGATCAAAGTGGGCGCCGCTACTGAAGTGGAAATGAAGGAAAAGAAAGCCCGTGTGGAAGATGCGCTGCATGCTACCCGGGCTGCTGTAGAAGAAGGCATCGTACCTGGTGGTGGCGTCGCTCTGGTTCGCGCCGAGCGGGCGATTGTTGATCTCGAAGGGGACAACGAAGATCAGAATGTGGGTATTACTCTGACCCGCCGTGCCATGGAAGAGCCCCTGCGCCAGATCGTGGCCAATGCCGGGGGCGAGCCTTCCGTTGTCCAGAACGAAGTGGCCAATGGCGAAGGCAACTATGGCTATAACGCCAGCAATGGTGAATATGGCGATATGGTCGATATGGGTATCCTCGATCCCACCAAGGTGACCCGCAGCGCTTTGCAAAACGCGGCGTCTGTTGCCGGCCTGATGATTACCACCGAGTGCATGGTGGCGGAAGAGCCCAAGGAAGAAGCAGCGTCAGCCATGCCGGACATGGGTGGCATGGGCGGAATGGGCGGCATGGGTGGTATGATGTAAACCTGCCGGAAGCCGATTCCAGCCAACCCCCTGCCGGATTTTCCGGTAGGGGGTTTTTTCTGTCCGTTGTGATCATGATCCATGTTGACGGAATCCTGTTCCTGTTTGGAGGTATTCACAAAGTCCAATTTGAAAAATCCGGATAACTGGTCTATTTTCTAATGCGATAACCATAATAATAGTAAGTATTGCCATCAAATAAGGAGACTAGTTATGACAGACGAGAAAAAAAACGGACCGGATCTGACGCCAACCCAGATGGAATGGGATGAAGAAGCGGATGATCTGCGGTTGAAAAGTGTTGGATGGAAAGAGCTTTGGCTCAAAGAAGACTGGTGGGCCATCTGGGTTGGCCTAGGCATCGTCATCGTGGCGGTGATTTTCTTTCTCAACGGCGGTTCCATCAAGTGGATTGCCATCAAACCTGCCAAATGGGACAGCATTGGCCAGGCGGTTTCTCATTTGACCGCTCATTTGCCTCAGTATCTCGCCATGTTCCTCATGTGGCTTCTGATCTTTGTGGCAGCGGTAAAGGCCATGGGGTACAAACTATCGGAGTTCCTGCCTTCTTTCGTATTTGTGTTTGTTTTTTCTGTGATGATCTTCATCATCGGCGCCTGGAGTCAGGCCCACCATTACAATCTGGAGCCTCCTCTGGTGGCCTTGCTGCTGGGTATGCTTATCTCCAATCTTATTGGTCTGCCGCGGTGGATGGATACGGGGTTCCGGGTTGAGTTTTACATCAAGATCGGTATCGTGCTGCTGGGCGCCACCCTGCCCTTCACCCTCATCGTGTGGGCGGGTCCGGTGGCCATCGTACAGGCATCCATCGTTTCCATCACCACCTTCCTGGTGATCTACTTCACCGCAAAGAAACTGGGTCTGGATCGTCGTCTTGGCGCAACCCTGGGTGCGGGAGGCGCGGTCTGTGGCGTGTCCGGGGCCATTGCCATTGCCGGCGCCGTGGGTGCGAAAAAGGAGCATGCTCCCATTGCCATCACCATGGTGATCCTGTGGGCTATCGTTATGATCTTCTTCCTGCCGCTGGTCTCCCGTGCGCTGGGGCTACATGCCGGCGTCGCCGGTGCCTGGGTGGGCACCTCGGAGTTCGCAGACGCGGCCGGCTTTGCCGCTGCGCAGGCTTACGGTAACGTAGCCGAGAACCTGCCGAATATTCCCGGCAAGCAGGACGACGCGGTATGGGCTTTCACCCTGATGAAGGTGGTGGGACGTGATATATGGATTGGCATCTGGGCCTTCGTGCTGGCGCTCATCTCCACCATGCAGTGGGAACGCAAAGCCGGCCAGAAACCCAATCCGGCCGAGATCTGGTGGCGCTTTCCGAAGTTTGTTATCGGCTTTGTTATCGCTTCCCTGGTGATAACCTTCATTTCCCAGGGCTACAGCTTCGGTGATTACAATAAAGTGGTCAAACCCGAGCTGGTGGGTCCGGTAAAGACACTACGCACCTGGGCATTCATCTTCTGCTTCTTCTCCATCGGGCTGACCACCCGTTTCCGCGAGTTGGCCTCGGCGGGTACCAAACCGTTCTTCGCTTTTACCACCGGGGTGGTGGTGAACGTGCTGTTGGGCTTTGTACTTTCCGCCCTGGTATTCGCCAGCTATTGGTCTAATCTCAGTCACTGAAAGAAGCCACCCGCCCGCCCCAGAGCGGGCGGGCAATTACTGCGGAGACTAAAGACCATGAGCGTAAACAGAGCAATTTGCCTGCATTGTCAGCATTTTCGGAATACACCGGAATATCTGGAAAATGCTATTCCCGGCCTCAAGGTCATGAGTTCCGGAATGGCCTCGGTAAGGGCTGATGACGGGCTTTGTCTGAAGCGGGATGTGTACCTGGCGGCATACTACAGTTGCGACCAGTTTGAACGTCCTGCGCTGGAAGTCCGGGAGTCTGTGAAGGATGCCTGATCAGCGTCAGTGGGGCATAGTTGTGGTTACACCGTGACAAATCCCGGCGATAACGCTGGCAACACTAAGGGTGTATCGTCCTGCTAAAGACCAAGAAACCGCCTGCTCCAGATAGAGCAGGCGGCTTTTTTGCACCCGGAGAGAGTGGTCGGGTTACAAACTGTGTACCGGCCAGACAGGCAGCAGATCGGAAGTCTTTTCTTCTGCATCCTGCCAGTCGTTCTCGATACCAAACACGCCTGCGAGGGTTTTGTCGGCAGCCAGCTCGGTACTGGACCAGTAGATTTGGTCACCAAAGTTCTTGAATGTGTTCCGGTAGTCATTCAGGGCAGCCTTGAGGTGGCCGGGTTCGCCGTTTTTGCAGCCGCGGCCGATAGATACAGAAACGTCTGCACTGCTCAACACGACCTGGTCGGAGCAACTGGCATCCTGGTAGGAAATTTCCGGCAGACGCCAGTTGCTGTGCCCAAGGTAGTTGTGGTCATTCAGATGCTTCAGCCATGCTTGAGCTTCATACCAGTTCATCCGGCCACCATCGGTGCAGATTTCAGATCCGGTGCGGCCCGTGCCCTGTACCACTTTGGTGGGGTCAAAACCGATCCACAGAGGATCCTGGTTATTGCACAAGGTCTTGGCCAGATTGGCGTCCCGGGTCCATTCCAGGGACAGAGTCTGATCCTCGATCAGTTGTTCTCCGTTGAGCTGCAGGCCGTTATACGGGACGGTACCCAGGGTTGCATGCACATTGATCTGGATAACCAAAAAGATTATGGCGATGATGATTGAAGGCTTCATGTGCTTACTCCGTTGTTGATTGGGTAGAAAGTCAGCCGGGTTCAGGAACCCAGGGCTTCCACATACTGGTGAGTGATGGTGTTCATGGTGGTCATGATGTTGTCTGTGGTGGCCAGTACGATCACGGGTAGCCCCCCCCGCTCAACATCTTTGTAGAACTTGGCAACCACTTTCCAGAGACGGTCGACCTTGACCAGCTCTGCCTTGATTTCCGGCGTATTCAGCTTGGCCTTGCGCAGAGTGGCGTGGGCGTCTTCGAATTCTTTAACAGCCTTTTTCAGCTGCTCTACGGTGTTGTGATCCCGGAATCCAGCCTGGTAAGCAATATAGTATTTGGCAATACGTTGGGTGAGCATGCGCTGCCGGCCGGCCAGATCCACGATAGCTTCTTTCTTCAGCTTGGACATGTCTTCCAGGCGGGATACGATGTCCTGGCTTCCTTCAAGCATGGTTTCACTGTAGTCCAGTACCAGGGAGGCGTTCTCTTTGCTGTACGGCTGCTTGGCGAGGGTCGCCAGTTCATCTTTGGCCATTTCGATGTACACCAGCATATCCTGAACGCCCTGGTTATCCACGGATTTGCGGATGATTTTGAAATTGCGGTCGAACTCGTTGATGCTGTCGAACAACTGCTTGCGCGTTTTGTCAGCACGTATGCCCTGGCCATAGAAAAAATATGCCTTGGCGATCTTTTGCGACAGCATGCGCTGCTTGCCTGCGATATCGATAAGGCGGGCAAGACTGACGGTGCCGGAATCTGCTGGTTTGGCAATGCTGGCTACTGGAGCCAGAGACAGTGCAACAAGTGAAAGCAGCGTTATAAGGAATTTGTTGAGATTTTTCATGATTGCATCTCCAGTTTTATTCTGTGCAGATTACTTCTTGGCTTCTGCGTACAACGCGGTGGCTTTGTCCATATCAGCCAGTATGTTGTTTGCGGATTTGTTGATAAGAGAAGGAATCACCCGGCCAGACTTGGACCTGCCCATCATTTCGAACCAGGCATAGGACTTTTTTACTTTGGACAGCAAGGTGTGAATTTCATCCGTAGTCAGGGGTGAAGCTTCCAGGCGCTGGTGCGCAGCGCTAAATTCGTCCATGGACGTTGAGAGCTTTTCAGCAAATTGCATCTGATCGATTTTCCAGGCCTTGAGCATGTAGAGTGCCGCCATGCGCTGAGAGAGCATGCGCTGGCGTCCAGACAGGCCTACGATTTCACCCCGCTGACTGCCGGATAGTCCGGTAAGTATCCGGGTGTTTTCCTGGCAGGCTGCCAGCAACTTGTCCAGGTCTGTTTGCAGCTGGGCGGCTTTGGCTTTGGTGGGGGTTTTCTGCAGGGTGGCTTTCAGTGGTTCCCACAGTGTTTGGATATGTTTCAGGCTGGCCTGAACCTTCTTGTCGCTGGAAAAGGCTTCAAGATCGGCAAGGATGGCATCAAATTCCTGAATGCAGTTTTTGAGATCTTTGGCAGGATTGCCCAGATCCATATGCATGCCAACCATAGCGTAGTCTTTCAACAGACGCTGGGTGATCATGCGCTGTTTGCCGGCCTTGTTGATGGCATCATCGATAGTGGAATCTGTTGCAACAGACATGCTGGACCAACTGCTGAACAGCAAAGTCATGCTGACCAACAAGGGGGTGGTTTTGCGGTTTGAAATCATTTTTTTCATGAGCAGGATCTGTTTCCTTGGTATCAGAGGCCGGGCCATTGTTTAGGGTGTCTTGGAAAACCGTTGTCAAGGAACTGGTTCTCGAAGATCTTCAATGGCGAGTATTATGCGGTGATTCAACCGTGGTGATAATGAGGAATGGGTGGCGGAAAATTAGGTAGTCTTGTTACCCAGTAAGCCGGAAGTGCGAAATGGAATTGTTGCGGAGGAAAGGTGTAGCGGGTGCTGTAATAGCCTATAGAGACCAGTCAGAAGGCAGGCTGTGGCCGGCTTGTTGCATAGACAGGGTTTGTTTTTGATAGCGTTCTGTCATTCCGCCGCGTCTGTAAATAGACAGGAGTTCGGTGCGGATGACAGCATTGCCGGGTTCCACCATCATTGCCGTTTCAAGCAGATCCAGGGCCTGGTCGATCTGTCCGTATTCCAGACATGCCAAGGCTTCAGCAACAGGGTCTGCAGGCAAGTTTTCCTGATTTGAACAGGGCTTTGTGACCAGGAGAATATCGGATTCAATGCCTTTGTGCAGCAGGCTGAGCCCTGTATCGGGCAAAGGTGCATCGGCATGCAATCCTTTCTCAAGGCTATCCGCAAGAAGCTGATGTTGATGCGGCTGTAGGTGTGACGTACACAGACGCAGCAGGTGTTGCCGCAGAGAAAGCCCTTTGTCTTCGAGCGCGAGGAACAGGTCCAGCAAAGCGGTATACAGGGCTGTACTGTCTTTCTGCTTCAAACGCAAGTAGATCAGGCGCGTGTGCGCACGCAGATCCTTGGGGTTGCGGGTAATGCCATGACACAGATAGGAAACAAGCTGACTGTCTTCGGATGACTGACTCAGAACCAGGCGACTGTCTTCCGGGACAAGAAAAACCGGGTGTGTTGATGGGCTGATACTGAGGGTCTGGCCATCGTTGTGCGGTTTCTGTACATCTGCTGTGGTCATGGCATAGGATGTCGTTTAAGCGGTTAGGGCGGACCAGATGTGGCCCGCCCGACTCAATGGCTTCAGGCGGCCAGGGCATCGATGAGGTCGATCATGAATTCCATTTCCTCTTCATCGACGGGTTTCCAGTCCTTGAAGCCCAGGCTGTCCAGCAGGTTTTTTCCCTGGGGCTGTTCGCTCATGGCTTGGAGTCTGTCCTGGAGTTCTTCCCTGCGGTCGAGCAATGGGGGACCTAGCAGCAGGGCATGGGATACAATCTGAATATCGCTGCTCACCAATGGCTTCAGCTGGCTCTTTACCAGGTTGGAAAGCCCTTCATAGGCATCACTCAGAAAGAAACCCACATCTGCGTTGTTCTGGATCAGAGCCTTGGCTACTTGAATATAGCTGTCCTGAACAAGGGTTTTTGTATTCCCGCTGTGCAAATCGGCGGGCTCCAGAAGGATCATGCCCATCATGCTGATGTCCGGATCATCAGTCTGGGCAATACGGCATCCTGCTTCCAGGGACTCGATACTGTCTACAGGACTGTCTGCCGGTACAGCAACCGTGGTTTCATCAGAATGGTGGGGGCTGGCGACGGCAACAAAGCCTTTTTCCCTTACCAGGAAAGATGCATCATAAGGATTGGCATAAATAATATCGACTTTTCCCTCGCTTATGGCCTGCCGCTGGGCATCAAAGCTGCCAAAAGTTTCAAAGTGTATATCTATAGCCAACTGCCGCTGCAGCCAGGTGTTGAATATATGCCAGTTGGCCAGCTGATCAGGGCCAAAATCGGGGCTTACGGTGAATTGGTAAGGCATGTTTCTTTCTCCTCGATTGGCTCAGCTCATGCTAGCGTAGGTTGATATGGCGTCTTCAATTTTCTTCTGGGACGGCTTGCGGCGCACGGAAGTGTAGCCCACGATTTCGCCATTGCGCACGTTGGGAATGACAGTGGCATATACCCAGTAATAACCACCGTCCTTGCGCAGGTTTTTCACATAGCCATGCCACTTTTTTCCTTCCTTTACGGTTTCCCACAAGTCCTTGAAAGCAGCAGCCGGCATATCCGGATGACGCAATAATGCGTGGGGTTGACCAATGATTTCGTCTTCTTCGTATCCGGACATGTCCACGAAAGACTGGTTGCAGTGTGTAATGCGCCCTTCGGGATCGGTTCGGGAAACGATGAGTTTGCCTTCGGGATAAGGTGTTTCTTCGTCTGTGATCAGCACCTTTCTCTGGGTGCCGTCAAAAAGATGCAGCAGTACCTCCCGGGAGTCCCCGGGAACGTCTGTGGGATTCATATCTTGCATGGTTCTCATCTCCGCCTGTGCACTCTACTGTTTTGATTCAGCGGGACAGGTCATCTAGTTTTATCAGTATGTTTACCAGGGTTCCGGAAAGGATATGCATCCGGGTCATTTCTTCCGTACACCCGGCACCATCTCCAGCAGCATGCTTCTCCAACGCACGGTTGCTGGCCTCATGAAATTTTTCATGAGGCTCGAACAGTTCTGTAAAAATTTTATGGGCGAGATCGCTGATAGCAGCGGCTTCCTCGGGACCCGTTCCGTACAGCCATTCTCCCAACTTGCAGTGGTGAGGATCGGTACCCTTGAAAGAGTTCTTGTCTTCGATGGCTCCCTGAACTTTCTTCAGATATTGAATATGATCATTGAGTCTTTGGAAGAAGAAAGCGCTGTCTACCATGTTGATTCCTGTCGTCTTGGCTGTTGAGGTTGTTCCGTGGGCCTGACCGGCTGCTTTACAGAAGCTTGGCCAGTTGTTCTGCCGCGCGCTTTACGTCCAAAAAGATGAGGCCGAGCTTGGCATGAGATTTGGCCAGAACAGTGACTACGGCTTCACTGCCTGCATAAACCATAAGTACATAACCGTCTTTTCCCTTGATGAGTACCTGGTCGAGATCGCCGCGCCCAAGTTCTGAAGCTGTACGGTCGCCGAGAGACAACATGGCGGCACTCATGGCGCCAACCCGGTCTTCATCCATGCCGGCGGGCAACTGGGAAGCCATCATCAGGCCATCTGTTGAAATGACGCCCGAGGCTTCAATATCGGCGGACGTGCCGTTGAGTTCATTGAGTATGGAATCGAGCATTTCTGCGCGCATGGTTCTCTCCTGTAAGAATTGTTGTCGTTGATTGTTCTGTTGACAGTTACTTGGATGGTTGTTGCTGGTTTTCCGGCTGATCGCCGTAGCGAACCCCCAGGCTCCAGACAAGCCGGGTAAAAGATTTCTGATTGAAACGGGGCAGACCACTGATGACCAGGGAGAATCGCTGTGTTCCCACGAACAGGGGCCAAAAGCCAATCTGGCTGTTGCCAGCGGCATCGCTCAGCGTCCAGGCATTGCCCTGGTAGCCCAAGTTTCTGTTCAGCAACCCCTGATGGCGTTTGTGCAGTAGCCCCAGGCTGGCGCTTAATGCAGCAAGCTCCTCGGCAGATTCATGGGGGAAACCGGAAGATGCCACGTAGAACCCCTGATCATCGGCCAGTAGAGCCTTTCCATCGCCCGACAAGGCTGGCAGAAGGAAGGGAACAACTTCTTCCAGAGGGCCTTCCGGACAGGTCTGTGGATTGTTCAGGCCCTGAACAAGAGACTGACGCTGCATATGGTATAAAAGTGTGGTGGCGTCCTCTGCGGAGCTGTCGGTCCATTCTTCCAGGGTGGAGCTGTCCAGTACCGGATTCCGGCGGCGATTGAACAAGGACTGGAGGACATGCCTGGCAGGGTCTTCCTGTGGAGAAGCGCAGCAATAGAAGGCCCCGGCAGGAGTAGGAGACAGGTAAACGCCGGATTGAAGTTGCAGCTCTTCCATATCAGGCTTCCAGGCACTGATCCAGAGAGAACAGCAGTGACTCTACGAGAATCACCACGTCGTTTTTCTGTCGGGCGTCCACTTCAAAAACCGGTGTATTGATATACTTCGGCGGCAGCTCTTTGTAGTAGTCTTCCAGCGTGGGGGCGCCCGGTTCAGCTTTGTCCATCTGGGTTACGCCAATGGCCAAAGCCGTGCTATTGATGAATTTTTCAAATGCTGAGAGAAAGAAATGCAGATCCGTAAAAGGCGCCGGCCGGGCATTGTTGACCAGGAGTACCAGCCCGATACCGCCCTGGGTGAGAATGTCCCACATGAAATTGAAGCGTTCCTGCCCGGGCGTTCCGTACAGGTGCACAGTTTCGCCGCCATCCAGCTTGAGAATGCCATAGTCCATGGCGACAGTGGTCTGCTCTTTGCGCTCGCGGGTGATATCGGTTGCCAGTTCGTCCGTGGATACAGGCGCAACATCACTCAGAGAACGAATTGCCGTGGATTTACCGGCGCCAACCGGGCCGGTAAAGATAATTTTGTGATCGTTCATGCGCGGTTGTCTCCTTGCTTGCGATAGAGCGTTTTCAACAGCCGCCTGAACAGCCCCCGGCGTTGGCTGGGCTGATCCGGTGAGGGTTTTTCTTTCCTGGCGGTTGACGCGGGTTCTGCTTCTACCAACAGACCCGTGGCGGATGCAGCAGAGAAGAAAGCAAAAACATAGCGTTGTGGCACAGCAAGTTCTTTCAGGATTTCCCGCAGTGACAGGGGTGCTGAAACCCATGCTGCCGAAATCCGGGTGGCATGGGGGAAAAGCATAAGGCGGGTGAGATTGGGCCAGCGCCTGAGTACATAGCGTTGATCCAGGCTGGTGTCTTCTGGCAGGCGCCCGCGGGCGCCTGCCAGGGCCAAACGCCAGATGAAGGCCTCCCAGGAAAAACATTGCTGGCGAGATTCCATATCAGCAGGTAGCTTAGTAAGTTTTTCATAGGCAGGACTCTTGCCCGTCATGGGAAGAGCCCCCAGAGAGCGCTGGCTGCGTGGGCTGGCGTCAGTGTGGATGCACTGCTTGTGGGGGTCTACAATGAACAGGGTATCACAGCAGCCCAGCTGCAGATATTTACGCTCCTTCAATGCAACCTGGGTCATCTTGCCAAGGTGGTGTGCAAGAAAACGCTCTGGTGAGTACTGTACGGCAGCTATGGCAGCCGGATCGTCCAGGTCAATATCCGCTGCCGAGCCGATAAACGCATGCAGTTCTTTTTCATTCAAACTGGCGGCAGCGCTGGATGACATTCTGGGCTTGTGCTGTTGAGCGCTTTCTTTTCCGGAAACGACGTCACTATTGCCCGGATAGCGGTTGTGTAAAGCCTGGGCCTGCTCCTCCCGTTGTTCTATCAGGGTATCGATGGCGGTGAGAATGTCCTGGGTGCGGAATGGTTTCTGCAGAGAGACCACGCCTTCTTCGTTGATGGGGTCGAGACCGATAAGAATCGTGGGTTTGGAAGAAGACGCCTGTTTGTGGGATTGCATTTCATCCCAGGCAGCTTTGCCACGAAAGTCATCAAAATCGATGATGAAAATGGCATCAGGATGATCATCCACCAGTTCATATTTCCGGTTGGCCTGGGTAGAGAACAGAAACGCAAGACTTTTTTTCGCCAGCCCCTGTATGCCTTTCAAGGATATGTAAATCACGTCGCTTTCCCGGCTGGTGCCGTGTTCATGCTGCGTTTTTATAGACGTGTTCATGGCTATCAGCCTTTTTCACATTGAATGCGGATTTCCAGCAGCTCATCCCGGTTTTCAGACAAAATGTCCACGAACTCGGGATCCAGTCTGGAGCCGGCGAGTTGCTGTAATGTCTCCATGGTTTTGTCCATAGACCAGGCTTCCTTGTAAGCGCGTTTGGTAAGCAGGGCATCCAATACATCGGCGGCAGCTACAATGCGTGCTTCCAGAGGGATCTCCTCGCCTTTGAGTCCGTAGGGGTAGCCACTGCCATCCATCGCTTCATGATGGTGGGTAATGATGTTCCTGAGCATGCTGGTATAGTGCAGATCATTGCTGTAGTCGAAACAGCTGATCATATGATCGATAATGTCCCGTCCTTTCAGGGTGTGGGTTTTGACCTGCTCGAATTCTTCATGTGTGAGCCGCTCAGGCTTCATCAGGATGCCTTCCGGGACGAATACCTTGCCGATATCGTGCAGGGGGGCAAACATGAACAGATGCTCGATCCAGCTGTCGCTGAGATTGTGGTTTTGTGCGCAACAGCGGGCGATCAGTCGCGAATAGTGCGCCACCCTGCGCAGATGAGCAGGGGATTCGGATTCATTCACATTATTCAGCTTGAGCACGCTGGCTATGGCAGTGCGCAGACTTTCGGTAGAGCGCCGGTCCCCGGCTACGATTCGGGCAATGACCCGGGCATAGACATTCATTTGCTCAATGATTTCCGGCGTGAAGCAATCCTTTTCTGTTGCACCAAAGAAGGTGTAACCAAAGGTCATATCGTCTGCCACAAGAGGCAGGCTCAGGCCGGACTTGAAGGGAGGGGAGGATTCTTCAGAATCGGAAGAAAAAGCCGCTGTATTGTCAACAACCACAGGGGTACTCTCTCCTGCACGGAGTTTGAGGACGCGGGGGAATTGCTCACTGCTGATTGTGCCACAGGAAGAGGAATACAACTCCAGATCCTGGTTCTCTGCGCCTTTGGCGGCAACACCAATACAGGAAAGGAAGGGATACTGGCGGCTGATGCGTCCGTACAGGGCTTTGAGCTGTTTTTTCAGATCCTCTCCTGCAAGAGGGTTTTTTTCCGGGTTGGTCGAAATGGCAGCCAGCATGGTTGTCTTTTTCACTCCTTTATCTCTGTTTGTTATCGCTAATTGTTTCGAGAAGTTTTGTGGAGTGAATTATGGGCCTGGAGTGGCCTTTTGATAATAAGGAACCCCGGGCGTTTTTTTGGGTATATGGCTTACCCATCAGGATGTTGAGAAAGCCTATGGACGGGCTTTTTCAGCATCCTGCCGAGTAAGGGGGGAAGTGTCTCAGTGCTGGTGTGTTGCCGCTGGACGGTGATGGGAGAACCCTGTGGTCAAGCGGCTTTTGCCAAACCTGAACCCACGGATTCAGGTCAAAGGGAAGAGAGATACGCGTTCAACGAGAGCTTGCGGTCCTTGATATTGAGCTTCCGGCGGATGTTTTTCCTGTGGGTGGAAATGGTCAGATCCGACAGGTTGAGCAGGGAGGCAATTTCCTTGGTTTGTTTCCCTTCCTTGATGAGGTTGGCTACCTGGATCTCCACCGGGGTGAGCTTCATTTCCAGCAACTCATGGTTGTTGATCAGGGATTCGGAAACCTGCTTGAGATTGGCAATGAGCATTTCCACGATGGTTTTCTGGTTTTCGTTCAGAGGCGTTTTCTGCAGGCGCTCCGCATAAGGAATAACCAGATTGTTGATGTTGTTGAGGATGGTCTTTTCCGCTTCCTTGCTGTCTTGCTGTTGCTGTGTCATCAGGACGCGCAATGCGGTCAGCGTCTCTTCCACTTCCCGGGTCTTGGCTTCCACCTGCACTTCCAGTTCTTTGCGCAGACGGTACAGCTCCACATGGTTGTGAACCCGTGAGAGCAGTTCGCCGGCGTGAATGGGCTTGCAGATGTAGTCCACCCCGCCCACTTCGAAGGCGCGAATCTTGTGATCCTGCTGCTCATGGCCGCTGACAAAGATCACCGGGATATCTACCAGTTCCTCCGTTTTTTTCAGTTCAATACACAGATCGAAGCCATCCATACCCGGCATTTCTATGTCCAGAAGGAACAACTCGGGAGGATTGGCCCGGGCGATATCCAGTGCCCGGCCGCTGTCCTTGGCAGCGCGAACCTGGTGTCCGTTGTCGGTCAGGAGCTTGCCGAGCAGATGGATCATGTCGGGGTTGTCATCGATGATGAGAATGTCGGAGGGTGTCATTGATGTACTCATAGTTGTTCCAGAAGCGTTTTCAGGCTGCGGGTGGCAGCATCAAAATCATAGTTTTCCAGGTCATCCCTGATGTTTTGCAGTTCGTCGAATAACTGATTCTCACCCATGCGCTGCATCAGTTTGTCGACCTCGGTCACAGCGGCCACGTTGTACTCTTCAGTGAGTTTCACCAGGGCGCTGATTTCCTGATTGATATCTGTATCCTGCCGGGCTGAGTCATTGGGTTGGGGCTGGATACTGTCATCGAGGGCTTCTATGTGTGAAGCGATAGCTTGCAGTTCGTCCTGTGCCTGCTCCAGATGTTTGACCAGCAGTTTCTGGGAGACCTGTTCCCGGATGGCCTGCTCAAGCCGGGCCATGCGGGAAGAAAGCGAATCAGCGCCGATCGTGGCGGCCAGCCCCTTGAGTGTATGGGCCGTACGGCGGGCCTCCTCTCTTTGATCCTGCTTCAGTTGGGTAATGAGGTCTGCGATATCGTTCTGGTGGCCTTTGGCAAATTTTTTCACCAGTTGCAGATAGGCGTCATGTCCCAAAGACAGCCGCTGCATGGCTTTCTCCGGATCCACCCCGGGAATTTCTGGCAGTTCGTGTTCCTGGGCTGTTTTACTGAAGGGTAGAGGAGGTTGTCCTGCCGCAATCTTGTGGACTACAGGGTTGATGAACCTGTCTATCATTTCCATGAGTTCATGGATGTCTATGGGCTTGGACAGGTAGTCGTCCATGCCGGCCTCGATGCATTTTTCCCGAACGCTGGAAGAAGAACTGGCGGTCAGGGCGATGATGGGCAGGCGCACCAGGCCGAGCTTGCTGCGGATATGTTTGGTGGCTTCATAGCCGTCCATGACCGGCATCTGTATGTCCATGAGTATCAGCTCATAGGACTGTTCCTCCAGCTTGTCCAGGGCTTCCTGCCCGTTTTCGGCGGTGTCTACGATCAGTCCATGGCGCCTGAGCACCTCAGTAGCCAGCTCCCGGTTTACCTCGTTGTCTTCCACCAGGAGTACCCGGGTGTCCTGCAACTGGGTGAAACTGCGGCGGTTGGTGGCCTGCTGGGCTTCTTCGGCAAGATTGCCCTCTATGACCGGGAATTTAAGGCGGAAATGAAAGCTACTGCCGATGCCAGGCTCGCTTTCGACTTCTATATTGCCCCCCATTTTATTGATCAGCTGGGAGGAGATGGTCAGGCCCAGGCCGGTGCCGCCAAAGTTACGCGTAGTGCTGGTGTCCGCTTGAGAGAAGGGCCGGAAAATAGTACCCAGCTTGTCCGCGTCCATACCGATGCCTGTATCACAGACCATGAACTCCAGTTCCACGCTGTTGCCGTCCCGGCAGATCTCCTGTACGGAGATTTTGATGAGTCCTTTGTTGGTGAACTTCACGGCATTGCTTGCAAGGTTGGTCAGAACCTGCCGGAGGCGCAGGGGGTCGCCTTTCAGCCAGCCCTCGAAGCTGGTTTCGTAATCCAGCTGCAGCTTCACCTGGTTGGTGTTGATCAATTGGCGGGTCATGGCCAGGATGGAAGACAGTTCCTTGCCCAGATCAAAAGGGATGGATTCCATGACCAGTTTTCCGGCTTCTATCTTGGAAAAGTCCAGTATCTCGTTGATCAGACTGAGCATGTTCTGGGCGGAGTCGCGGACATTGCAAAGATATTTGCGCTGCACGGGAGTGGGGTTGCTTTCCAGGCACAGGTCAGTGAAGCCCAGAATGGCATTCATGGGCGTGCGGATTTCATGGCTGATATTGGCTACGAACTCGGATTTGGCGGTGTTGGCAGCAAGCGCTTCGCGTTTGGCCTGGCGCAGGGCTTCCAGTTGCATTTTCTTGCGCGTGATGTCTCTGGACACGGCAACATACTGGACGATGTTGCCACTCTGATCCTTGATCGGGGAAATGGATGTCTCGATCCAATAAGGCGTGCCGTTCTTACGCAGATTGCGGAAAGTGCCCTGCCATATATGCCCAGCGACCAGGGTATCCCACATATGTTTGTAGAATCCAGAGGTGTGGGTTCCGGAAGCGAAAATGCGCGGGTTCTGGCCAATGAGTTCCTCGCGGCTGTAACCGGTGAGACGCCCCGTGGCGGGGTTGCAGTCCACGATATTGGCGTTGGTATTGGTGACGATGATGGATTCCTGGGAATGGGCAAACACAGCGGCGGCCAGATTGGCGCGCTCCTGGGAGCGTTTTTGCTCTGTGATGTCTTCAGCTATGCCATCGATGGCGATTACCCTGCCTTGGGCGTCGCGCACAGGCCGGGATGAGACGCGCAATGTGCGTTCGCCCCCGTTTGCATGAATAAAGCGCATTTCAAACTGCAGAAAATCAGCTTTTCCGGCCATGCGCAGAACAATATATTTCTTGGCTTTTTCCAGGTCTTCTGGAAGCCAGTTGGCCAGGTCTATCCAGCTATTGCCAATGATGTCCTTGCGGCTCAGACCAAAGACATTGACGACGCCGTCTGAAACATAGGTCACTTCACCTTCCAGGCCTTTGTGGCTGTAGATGATGAATTTTTCAGAGACATTGTCCACCAGTCGCTGATACTTGGCCTGGCTGGACTGCAGTTGCCGGGTTGCCATTACGCGGTCGGTCTCATCCATATGGGTGCCGAACATCCACATGGGAGAGCCATCGGCTTCCCAGTGAGTCACCCTGCCCCGGGAATGCACCCATACCCAGTGACCCTGCTTGTGGCGCATGCGATAGTCGGCTTCAAAATCCTGGGTTTCCCCCCGGAAATGCTTTTGCAGAAGCTCCTGTGCTTTTTTTAGATCTTCCGGATGAGTAAGCTTGATCAAAGTCTCTGCGCTGATGGGTGACAGTTCCGCCAGCCGGTAACCTACGATCTCTGCCCAACGTTCATTGAAAATGGCATAGCCCGTCCGGACATTCCATTTCCATGTGCCTGCCCGGGTCGCCTCCAATATCTGTTCAAAATGATTGGCGGAATCCTCGGCCAGCAGTCTTTGGGAGTGCAACTGGCGGTTGCGTTTGGCCAGCAAGTGGATCAGTAGCAGAATAATGGCGATGGCGACCAGTGCCAGAATCGCGGCGATGCGGTGTTGCTTCCAGATGTCTCTCAGGGTGATAGTGGGGGCCTGATCATACGGGGGCAGTTCCAGTGCGCGAATGATCTGTTCTACTGCCCGGTAGTCGGCAGGGGGTGAGAAACCGGCAATATGGGCATTGATGGCTATGGGGCTGTCGGCAGACAGGGTGAACAGCTGATTTCTGATGGCTTCCACCTGTTCCTGGCTGACATGAGGCAGCGCCAGGACCGGCCACTGGGGATACAGCCGGGTGGATACCGCATAGGGAAAGCCAGGCTGTTCTTTGACATTGATGACTTTCAATCCCTCCGTCTGTCCTTTGGTCTGAAAGGAGTGGAAAACGCGGGCAGGCAAGAAACCCACATCGACATTTCCTGTGCGTACAGCTTCCAGTACGTTGTCGAAACTGCCGGTTTCCATAATGTGGGCATCTCTGGGGAGGACGATTCCTGCCTGGAGCAATTCATATGCCTGGGCTTCATAGCTGCTGAGGCCCTTGGCTCCGGCCACAGCTATCCATTGGTTGCGGATGTCTTCCAGCTGTGCGATATCCTTGCGCCGGTCCAGGGCGAATATGACGCCACCGCTGCGATGTACCACCTGGTTGTCATCAGTTTGGCGCACGATAGTGGCTACCGGCCCCTCGAGATTGTAGCGTTCACGAAGCTGTATGTAGTGACCGGGGTTGGTGACGATGAAATCTAGTTCATTGCTGGCGAGAGCATTGTCCACATCATGCAGGTTGATAGGCCTGAGGCGTATATTGAAATCCTCGATATTGGCATTCAGATAGTCGACAATGGGTTGACAGCAGGCGCGCATCTCCTCAGGGGAAAAGTAGGTGAACAGGCCCAGGGTCAGCAGGGGTCGTTTCTGCGCATCTTCATACTGGATTGCTTTCAGGCTGCCGGTGGCAAAAAGCAATCCGGCAACGAGCAGCAGGCCCCATCTCTTTGTCCTGGAGAGGGTATGGTGGTTGGCGTCCTGTTTTTTAGGCTGCTGCTGCACTATGCTCGTAATCCATTCAATATTGAGACGGGTTTACCGCCCGGGGGCGCTGGCTGCATGATCTTCGTCATGTTGGCCTGGCTTTAAAACGGGTATCTGGTAGAGACGTGTTCTGCCAGACAGGCGCGCTTTGCAGCCATAAAGCAATCAAAGGTTCCTTGAAAACTATATTGATTCAAACATGGTATAGAAGCCATGCACCACGTCAAAGATGAGAAAATGGGCGCATAATAGGTAGCATTGATACCCGATGGCCATGGCGAGGGGTATCCTTGTCTTGTTACACGGATTGGAACGAGCTAATTCAATATATTATCAGTCACTTATGGTGTGCTGCCTGGAGTGGGGTGGCTTATCCCTTTCACCTTTCCTGGGGAAAAAGAGCATGGCTGATGTTTTTCCCCATGGGTCCGGAGTACTATTGGCCAACTTCTATCACCTGAGAGCACCTCATGAACCGGATAGTTCGAGTACTGGCGTCGACTTTTCTGCTGTTGGCTTCGGCGGCTGTTTGCGCATCTGCGCCAAAATCCACAGAGGATGGCATCCAATGGTATTCCGGCAGTGTGGATCAGGCCTTTGCTGAGGCCAGGCGCCAGAACAAACCGGTATTTCTCTATTGGGGCGCCGTCTGGTGTCCTCCTTGCAACCAGCTCAAAGCGACTCTGTTCAAGAACCCGGCGTTCATACGCAAGACCCATTTGTTTGTCCCCGTGTATCTGGATGGGGATACAGAAGCCGCGCAAAAATGGGGTGAGCAGTTCGGCGTGTTGGGCTATCCCACCCTGATCCTGTTCACTCCCCGAGGCGAGGAGATCACCCGCTTGCCCGGGGGAATGCGCATGGAGCGCTATCCGGAAGTGCTGGATCTGGCCCTGGCCAGGGTCAAGCCAGTGGCCGGCTTGCTGAAGCAGGTTCTCGACCAGGGCAAAACGCCCACTGCTCAGGAACTGCATCTGCTGGCCTGGTACTCCTGGGGGCAGGATGGCGGCAAAGCCCTGGGAAAGCGGGAACCCTCCCAGGTACTGAAGACCCTGGCCGGGCTGGTTCCAAAATCCATGCCCAGGGAGAAAGCGCGCCTGGATGCGCAGTATCTCTCCGCCTTGGCGGATCGCCAGGCCCCTCCCTCTGCGGAAGAAAAGCAGGATGCCGTGGAGCGCCTGCTCGGGATTCTGGCCAGCCGGGAAGCGGTATTGGACAATTTTTCTTTTGTCATCTACGGGCTGGATACCCTGGTGCCAAGAATCACTGCTGCAGGCAGTGCGGAACGAAAGCGGCTGTTGCAGGCCTGGGACAAGGCCCTGATCCGGCTGCAGGAGACTCATGATCTCAATCCAGCGCGAACCCTGCTGGTGTATGCGGGCAGGCTCAGTTGGCTGAAAATGGCGGAACAAGCCATAGCGGAGACCCTTAAAAAAGCCATTCGTGATGCAGTGGGCAAGGCGCGCCGCCAGGCGCAGCGGGGACATCAAAGAGTTGCCGTGGCCTATGCTGCCTATGGAATCCTCAAGGATTCCGGACAGTTGAAGCAGGCCGAACAGCTCATCAACGAGGAAATGCAGGCGGGCAGCAACAACCAGTATTGGATGCTGGTGCTGGCAGACCTGGCCGCTGAAACCGGGGATGAAAGCGAAGCACTCAACTGGTATGCCCGGGCCTGGGAGACATCCACCGGAGCTGCCACGCGCATTCAGTGGGGTTCATACTACATACGCCAGTTGACCGAGAGCGCGCCGGGTGATGACCAGCGCATCATCGCCGTGAGCAAAGCCCTGTTTGCCGAACTCGGGAAACAGAAAACGCCATTTCACGGTCGTAGCAAGAGGGCTCTTGAACGGGTGTTCAAAGCGCTCAATGCCTGGGGGCAGGTTTCAAGTCCGGCTGAGCTCATCGAGATCAAGCGGGCATTCATCAATACCTGCATGCCTTTCGGCAAAGAAGCGATGGCGCGTTGTGAAGCCATCATGAAAGCAACCTGACAGGAGGAAAAATACATGAAAAAACTGATATTCGCCTGGGCATTGTTACTGCTGGCCCTGCCGCTACAGGCGGCCGATGGCATGAATGTGATAACCAGCAGCCATGATGTGGCTGTCACGGTGGACCGTCTGGAAAAGATCGTGACCGGTGCTGGCTTCAAAGTGATTGCCCGGGTCAACCACGGCAAGGCGGCACAAGGTGTGGGCATTGCCCTCAAGCCTGTGGAACTGCTCATCTTCGGCAAGCCCAAGGCCGGCTCCCTGCTCATGCAGAGCCAGCCCAGCGTGGCCATCGATCTGCCCATGAAGTTCCTGGTCTGGGAAGACGCCAGCGGCAAGGTCAATATCGGCTGGAATGATCCCGCCTGGATCGCGGCCCGCCACGGCATCACCGACAAAGACAAGCTGGTGGGGAAAATGACCGGGGCTTTGCGCAAACTGGCCACCAAGGGCGCTGGCACTGACTGATTCCCATGGCGGATCGCCTTCAGGATCTGCTGTCCCGCTGGGCTGAGCATCCCCAGGCGCAACCACTGCCCGGCGGGGCCTTCCGCCGGGATCTGGAGCAGGTCTGGGAAGCCAGTGATTTCGTTGCCCAGACCTGTCTGAGGCAGCCGGAGCTGCTCCTGGAGCTGACGCACAGCGGCCAGCTGGAGCGCAGCCTGGCACAGGGAGAGCTGGCCGGGCAGCTCCGGGAGCTTCTTGTGGGCATAACCCAGGAGGAAGCCCTGCTGCAGGTGCTGCGCCGGTTCCGCCGGCGCCAGATGCTGCGCATCATCTGGCGGGACATCAGCCGCAAAGCCCCCTTGGAAGAAACCCTGGAGGATCTTTCCGAATTGGCGGACCAGTGCATCCGCCAGACCCTGGACCTTCTGACGGCCTGGGCTCAGGCCCGCCATGGCACCCCCCGGGATGTTCAGGGCGCTCCCCAGTGCCTGGTCGTGCTGGGCATGGGCAAGCTTGGCGCCCGTGAACTGAATCTGTCTTCGGACATCGATCTTATCTTCACCTTTCCTGCCCATGGTCAGACCGACGGTCCTCGCCCCCTGAGCAACGAACAGTTCTTCACCCGCCTGGGCCGAAGTCTGATCAATGCCCTGGGCAAGCAGACCGAAGAGGGTTTCGTGTTCCGCGTGGACATGCGGCTGCGTCCCTTTGGCGAAGCCGGTCCCCTGGCCCTGAGTTTCGGCGCCATGGAAACCTATTACTCATCCCAGGCCCGGGAATGGGAGCGCTATGCCATGATCAAAGCCCGGCCTGTCACGGGGGAGCAAGCCTACCGGGATCAGCTATTGGGCATCCTGCGGCCTTTTGTCTACCGGCGCTATATCGACTTTGGCGCCATTGATGCCATCCGCGACATGAAACGCCGTATCCAGGCGGAAATGCACAAGCGCGGCATGGACGCGAATATCAAGCTGGGTCAGGGCGGCATCCGCGAAATCGAATTCATTGGCCAGGCCTTTCAGCTCGTGCATGGTGGCCGGGACCGGGACCTGCAGTTGCGGTCCATCCTCAAAGTGCTGGAGCGGCTGGGAAAAAAATCCCTCATGGATGAGGCAGAGGTCCGGGCGCTGGCCCAGGCCTACCGTTTTCTGCGCATGACGGAAAACCGTCTGCAGGCCTGGAAAGATGAGCAGACCCATGTGCTGCCGGAAGACCGGGAAGGGCGCTGGCGGCTGGCCCGCAGCATGGGCTTCGATGGCTGGGGGCCATTCAGCAAACTGTTGGAAGAACACCGCAAGGCGGTGGAAATCCATTTTCGCCAGGTGTTTACGGATGCAGAAGGCCAGCGTCATCCCCTGGAAAAAGCCTGGCTGGTGGAAGATGAATCCCAGGCCGCCAGGCTGCTGGAAGGCATGGGCTACGAACAGGCGGAAAAGGTGCTGGCGCAGCTGGGTGATTTTCAGGAAAGCCGGGTCTGCCGAGCCTTGTCGGAAGGGGCGCGGCACAAGCTGGACCGGCTCATGCCTCTGCTCATGGAGCACGCCAGCCGGGTGGAGAATCCAGATCAGACCCTGGAACGCCTGTTGGAGCTTCTGCAGGCCATCGTGCAGCGCACGGCCTACATGGATCTGTTGCTGGAGAACCCCCAGGTGATGGAGCAGCTGGTGCGCCTGGGCAGCGAAAGCCGCTGGGTGGTCAGTCAGCTGGTGCGCTATCCCGTGTTGCTGGACGAACTCCTGGATCCCCGCCGCCTGTATGCGCCCCTGCGGCGTGATGAACTGCAGCAGGAACTGAAAGCCCTGCTGGCGCGCCTGGAACCTGATGACCTGGAACAGCAGATGGAGCGCCTGCGCCAGTTTGCTGCCGGGAACCGCCTGCGCACCGCGGCGGCGGACATCACCGGGTCCATCGAACTCATGGTGGTCAGCGATTATCTCACCGAGATCGCCGAGGTGGTTCTGCAGCAGGTGCTGGAGCTGGCCTGGGACTATCTGGTTTCCCGTCATGGCCGCCCGGGCGAGGTAACAGGCCGGGGGTTTGCCATACTGGCCTATGGCAAGCTCGGGGGATGGGAACTGGGATACGGCTCGGACCTGGACCTGGTGTTCCTGCACGGAGATTATTCCCAGCAGGCGATGACGGAAGGCCCGAGGTCCGTACCCAACGACGTTTTCTATGCCCGCCTGGGCCAGCGCATGGTGCACCTGCTCAACACCCGCACGCCTTCCGGCGTACTCTACGAAGTGGACATGCGCCTGCGTCCCAACGGTGAATCCGGCCTCCTGGTGAGTTCATTGGGAGGCTTCGAGAAGTACCAGCTAAGCACTGCGTGGACCTGGGAGCACCAGGCCCTGGTGCGTGCGCGGCCGGTGGCGGGTGATACGGGCCTCGCCCGGAAGGTCCAGGGTGTACGGGAACGGGTGTTGCGCCTTTCCCGGGAGCCGGAGGCGCTGCGTCAGGCGGTGCTTGCCATGCGGGAAAAGATGCGCGCCAGCCTGGACCGCAGCGGGGATGGCCTGTTCGACATCAAGCAGGGCAAAGGTGGTATCACTGATATCGAGTTTATGGTTCAATATGCTGTTCTGAGATGGGCCGGCGAGCACCCGGCGCTGGTAGCCTGGACGGACAATACCCGTTTACTTGAAACTCTGGTGGAAACCGGCGTGATGGCGGCGCCTGTGGGGGAATCCCTGGTGCTTGCCTATCAGCGTTTTCGCGATGCCTATCATCGCCTGTCCCTGCAGGAGCAGCCGGGTCTGTTGGCGGATGACGTCCTGGAACCGGAGCGTCAGCGGGTGACAGAAGCCTGGGAGCAGTTTTTCGGAACCTGAACCGGCGGGTTTTGCGCAACCAACGATTGGAGACAGAAGCAATGCAGACAATGGCAGATCGTGACGGCCTGATCTGGATGGATGGTGAAATGCTGCCCTGGCGCGACGCCAAGGTGCATGTACTCACCCATACCCTGCACTACGGCATGGGCGTGTTCGAAGGCGTGCGCGCTTATCATACGGACAAAGGTCCGGCCATCTTCCGCCTGCCCGATCATACGGACCGCCTGTTCCAGTCCGCCCACATCCTGGGCATGAAGATTCCCT
Source organism: Sedimenticola sp. (assembly GCA_026994195.1). Classification (GTDB taxonomy): domain Bacteria; phylum Pseudomonadota; class Gammaproteobacteria; order Chromatiales; family Chromatiaceae; genus Thiolapillus. The sequence continues at coordinate 1,798 of JALWRH010000005.1, read as the reverse complement.
ATGACAGGGAAACCCTCAACCAGGCTCAGATCGCCGCTGTACGGGACAACAACCTGGATTCCGCCTACCTGCGGCCCATGTGTTTCTACGGCTCCGAGGGCATGGGCCTGCGCGCCGACAACCTGCGTGTGCATGCCATGGTCGCCGCCTGGGAATGGGGCGCCTACCTGGGGGAGGAAGCCATGGAGAAGGGCATTCGCATCCGCGTCTCCAGCTTCACCCGCCATCACGTGAACATCACCATGTGCCGGGCCAAGGCCAACGGCAACTACATCAATTCCATGCTGGCCCTGCAGGAGGCCCTGGACAACGGTTATGACGAGGCCTTGCTGCTGGACAGCCAGGGTTTCGTCATGGAAGGTTCCGGGGAAAATATCTTCATCGTGCGCGACGGCGTGCTCTATACGCCGGATCTGACCTCCGCCCTGGACGGCATCACCCGCCGCACTATCATTCAGCTGGCTGCGGAAGCAGATATCAAAGTGGTGGAGAAGCGTATCACCCGGGACGAGGTGTACATTGCCGATGAGGCCTTCTTCACCGGCTCGGCCGCGGAAGTCACCCCCATCCGGGAAGTGGACAACCGCCGTATCGGTAGTGGCAGCCGTGGTCCTGTCACCGAGCACCTGCAGAAGAAGTATTTCGACGTGGTGCATGGCCGCTCGCCGGTGCATCATGGCTGGCTGACCTATGTGAACGGAGAATGACTATGGCGGAAGCCGCGAAAAAACAGGAAAGAGTGGTAAAGGTGAGCCGGGATCAGCTGCCCCTGAGCTGTCCCTTGCCGGAAGACAGCCTGTGGAATATGCACCCCCGGGTTTTTCTGCCCATCGAAAAAACCGGCGAGGCCGTGTGTCCCTATTGCAGCACCAGATACATCCTTCAGAATTGAAGCCTGAATCCCTGAGTTCATCGGGGTGCATAGCACAAGCTCTTGATCCGTCTAGCTATATGAAAAATCTCACCAGACCTATGGGTATGGCTGCGATTTTTCATTACGCTATCCCAATCAATATCTTGCACTCTGCACTCCCTCTGAACCCACGGATTCAGGCTAAGGCCATCCTGGTCGTCGGCCCTTCCTGGGTGGGCGACATGGTCATGGCCCAGAGCCTGTTCAAGGTTCTCAAGGCGAAACATCCTGAAGCTGCCATCGACGTGCTGGCTCCGGGCTGGAGCTTGCCCCTGCTGGCGCGCATGCCGGAAGTGCGCGACGGTCTGGAAATGCCCCTGGGGCATGGCCGCCTGGAACTGAAACAGCGCTGGCGACTGGGGCGCTCCCTGAGGGGGCGCTATGATCAGGCCATCCTCCTGCCCAATTCCTGGAAATCCGCCATCGTACCCTGGGCCGCGGCCATTCCCCGGCGCACGGGCTGGAAAGGGGAAATGCGCTACGGCCTGCTCAACGACATCCGCCACCTGGACAAGTCCCTGCTCACCATGACCGTGCAGCGTTTCGTGGCCCTGGCGGAAGAAGGGCCGGTTACGGCCGTGCCGGAGATTCCTCCCCCCGCCCTTGTGGTGCGGGACGAGGATGTACAAGCCGCCCGGGAAGCCCTGGGGCTGGACTGGCCCACTCAGGGAAAGCTCCTGGCCCTGTGTCCCGGCGCCGAGTACGGCGAGGCCAAGCGCTGGCCCGAAGCCGCCTATGGCAGACTGGCCCGGGAGCATCTGGCTCAGGGAGGCCAGGTATGGTTGTTTGGCTCGGATAAAGATCGTGCGGTGTGCGACAATATCGCCCGGATGGCAGGGGATGCCTGCGTCAACCTGGCGGGGCGCACTACATTGGCCCAGGCCG
>JALWRH010000004.1 GCA_026994195.1 Sedimenticola sp. | reverse complement strand
CAGGCTGGCCTCCCTGATGCTGATTCTGCTGGCAGCCATTGCTGTGCTTTCGGTCGCCGGAGGTGCGCTGCTGCTGTGGTTGATCCGCCCCCTGCGCCGGCTGCCCGGCTACTGGGGCATTGGTTGTGCAGCCCTGACGCGTAGCACTGGCCTGACCTTGTGGCAGCTGTTTAGTTTCTGCATGGGCATTACCCTGTTGTTGTTGCTGGCGGTGGTCAGGGTGGATCTGCTCAATGCCTGGCAGCACAGCCTGCCGGAAAGAACCCCCAACTATTTTCTGATCAATATTCAGGCGGATGAAAAAGCGTCCCTGGCGCACTGGTTTGACCAGCAGGGGATCGCGTACTCCGGCCTGTACGCCACGACACGGGGGCGCCTGACCCAGATTGATGGCCGGACGGTCAAGGCGGAAGACTATGCGGATGAACGGACCCGGCACCTGGCCAACCGGGATTTCAACCTGGGATTTTCGGATACCCTGCCCACGGATAACAAGATTGTCGAAGGCGTGCCCTGGAGGCAGGGGAATGGGTTCAGTGTGGAGCAGGAGCTGGCCAGGCGTCTGGGCCTGTCTCTGGGCAGCCAGTTGAGCTTTGATATTGGTGGCCGGTTACTCACAGCTCCGGTCATCAATCTGCGGCAAGTATCCTGGGATTCCTTCAATGTGAACTTCTTTGTCCAGGCCAATGCGGCGCTCATGGCGGACCTGCCGATTGCCTACATCGGCAGCGCCTATCTCGATGAGGAACAGGCTGCCGCCCTGGGGAAGAAGCTGGCGGCAGATCATCCGGCGGTCTCCATGCTGGATATCAGCGCCATGATAGGGCGTATCCGCCAGATCATGGACAAAGGGGTGCTGGCCGTGGAATCGGTATTTCTGTTTACCCTGCTGGCGGCGGTGCTGGTGCTCATGAGCGCGGTACAGATCACCCGCAACCAGCGGGCCACGGAGATTGCCGTCATGCGCAGCTTGGGAGCGGGTTCCAATACGGTGCTGGGAAGCGTGGTGGTGGAATTCGGACTGCTGGGCGCCTTGTCGGGGGTGGTCAGCGCTTTCCTGGCCGGAGCGGCAGGGCAGGTGCTGGCGACCCGCTTGTTTGAGCTGGACACCCACTGGAACCCCCTGCTATGGCTCTTTGGCGCGGGAGGCGGCACGGTGATACTGATCCTGTTTGGCCTGTTGGTCATGCGCAAGCTGTTACTCACGCCTCCAGTCGAGGTTCTACGCTCGGCCTGATGGCCGCTTTTTGCACGGCGCGATGAAAGAAAACTTGCTTATCTCCGGTCTAGTGTTATAGTTACATATAACACCAATGCAGATAAAGACCATCAGGAGAGACAACCATGAATATTCCTTGTAGAACGATGGCAGTCCTGACCACCATCCTGGCGATGGGAAGTGTGCATGGGGATCCGGCGCAAGAACTGGCTGCCTGGCAGCAGGAACAGGAACAGGCGTTGTTGCAGAACGGCAGCGCCGCCCTGGAGCAGATGCGTGTGCAGCCGCAACTGAATCTGGCTGTGGATCCACTGCCGTTGCCGGGAGAAAGCTATGTGCAGTTGCGCGAGGATTCCCGGAAATCCCGTATGGATTGTGAAAGTGCGCAATTGGTACTGCTTCCAGACACAGAACCGGCCCTGGTTGGGGGGGCGCAAAAGTTGCTGATCCAGCCAGGCGATGACGCTGTATTCTCCGTACTGATCTGCAAAACATTGTAAGCATCCGTATATGGCAGATATTCAATGGCGTGAAGACCAGCCGATCTACATTCAGATCCGGGAGCGGCTGGTATCCATGATTCTGGATGGTCGGCTGTCCCCAGGGGATGCCTTGCCATCCGTGCGCTCCATTGCCACGGATCTGCAGGTAAACCCCCTGACCGCCATGAAAGCCTATCAGTCTCTCGTGGATGAAGCTGTGGTTGAAAAGCGGCGGGGCAGGGGAATGTTCTGCCTGGAGGGCGCCCGGGAGAAACTGCTGAACATGGAGAGACAGCGTTTCCTCGAACAGGAATGGCCGCATATTCGCCAGCGCATAGAAAATCTGGGGTTGAATGTGAAAGAACTGATGGAAACCGGGAAAGGGGACAAAGACCAATGAGTGCCGTCGTCAGTGCACATAATCTAACCAAGCGTTACGGTGGTTTCACCGCCGTCGATCACATCAATTTTTCGGTCCGGCCAGGCAGAATCGTGGGACTGGTGGGACCAAACGGCGCGGGAAAATCCACCATCCTGAAAGCTATCCTGGGGTTGGTCAGTTTCAGCGGCGAGTTGCAGGTACTGGGCATGCGGCCGGACAGGAACCGCGCCAGGCTCATGCAGGAAGTCAGCTATATCTCTGATGTTGCCGCCTTGCCGGACTGGATCCGGGTGAACCAGCTGCTGCAGCTGATGCAGGATATTCATCCGCGTTTTGATATTGCAAGAACCCGCAATTTCCTTGACGCCACGGATATTGGCATGAAACAGCGGGTCTCCACCCTTTCCAAAGGCATGAAAACCCAGCTGCATCTGGCCTTGGTCATGGGGGTGGATGCCCGGCTGCTGGTGCTGGATGAGCCCACCCTGGGTCTGGATCTCATTTATCGCAAGAAATTCTATCAACAGTTGCTGAATGAATATTTTGATGAGGAGAAGACCATACTGGTGACTACCCATCAAATCGAGGAGATCGAGCATATCCTTTCGGACGTGTTGTTCATCAATCATGGGCATCTGGTGCTGGATATGCCTGTGGAAGAAATTGCCAGCCACTATGTCCAGTTGCGCGTGGCGCCAGAAAATCTGCAGGCCGCACGGCAACTGCAGCCCATACATGAGAGCCGGCAGTTGAATGAGAGCGTGATGATCTTCGAGAACCTGGCCCGCGAGCGGTTGCAGGCCCTGGGGCAGGCGCGTACGCCCAACCTGGCAAACCTGTTTGTGGCCAAAATGGAGGGTGATGTCCATGCGTAGTTTTATGGCTTTGTTGCGTCGGGAACTGTGGGAGCATGTTTCGTTGTCCCGCCTGCTTCCTTTCCTGCTGCTATTCGGATTCTTGGTGAATCTGCTGGACAGCATAAATCCTATCCCTATTGACAATGTCAATGAAATGGCATCGAACAGCGCGGGAACCGGTCATGCGGCAGGTTCATATGAATCCATTCGTCTGGATTTGAGCTCGATTGGCGGAGAACTCTATGTGATCATGTTGATCCTGGTTCTGATCTATGCCCTGGATGCCCTGTTCAAAGAGCGCAAGGACAAGAGCATCCTGTTCTGGAAGTCCCTGCCGGTCACCGATACGGCAATCGTGTTGTCCAAGCTGGTAACTGCGGTTGTAACAATTCCTTTGATTGTCTACGTAACGGTGGTGGCCCTACAGGTGTTGACCTGGCTGATGCTGGGTCTGTCCGTGGGTGACACGCCGTATGCTCTGGCACCATTATGGGAGTACCTCAATCTGCCCCATTTCTGGATCGGTTTCTTTTTCCAGGAAGTCAAACTGATGCTCTGGCTCTTTCCCCTGGTAGGTTGGTTGCTGCTGTGTTCCGCCTGGGCCGGGAAATCCCCGGCGACCTGGGCCTTTATGCTACCCTTGCTGTTGGTATTTATCGACAGTGCTTTCCGGTTGCACACAGGGCTGGACAAGTTGCTATTTGATCGCCTGTTCATTGGTGTCTTCTTCCCGGGCAGCGCGGGTACTGCTGGCAGAGACGAAGTAGAGGATCTTGAAGATTTTATGAGGGTCATAGATAGTCTGATGACTTCCGAACTGGATAACTTGATGCACTACCTGTCACGGCCTGATGTGCTGGGAGGGCTGGTCGTGGGAGGGATCTTCATTGCATTGGCGATTCTGATCCGGCGCCGCCGGGGTGACGAGTCCAACGCTCTGCTTCCGATCGGTGCCTGATGCCATGAGCGCAGTGCCGGGGAGTACGCTCCTGTCCCTCAGCCTGGCGGCTTTCCTGCTGACCGGTTGTGCCAGCTCACCGCCTGCGAACATCGATAACCTTTGCGCCATCTTCAAGGAAAAGAAGGGCTGGTATACCCACGCCAAAGCCTCTGAGAAACGCTGGGGCACACCGGTGCATGTCCAGATGGCCATCATCCGCCAGGAATCAGCATTCCGGGATGATGCCCAGCCACCCCGGGGAAGACTGCTGGGCTTCATTCCCTGGCGCCGTCCTTCTTCCGCTTATGGATATCCCCAGGCCAAGGACGATACCTGGGATTGGTACATCAGGAAGACGGGCAACCGGGGGGCTGACAGGGACGATTTCGCTGATGCCGTGGATTTCGTGGGCTGGTACACCACTGTCACCCATGACAAGCTCGGGGTTTCCAAGTGGGATGCGAAACACCAGTATCTCGCCTACCACGAAGGCCATGGCGGGTATATGAAACACAGCTACAGAAACAAGGCCTGGCTGCTGAAAGTGGCAGACAAGGTGGACCGGCAGGCCAAGACCTATGCCCGTCAGCTCAAAGCCTGTGAAAAGGATCTGGACAAGGGATGGTCCTTGTGGCCCTTTTGATCCAGGCGGCCTGCGCCTGATTGGCGAGCCTTTCCCCCGGCCGGGTTTGGGTACGGCTTTTTGGCCATACCCTGCAGAATGGGATGGGGGCTGTATGCTAGAATCCTGCTCTTTCCGGAGCTTTCATGCCTGAATGCTCCGGCCATCCAGCCCAGGTGGCGAAATTGGTAGACGCAAGAGACTTAAAATCTCTCGACCCTTGCGGTCGTGCCGGTTCGATTCCGGCCCTGGGCACCATTTTGTTTTCCTATTGCTGTTCTGCAGAGGGCCTGTTTGCAGGATTGTTGCCCGGAGCGACAGCATGACAGGCAGGCTCCCCAGGGCAGGCATCGAGATTCTTGCCCAAGAGAAAGAAACGCGGATTCAGAGCTTTGGCGACTGGCGTGCCGAAACCCTGGGGGAGCTGCCCCATGACCTTGAAAAGCGCTTGTCCCGGCTCAAGGCGAAAAAGGTACTTTGGGATGCCTCGCGGATTTCCGGCATGGATTCCAGCGGCATGGTGCTGCTCACGCACTATCTAAATCTCCTGCGCGGCCAGGGCTGTGAGGTGGAACTGTCCGGCCTCAGGGAAGATCAGCAAAAACTTCGGGCAATGGTCGATGCCTATGCAGCGCCCTCCACGGCGCACAAGCGCCAGGGGGAATCCCGCCTGCTGTCCCTGCTGGCGGATACGGGAGAAGCAGTTGCGGGCGCCTGGAGCGATCTGGTTTCCTTTCTCGCCTTCCTGGGTGAAGACTTTCTGGTATTCCTGGGCCTGGTCTTGCAGCCCTGGAAAATGCGCTGGGGCGCTATCGTCAAGAACATTCAGGAAGCCGGTGTGCGGGCTCTGCCCATCATCACTCTCACCAGCTTTCTTATTGGCGTGGTGATCGCTTACCAGGGCGCGGTGCAGTTGCAGAAATTTGGCGCCAACATTTTCGTGGTGGACATGATCGCCATTTCCGTGACCCGGGAACTGGCGCCCCTGATCACGGCTATCGTGGTAGCCGGGCGTACGGGGTCGTCTTATACGGCGCAGATCGGTGTGATGAAGATCACCCAGGAAATCGATGCCATGCGCATCATGGGTTTTGAGCCCCATCGCTTCCTGGTGCTGCCACGGGTGATCGCCGTGATGATCGCCCTGCCGCTGATGATCTTCTTTGCGGATATCATCGGTATCATCGGCGGTATGGTGGTGGCCAATATTCATCTGAATATCTCCTGGATGGAGTTCATACACCGCCTGCAGAATGTGCTCGATGTGAAGCATGTCTGGATCGGTGTTGCCAAGGGGCCGTTTTTTGCCTGGCTGATCGCCATGGCGGGCTGCTTCCGCGGTTTTCAGGTATCACGCAATACAGAGAGCATAGGGCGCTATACCACCATCAGCGTGGTGAACGCCATTTTTCTGGTGATTGCCTGTGATGCCCTGTTTTCGGTGGTCTTTACCAGGCTGGGCATATGAACCCCATTATTTCCGTAACAGACGTGGTGACGCGGTTTGGTGACAACCTGGTGCACGACCATGTCAGCCTGTCCGTAGGCGAGGGGGAAATCTATGGCCTGCTCGGCGGCAGTGGTTCAGGGAAGTCCACGCTGCTGCGGGAAATGATCATGCTGCAACAGCCCGAGTCCGGGCGGCTGGAAGTGCTGGGCTATGACCTGAACCGTCTGTCGCGCAATGAGGCGGCCTGGCTGCGCCGTCAGTGGGGTGTTCTGTTCCAGGCCGGCGCCCTGTATTCTTCTCTGACTGTTGCCGAAAACATCGGTATTACCCTGAAGGAATACACGGCGCTGCCACGCTCCATTATCGACGAGATCGTGCATATGAAGATCGCCATGGTGGGACTGCCGGAACACGCGGCACAGCTGTATCCGGCGCAGCTCAGTGGCGGCATGGTCAAACGGGCTGCCCTGGCCCGAGCCCTGGCCAGGGATCCCCAGTTGCTGTTTCTGGATGAGCCTACCTCCGGATTGGATCCAATCGGCGCGGAGGCATTTGATAAACTGATCATGGAATTGAGAGAAATGCTCAAGCTGACGGTGGTCATGGTCACTCATGACCTGGATTCCATCTGGACGATTGTTGACCGGCTGGCGGTCCTGGGGGAGAAAAAAGTGATCGCAGAAGGCACGCTGGAGCAGGTCATGGCAACACAGCATCCGGTTATCCGTAAATTTTTCTATGGCGAAAGAGGGCGCCTGCGCAGCCATCATGGAAAGTAGAATCAACTATGCCATCGTTGGCCTGTTCGTGGTGGTGCTCACGTCGGGGTTGCTATGGTTTGCCTATTGGCTGGCCAGCGACGGCGGCCAGGACAACTACGCGGAATACCATGTCTACATGCAGGAGTCCGTGGCGGGCCTGAGCGCGGATGCCGCCGTCAAGTACCGGGGCGTCGATGTGGGCACAGTGAAACGCATGATGCTCGATCCGGACAACCCCGAGCAGGTGCTGCTGGTACTGCGTATCCGCAACGACACGCCGGTGACCACAGCCACCCGGGCCACCATCCGTTTCTATGGCGTAACCGGACTGGGGTATGTGGAACTGCAGGGAAACGAGCGCAAGGCACCGCGGCTTAAGCCGGAACCGGGAAAGATCCCCGTCATTCCCTCCACGGCATCTACCATGACCCGTCTGGATGAGGGTCTGACGGGCCTGGCGGATCAGGCCAACCGGATGCTTACGCGTATCAACCTGCTTCTGAGTGATGAGAATCTGCAGGCCTTTTCTTCCCTGATGCAGGAAGCCCGGCGCCTGGCCATTCACCTGCGTGAGCAGACCACCCGCCTGCGTGAGCTCATCGACAAGGGCGTGGTCATGGAGGAAGAAGTGATTCAGGCATTTGCAACGGTACAGACCTCCGCAGACACCGTGGAAAGCATGGCGGATACCCTACGCAGCACCTATGGCGAGTTGGGTCAGGATCTGCAGCAGAAAATGCAGGCCGGTTTTGAAAACCTCCAGCAGTTGCTGGAAGAGCTTTCCGTTCTTACGCGGGAGATGCAGCGCAGCGTACGCGAATTCAACAGCGCCCCGGCGGATATACTGTTCAGGCGCAGCAGTCCACGTCCTGGCCCTGGAGAAAAACCATGATCTGTCGCCTGTTCCGAATACTGCCCGTGCTCGCTATGAGCCTCCTGGGAGCCTGCGCGGGAAATCCCCAGCCGCCTGTCACCGAGTATGCCCTGTCGCCTCGCATCGAGCTGCAAGAGGTGCGGGAGCCGGTGTTTCCAGTCACCCTGCGCCTTGCACCCCTGTCCGCGTCCCAGATGTACATGAGCACGGGCATTTTCTACGTGGATGGCAGCTACCGGCGCAACCCCTATGCCTACAGCCGCTGGGTGGATACCCCGGTTCACATGCTCCAGCTGGTGCTGCAGGAAGGTCTGGAAAGGAGCGGCCTGTTCAAGGCGGTGCTGCCATCGACCTCCCTGCTGACAGCCGATCTACGGCTGGAAACGACGCTGTATGATTTCTCCCAGCACCTGCAGCCCGATGGGGGCTCTCAGGCTGTGATCCGCCTGGACTGCCACCTGCTGGATGCGCGTAAAGCCCGCCTGCTGGCCTCCCGCCAGTTCGAGGTCCGGGTGCCAGCCGCCAGCCGCAATGCCGAAGGTGGTGTTGCCGCCCTGAATGCGGCGGTGGCGGGTTTGTTGCCCCGAATTGTTGGCTGGCTCAAAGAGGTTCTGGAGAAATCCTGATTCTGTTGTCTGGGAAGCTTGTACGTAGGTCGGACTTCAGTCCGACATTGCTCCGAAGTGGCAGATGTTGTTGGGCTGAAGCCCAACCTACAGTCATGGCGGCATCCGATGTTGTGGCCGGATCGAATAACAGCAGACGTTCTATTGTCTGTTGATAGGAGAAGGTTTTTGGGTGCTAAGCCTTCTGTTTGCTCGTTTGTATTTCAGTTGATACGCTCTACGCTGTTTGGTTATTTCATACAGAACAATACCGCTGGTCGTTCCCAGGTTGAGGCTTTCAATCATGCCAAACATTGGAATAGAAACACAGAATTTGCTTCTTTCTATTGCTAAATCACTGATTCCGCGAGATTCATTGCCGAACCAGACAGCCAGACGAGGGTACGCCGTATAATCAACTTCATGGAGAACAACATTTTCTTTCCCTTTTGCATGTGGTGAAGTTACAACTGAGACAAAACGATTGTTTTCCAAATGCTCAAGGCACTGCTCTGTACTGTCAAAGCGTTTTACAAAACTCCATTTGATTGCAGATACAGAAGTTTTCATTAGTGACTTGCGCTCCCTCATCTCTTGCCAATCCTGAGGCAAGACCTTGCGGCTGTCGATGATATAAGTTTTCTCAACACCGAGAGCATTAACATTGCGAATTACCGTTCCAATGTTTTTGATGTCATTCGGATCTTCGATGACGGCAATCAAATTCTTGCAGCGGTAATTCTTTATTTCATCGGCTCGTTGCCGGACTGTGCTTCTTTGTTTTTCCATTGCAGTTTCCGTGCACCCGTTAATCGTCAGGGGTCGAATCTTCCGGGGTCGGAGTCAAATCACCCCAAGCCGTTGAATCTGCGGGATATCACCCTGATTTGACTCCGACCCCGGCGGCTTCAGTGCATGATCTCAGTCGTGATATGCACCGCGATTTCCTCTCTGGATATGACCGTTGTGCAGGACCAAGTTCAGGCAGCTGGGATCTCTCCGCTGCAGGCGCCAATGAGCATTACGTAAACCTTGGCGCCGTTCTTGGTGATGGAGCCATCGTTGCGGTCCAGTGTCAATATATGGGTGCTTTCTATTCCCTATTCCTATTTTCATTCATTTGTCAGAAACCTTACTCAGGCCATCTGAGACTGGATTTAAAATTAGCATAACTTTCTCTAATTCCTTCCCATTCATTACTCTCCGATACTAAAGGATTTGCCTGTACCGCAACCAAGTATCTATTGCCACAGGAGACGTGTATTTCACCTCGTAGAAATAAAACTTCCCTTTCTACAATAACGGCGTTTGGTGATGTTCTTTTCTGTATTGGTGGCACCCTTGCTTCAAAGACTGTATTACTGGATATCTCTCCCCTTAATAATTGAGCCTCCAACCAGAATTGCCGGTGTCTAGGGTCGGCATCTATTAACAGTTCCCCAACTGTATTTGGCTGTGTCTTTAATGGCAATACCAGGAAAACATGACCTTTTGGCATGTGTTGTCCATAATCTATATAGCCGACAAATGTATCATCCCCGTAAATTTGTGGGCTCGCCCTAAGCCGCTTATTGAAACTGATTATCGATACACATGATGTAGTCAATACTTTCCCAACCGGATATATGTTTCCGTAGTCTTGCATTCCGATGCTAGAGCATCCAGTAAGGAAAACCATCAAGGTATAAAGAAACTTTTTCATTGCTGACGTTGCGCTAAAATCTACAGCGGTCTGAGTTAAATCATCCCAATTCGTTGAATTTGCGCGACATCACCCCGATTTGACTCCGACCCCAGCTTTTATAAGGCTGATCGCTATTGTAGATCACTTGTTTATTCTGTTCTTCAAATCAAATAATTCATTTAGCAAAGCCGTTCTTTTAGCGCTTGCCTGATCTGTGAGTATTATCAATAACCCAATAAGAACGATCGTCATCCAATATTCCAAGGTATGGCCAATAAAATCCATGCTTGCAATATATAGCGCCATGGCAACAATCTGAATTGTTGGGATATACCTTAGTTTATTTAGCTTTTTCTCTATATTGTCGATCTTGTTTTCTACCCTAAGTGATGAGTATGCTTCAACTTCTTCAACCGAATTGAAATCCATGGTCTTTAGCCTCTTATCGTATGATAGTGGTCAGAACTTACTCTACTATTCTCACTTTGTCCGTTGCTGCAATAAGAATCTTCAGGGACCGGAGTCAAATCATCTAAAGCCATTGAATTTGCATGACATAATCCTGATTTGCCTCTGATTCCTTACCCACAAGGATAACAGAGCATTTCGGATTGGAACAATCTTCAGGGGTCGGAGTCAAATCACCCCAAGCAGTTGAGTTTGCGCGACATCACCCTGATTTGATTCCGATCCCATACGCTGTGGCGGCTGCCGCGTCAGTGCATGATCTCAGCCGTGATATGCACGGCGATTTCCTCTATGGATATGGCCGTGGTGTCGATGACGGGGATATGGTGCTTGCGGAACAGGTTTTCCGCTTGGTGTACTTCCCATTCGCATTGCTCGGGTGAGGCATAGCGGCTGCCGGGGCGGCGCTGCTGGCGGATGCGGTGCAGTTGTTTCGGCTCTATGGTCAGGGCAATGAGCTTGTGCTTGTATTCCTGCAGAATACTGGGAAGCCGCGTGGTTTCCAGGTCTTCGTCCACCAGGGGGTAGTTGGCGGCCTGCAGGCCGTTGTGCAGGGCAAGGTACAGGCAGGTGGGGGTTTTGCCGCTGCGGGATACGCCAATGAGAATCACGTCGGCCTTGGCATAGTTCCTGGTGATGGAACCGTCGTCATGGATCATGGCGTAGTCCAGGGCCTTGATGCGTGCCGTGTAGGAACCCGAGTTGCCGATGCCATGCAGTTGTCCCGTGACCGGTGAGGCCGCTTCCCCCAGCAGTTTTTCCAGGGGTGGGGTGAAGGCTTCGAAGATGTCGAACAGGCGGCTGCCGCAGGCCTGGGCAAGAAGGGTGCGCACCTCGCTGTTCACGAACGAGCTGAACACCAGGGGAGGGTGGTGTTCAGCGTTCAAGCGTTCGATTTCAGCCACGATGGCGGCAACCTTGTCCTTGCTGTCGAGAAAGGGGTGTTCCTCCATTTCAAAGGACTGGTGGGGAAACTGGGCCAGAAGGGCGCGGGCGATGGAGCCGGCGGTGATGCCCGTGTGGTCGGAAAGAACGAAGACCCGGGTAGTCACCGCCCTTTGCTCCCGTTGCTCCTGGCCATCTTTGTCGCGATGCGGTTAGCGTGGAAATACATCCAGTAAATCCCCCCTCACCCTTACCCTCTCCCCCGAAGGGGAGAGGGAACTTTTCCATGATCTGAGTTGTAAAAGCCCAAGGATGGGCTATTACGATATTCTCCCAGGGGGAGAGGAAGTTTTCCATGATCCGCGGTGTGGTTCATCAGAGCTTCGTCAGATCCATCCAGGTCTGTATGACCGTGTCCGGATTCAGGGAGATGCTGCTGATGCCCTGCTGGAACAGCCACTCGGCCAGGTCCGGGTAGTCTGATGGTCCCTGGCCGCAGATGCCTATGTATTTGCCCTGTTCCCGGGCCGCGTCTATGGCCATCTTCAGCATGGCCTTGACTGCCGGGTTGCGCTCGTCGAACTTGTCCGCCACCAGGGCGGAATCCCGGTCCAGGCCCAGGGTGAGCTGGGTCAGGTCGTTGGAGCCGATGGAGAAGCCGTCGTAGTATTCCAGGAACTCTTTGGCCAATACGGCATTGGAGGGAATCTCGCACATCATGATCACCCGCAGGCCGTTTTCTCCCCGTTTCAGGCCGTTATCTGCCAGCAGGGCAATGATCTGTTCGGCTTCTTCCAGGGTGCGCACGAAGGGCGTCATGATCTCCACGTTGGTGAAGCCCATGTCCTCACGCACCCGGCGCAGGGCCTCGCATTCCATTTCGAAACAGGGGCGGAAGTCTTCTGAAAGATACCGGGATACGCCGCGGAAGCCCAGCATGGGGTTTTCTTCCTCCGGCTCGTAACGGTTGCCGCCGAGAAGATTGGCATACTCGTTGGACTTGAAGTCCGACAGGCGCACGATTACCGGTTTGCCGTTGAAAGCCGCCGCCAGGGTGGCGATACCCTCCACCAGTTTTTCCACATAGAAATCCCGTGGGCTGCTGTAGCCTACGATGCGATCCAGAATACGCTGTTTGATGTCCAGGGGCTGGCTGTCGAATTCGAGCAACGCCTTGGGATGGACGCCAATGGTGTTGTTGATGATGAACTCCAGGCGCGCCAGGCCCACGCCCTGGTTGGGAATACGGGCAAAGCCGAAGGCCCGGGACGGGGAAGCCACGTTCATCATGATCTTGGTGGGCAGTTCCGGCATGTCGCCGGTGTCGGTATGGGTGATTTCGAATTTCAGCAGGCCTTCATAGATGTGGCCGTCATCCCCCTCGGCACAGGAGACGGTGACTTCCTGTCCTTCTTCCACCCGCTGGGTGGCATCGCCGCAGCCTACTACGGCAGGGATGCCCATCTCCCGGGCAATGATGGCAGCATGGCAGGTGCGGCCGCCGCGGTTGGTGACGATGGCGGAAGCCCGCTTCATGATGGGCTCCCAGTCCGGGTCCGTCATGTCGGTGATGAGTACGTCTCCCGGCTTCACGCGCTGCATCTCGGAAGCATTTTCAATGACTCTTGCCGTGCCCTGGCCAATGCGCTGGCCAATGGCGCGCCCCTGGCAGAGAAGCTTGCCCGTTTCCAGCAACTGGTACTGCTCCACCCCGGCCCCGGCGCGGCTCTCTACGGTTTCCGGGCGGGCCTGGAGGATGTACAGCTTGCCGTCCTCGCCATCCAGAGCCCACTCGATGTCCATGGGACGCTGGTAATGATTTTCGATGATGAGGGCGTAGCGGGCCAGTTCCTGTACCTGGTCGTCGTTCAGGGAGAAGTGTTCCCGGTCTTCCTCGGGCACATCCACCGTGGCCACGTTGTCGCCGTCCTGGGCATAGACCATCTTGATGAGCTTGCTCCCCAGGGTGCGGCGCAGGATGGCGGGCCGGCCCTGGTTGAGGTTTTCCTTGTGCACGTAGAACTCATCGGGATTCACCGCACCCTGGACCACGGTTTCGCCCAGGCCGTAGCTGGAGGTGATGAAGACCACGTCGCGGAAGCCGGATTCCGTGTCCAGGGTGAACATGACCCCGGCGGCGCCGATGTCCGAGCGCACCATGCGCTGGATGCCCGCGGACAGGGCGACGTTGTCGTGATCGAAGCCCTGATGCACCCGGTAGGCGATGGCGCGGTCGTTGTACAAAGAAGCGAATACCGCACGGATATAGTGAAGCACCTGGTCCAGTCCGGTGACATTCAGGTAGGTTTCCTGTTGTCCGGCGAAAGACGCATCGGGAAGGTCCTCGGCAGTGGCCGAAGAGCGAACCGCCACCGTGGCGGGCTGGCCGTTCACAGACATTTTTTCGTAGGCGGCGCTCACGGCGATTTCCAGGGCTTCCGGCAGTTCGGCTTCCATGACCCATTGGCGAATGGTCTTTCCCGCCTCTGCCAGGGCCACGACATCATCGACATCCAGGCGCGACAGCAGGGGATCGATGCGCGCCTTGAGCTGGTTGTGATTGAGAAAGTCGCGGAAGGCATGAGCGGTGGTGGCGAACCCCCCGGGCACCCGTACGCCGGCGCTGGAGAGATTCGATATCATCTCTCCCAGGGAGGCGTTCTTGCCGCCTACCTGGGGCAGGCTGTCCATGGAAAGGTTTTCGAACCAGATGATCTGCTCCAGCATGAGTGGATCCTCGTTGATATTAGTGTTCATGGCATCATTTCTCTCTGCGTTGACAGCTGCTGCCCTTGCAGCCGCATGATTTTCCGCAACCGCCCCCCTCTTCACGATAGGGGCCCAGTTCCGGGTTTTCCCTGGCAAATCTTCTGCCAAGTTGTTGAATGAGTAACCAGCCCACGAGGAGCAGGGGGACAGCCAGTACGGCGATCAGGTAGCGCATCTCAGTGTCCTCCACCCAGTCCGGCAAATCCCATGAATGACAAGGATAGCAGACCTCCCAGCATGAGGCTCAGGGCGGCGCCCTGAGTGATACTGGGCAGCCGGGACAGGGACAGTTTCTCGCGCAGTCCTGCCATCAGGGCAATGGCCAGGGTGAAGCCCGTACCCGCGCCCAGAGCGTAGGTTACGGACTGGGCGAAATCATAGTCCTTGAAGGTCTGGAACAGGGCCAGGCCGAGAATGGCGCAGTTGGTGGTGATCAGGGGCAGGAAGATACCCAGAGAACGGAACAGGGTAGGGCTGTACTTCTTCAGGGTCATTTCCACCAGTTGCACGGCGCTGGCGATGATGGCGATATAGGCGATGAGACGCAGGAACTCGATATCCAGGGCCACCAGGGCCAGATTCACCGCGTAGGCGGAAATGGAGCTGACCAGCATCACGAAACTGGTGGCAATGCCCATGGGAATGGCGGTGTTCAACTTGCCGGAAACGCCCAGGAAAGGACACAGACCCAGGAACATAGCCAGCACGAAGTTGTTGGCCAGCACCGTGTTGAGAAAGATGAATCCCAGGGAATCAGCGTGCATGGACGGTTTCTCCTTCGGTTATCAGGCTGTTGAAAAACACCGTTTTTCGACGGTCTGTGTGTGGCACAAGGATGTGCCACCATTTTCAGTGGCGGCAAGCCATTGAAAATGGAGGAAGCGGGAAAACGCGTTTTCCGCTTCCGTGGTTGAAAAAGTCCATGGAGGGACTTTTTCAACATCTTGTTAAGTCGCGGCGCTCTTTCAGCCAGTCGAACAGCAGCAGCCAGGCCCCCAGCACCAGGAAGCCGCCCGCGGGCAGCACCATTACCACCCAGGGCTGGAAACGCGGCCCGAACAGGTCGTAGCCGAACAGGCTGCCAGCGCCCAGTAGCTCCCGCACCACGCCCAGGCAGAGCAGGGCGAAGGTGAAGCCCAGGCCCATGCCCAGAGCGTTGACCAGCGTATTGAGGGGGCGGTGCCTGGAGGCATAGGCCTCGGCGCGGCCCAGGATGATGCAGTTCACCACGATGAGCTGGATGAAAGCGCCCAGGGCGTTGTAGAGATCCAGGGAGATCGCCTGAATCACATAGTCCACCATGGTCACGAAGGTGGCGATGATGATGATATAGGTGGCGATGCGCACCTGCCGGGGGATGAAACGGGCGATGAGGGAGATCAGCCCGCCGGAAGCCAGCAGCACGAAGGTGGTGGCCAGGCCCATGGCCAGGGCGTTGGTGGCGGAGTTGGTTACTGCCAGCACCGGGCACATGCCCAGGAGCATGACGAATACCGGGTTGTCCCGCCACAGACCCTGGCTGAAAGTATCCCAGGTGATGTGGTTGTCGATTCTGCGGCTCATTGGCCTTGCTCCTCCAGCTGGGGAATCAGGGGCAGCAGCTGCGGCAGCAGTTTTTGCGCCGAGGCGTTCAGGGCCCGGCCCACGGCTTTGGAGGAGATGGTGGCGCCGGAAATGGCGTCGATCTCCCAGGCTTCCTGCTTGCTGCCATGCTTGACGGTGACGATAGGCTGGATCAGGGCCGTATGCTCAGGGTTCAGGCGGGCATCCAGTTGCTTGAAGTTGGCCTGGAAATCCGGGTCGCTCATGATCTTGTCTCCCAGGCCCGGCGTTTCCGCCATCTTCAGCACCTTGATGCCGCGGATGCATTCACAGGCGGGGTCGTAGCCGTAGAGCAGGTAGATCATGCCCGCATAGCCCTGGGCGCCGGTTTCCGCGGCAATGCCCAGGAGTTTGCCATCCCTATCGTAACCGGCGTGGATCACCTGGCCCTTGGCGCCTTTCACCACCGGTTGCAGCTTTCCTCCGGCAAGGAGGAACTGCTTGTGGGCGACGCTGCCGGGAATGACCTTGTTCACCGCCGCCTCGATGGCCTGGCGCTGGTTTTCTTCGATATAGGGACGGGTGAACTGATCTGTGAACACCACCAGCAGGCCGGACAGCATGGCGATACCCGTAAGAACCAGGATCATGGCCGTGCTGGGAGCGCGGGGCTGGGCCATGGGGGTGCTCATGAGCGCTTCTCCCCAAACACCCGGGGTTGGGTGAACTGTTCGATGAGGGGCGTGGCGGCGTTACCCAGGAGAATGGCGTACATGACGCCTTCACTCAGTCCGCCGAACAGGCGGATGATGATGGTCAGCACCCCGATGAGGAGGCCATAGACCACCACGCCCCAGGGCGTGACCGGCGAGCCCACCATGTCCGTGGCCATGAACCAGGCGCCCAGCATCAGGCCGCCGGAAAACAGCATGAACGGCGCTGATGGGTATTGCTGGGGATCGATAAAATGAAACAGGGCAGCAGTGAGTCCCGCTCCCAGAAGCACGAACAGGGGGATGCGCCAGTCGAGGAATTTCCGTGCGGCCAGATACAGCCCCCCCAGGAGAATGATCAGGGCAGAGGTTTCTCCGGCGGAACCTGCGGCATTGCCCAGGAACAGATCCAGCACGGAAGTGCTGA
This sequence comes from Sedimenticola sp., assembly GCA_026994195.1. Taxonomy (GTDB): domain Bacteria; phylum Pseudomonadota; class Gammaproteobacteria; order Chromatiales; family Chromatiaceae; genus Thiolapillus. The sequence goes on along the minus strand of JALWRH010000004.1, from coordinate 15,558 downwards.
CGCCTTCGAATTTGTGCAGGCCTAAAGGTGTTGCTCCGGTAAAACCATCCACAGCCACTTGGCTGTTCCATTCCGCCACGGCCGGGGGAATGGTGAAGGGCATAGTGAAACTGGTGGGAATGAACTGGCTGAAGCGCCCGTCGAACAGGGCGGGTGTCCAGGTGGTGATGGCCACGGGAAAGGCGGCCTGGACAAAGGCTCTCCCCACAAGAGCCGGGTTGAAGACGTTCATGCCCAGGCCGCCAAACAGGAGCTTGCCCAGGGCCATGGCCACGAAGCCGGCGACTGCTGCCATCCACAGGGGGAAGGCCGGGGGCAGAGTAAGGGCAAGGAGGATGCCGGTGATGGCGGCAGACCAGTCGCCCAGGGTATTGCTTTTACCCAGCATCCTTTCCGTGAGCATGCAGCTGGCCAGGGTGGTCAGGATCAAGGCCAGGGCGCTGAGCCCGAACTGCCACACGGACCAGGCGCATACGGGCAGCAAGGCGAGGACCACGTTGCGCATGATGATGATCACGTTGTCCGGGGTATGCAGATGAGGGGTGGTGCGTAGCTCGATGCTCATGCGGCCTTCTCCCGGTTGATGGCCTTGGCCATGCGGAAATACTGCACCAGGGGGATGTTGGAGGGACAGACGTAGGAGCAGCAACCGCATTCGAAACAGTGATTCAGGTTGGCGGCTTCCGCCATTTGCGCATATTCTCCCGCCGCCGCCAGTTGGCCCAGCCAGGCGGGATTGAGATGCATGGGGCAGGCTGTCACGCAATGGCCGCACTTGATGCAGGCCCAGCGCGGACGGCTTTCCTCCCGCACCTGGGGTTCATTGAGCACCAGCAGCCCGGAAGTGCCCTTGGTGATGGGCGTGTCCAGGGAAGAAACGGCCGGCCCCATCATGGGGCCGCCGAGGATGAATTCATTGGGACCGCCACTGTAACCGGCCTGCTCCAGGATAAAGCCAATGGGCGTGCCCAGGGGCACCAGGTAATTGCCCTGGCGTTTGATGCCGGGGCCGGTGACGGTGATCACCCTCTCGATGAGACCTTCACCCCGGGGCAGCAGCCGTCCCAGAGCGGCCAGGGTGCCGACGTTGTTCACCACCACGCCGATGTCGGCGGGAATGCCGCCAGCGGGCACTTCCCGGCCCAGCAGGGATTTGATGAGCATCTTCTCCGAGCCTTGGGGATACTTGGTTTCCACGGCCTGGGCACGGATGTTGTCTGTGCCAGCAAGTTTTTCCTGCAGCAGCCTTACAGCGTCCATCTTGTTGTCCTCGATGCCGATGACCGCCTTGGAGGTTCCTGAGGCGCGCATGGCCAGATGGATGCCGCGGATGAGGTCGTCCGGGTATTCGAGCATGATGCGGTGGTCGCAGGTCAGGTAGGGCTCGCATTCGCAACCGTTGATGACCAGCGTATCCACCTCCTTGCCTTCGGGTATCCTGAGTTTGATGTGAGAGGGGAAGGCGGCGCCGCCCAGGCCCACCAGGCCCATGTCCTGGATGGCCTGCAGCAATGCCTCCGGATTCAGGTTTTCCAGGTCCCGGCTTTCGCGCCACAGGACTTCCTGGGTGGAGGCTTCGTACACATCCAGGATGATGGCCGGTTCCCAGCTTCCCCGGCTGGTGAGCACGGATTCCAGGTTCCGCACCCTTCCGGTGGCGGGAGCATGCAGGGGAACGGAGACTGCGCCATCGGCAGCAGCCAGGGGCTGTCCCCTGACCACTTCCTCGCCTTTCTTCACCAGGGATTTCGCCGGCGCACCGATGTGCTGCCCCAGAGGCAGGATCAACCGCGGGGGAAAGGGCAGGCGGCGCACGGGGATCTGCGCGGTGCCGTCTTTGTGGGCCGGCGGATGCACACCATGGGAAAAACTGTGCCGCCTGAACAGTTTCATGGGCGTTCTCCCGTATTCCGGCGGGTGGTGGATCCTGGACGCATGTCAGTGCTGAAGGGCTTCCAGAACAGCATTGTAGTCCGGCTCGTCGGCAATCTCTTTCACCAGCTGGGTGTACATGACTGTACCGGCTTCATCGATGATGACTACTGCCCGGGTTGCCAGGCCAGCCAAGGGTCCATCGGTGAGCAGTACGCCATAGTCTTTTGCAAACTGGCGATCCTTCATCATGGACAGAGGGGTCACGTTTTCCAGACCCTCGGTGCTGCAGAACCGGCCCTGGGCGAAGGGCAGGTCGGCGGAGATCACCAGCACAACGACATCGTTGCGCTCCCTGAAAGCCTCGTTGAACCGGCGTGCGGAAGCCGCGCAGGTAGGCGTATCCAGGCTGGGCACGATGTTCAGCACCACTTTGCGGTTGGCGTAGTCGCTCAATCTTACGGTTTGCAGATCGCCATTGGTGAGTTCGAATTCCGGCGCCAGACTGCCTGTACGGGGCAACTCGCCATTGGTATTCATGGTGTCGCCGTTCAATGTGACTGTAGCCATGGTATTGGTCCTCATGATCTCTGGATGATGGGTTACTGGTACTTCTCGGCGCGCTTGATGAGCTTGTCGATGTCCTTTTCCTGCAGGTTCCAGGGGGTGCCGGGATGCAGGCAGCCGGCGGTGCATTTCTCCGCCGCGCGGACGATTTCCTTGTACTTGCCGCCCTGGGGATTGACGACGATGGCCTGTTTGTCTTCGTTGTAGGCGAAGATGTTTGGCGCAATGCCCGTGCATTCGTCACAGGCGGTGCATTCCGGCGTTTCTATCCATACGGGTTCGTAAGCGGCATCCGGAGTGGCGCTGATGCCTGCAGGACTGTCGCTGGTGTTGCTGCCGTTGGCGGAGATGCTGCCCGTCAGTGCGCTGGCATTTCCGGAAGCGGCCAGGGACAGGAGGGTGGAGCTGAGCCGGTTGGCCATGTCCGCCTTGGTCTGCTCGATGAGAGCGTCCACGTCCACCCGGTTCAGCTCGCCGGCAATGCCCTTGAGCTGACGCCAGAACTGGCGGCGTTCCTCGCCGGACTTCACGATTTCCTGTGAGCAAAGGATGCGGGTGAGGCGGTTTTGACTGTCCACTCCCCAGATAAAGGGGTAGTTGCCTTCCCGCTCGTCTTCGTCCAGATCGAGGAATTCGTGGAAGGGAATCATGCTGCTTTCTCCGGCGGCTTCCCATGTTTCAGGCGGCGCCATGCGGAAATGCTTGCGGAAGCGCCCTTCGCTGGCGGCGAAGTCGGCGAAGGTGACCGGGAGTTCCATGCTTTGCTCCTGGTCGTTTTCATCCAGATAGTGCAGGGTGTACACGGGCCAGTCCTGATCCGGGAAGGGATTGCCTTCCAGGTCGATACATTCCTCCAGGGTTTCGCCCGCGTCCGGATCGAATTTCATCAGGGGATACGCCCGGGATTCCACCGCCAGCTTGGACTGGCGCGCCGTGGCATCGTCCGCGACCCCGTGTTCCGGCTGACAGGTGGAATAGATGTTGAACAGGGCCGGGCGGCGGCTGTTGAGGCCATCGATATAACCCTCGATGAGATGGGTGGTGTTGGCGGGCGAGCCCTGCAGAATATAGGAAGTGCGGTGGGCCATGCCGATGAGGCTCATTTCCTTGCGCATTTCCTCCTTGCCTTTCATGGCCTTGCCATAAGGGCTCATGTCCGCCACCTGACCGATGAATCCCGAGGTGCAGGCCTGGCCGCCGGTGTTCGAATACACCTGGGTGTCCAGCACCAGCACTTTGATGGGCATACCCGATGCCAGGGCTCGGGACAGGTTCTGGAAACCGATGTCGTACATGGCGCCGTCGCCGCCGATGGAAACCACGGGGGGGCAGAGACGCCATTCCTCGTCGCTGAATTCCTTCCAGTCGAACTGCTGCAGCCAGGCATCATGTTCGGCAGGATTGTATTTTCCCTGAAGCTCCAGCTCCGCCAGACGGATGGCCTTGAAGCCTTCCGCCATCTTGGCCATGTGTCCCTCGAAAAGGCCCATGGCCATGGACGGGCTGTCCTGGAACAGATGGCTGGTCCAGGGGAAAGGGTAGGGGTTGTAGGGATAAGTGGAGCCCCACACAGAGGTGCAGCCCGTGGAGTTGACGATGCCCAGGGCCGCCCGGCCTTCCTGGGCAGGCCCTTCCCGGTAACGCCAGTGCAGGTCGCGCAGCTGTTCCAGCACCCGGCTCATGCGCGCCAGCCATTCCCTGTCCACCAAGGTTCTTTCATGGGCGGGGTCCAGAGTGTCGGAGAGCTTGGCCAGGGTCAGATCTTCCTCGTTGCTCTGGACCGCCTGCTCCAGGGTGGAGAGGTCGCCCAGGTCCACACCTGCGGCCAGTTTCAGGCGGATGTGCTGCTCCAGGCGGGCGATGAGATCATCCAGCCGCGCCAGCTGCTGTTTCACCCGGGGCTGCATCAGGGCGGTTACTGTCGCGGTGAACAGGTGGATGTTGGTTTTTTCACCACAGCCCAGGCAGGCGCCGTCACCGCAGACCATGGAGTCGTAGCTGTCCTTGTTCAGCAGCAGGGTTTCCAGAGCACCAATTTTTTCGTCCAGATCATCGATGCGGCTGAAGCCGGGGTTGGACGTGGGCAGGTCCAGCCAGAACGCCCAGTCATTGCGCAAGCGGGTGATGGCGGCTTCATCCTGAGGCGTGGCCACCAGGGCGTCATCGTCGCAGACATCCACGCATTCCATGCAGCCCTTGCAGGTATAGGGGTTGATGGTGATGGAGAACAGGCCGCCGCTGCCGGGGGTTTTCTTCTCCTGGGTGTTCCAGTAAGGCTTGGTGACGGAGAAATCGAAGTCGCCGAGCTGATTCATGAACAGGCCGAACTCCTGCTCCAGGGTCTCGCGGCTTTCCCCTTCAGTCTCGGAGGCGCTGAGGGTTTCCAGAACCGCCTGATCCAGAGCGGCGCGCACCTGGGCGCTTTCGCCCTGTTCGTTGAGCAGTTCACGCAGGCGCTTTTCCACCTTGCGGGTTTCCCGGCGCAGATAGAGGGTGGGGGTGCCGCCGGTTTCGATACGCTCGATGATGCTGTTGAAGACTTCGCCAACGGTGTTCACCAGCCCGGGAATGGCGCTGTCCGGGCAGATGGTATAGCAGTCTCCGCAGGCGGTGCAGTTCTCCGCCACCCATTTGGGATATTCGAAACGGATCTGGGTCATATCCCGGTACACGCCAGTGGAAGCAGGCACCAGGGACAAGGCCTGGTGGGGGTCGGCAAGATTGTCTTCGCCCTGGCCCCGGGCATAGAAGTTGCCCGTCTGTTCCCAGAAACGGTGTACATCCGTCAGTTCTCCCTTGCCCTGGGGCAGCTGCTTGAGGCGCACCGGCAGGTCGATCTCATGCTTGAGTTCCCGGGCATGGCTGAGATTGAGCTCCCGGGTGGTGACTTCGTGGATTTCCTCGAAGCCCCGGCGCACGATGCGCAGGTTGTCCTGCACCACGCCCTTGCCTTTGGCACCGAACTTGGCTTGCAGTTGGGCTTCGATGGCGGCAAACAGTTTCTTTTCATCCAGGCCGGTGATCTCCATGAGAGGTGAACCGGCAAAGAAGGCGCCCTGGAAGGCGTTGCCCTGCATGCGCAATTGCAGTTCAGGATTGGAGGCCTCTTCCCGGGCGATGCGGAAACCATCGATATAGAACACGCGGATCTTCTGGTCGATGATCTGCTGCTGCATCCAGCGCGGGAAACTGGCCCAGACTTCGGCCTCGGTTTCCAGGGAGGACTGGATGATGAGGGTGCCGCCTTCCTTCAGGCCCGCCAGGGGGTTGGAATGGTTGAACACCTTGGGGTCGGGGCTGAGTACCACGTCCACGAACTTGTATTCGCAGTTCAGGGGAATGGGCGTGGGGGCCACGGCCAGGTAATAGGTGGTGGGCTGGCCCTTCTTTTCCGAGCCGTACTTGGGATTGGCCTTGATCTCCCAGCCCAGGAGGTCGTACAGGGTCATGACCAGGTTCTTGCCCGTGGTGATGGCGCCCCAGCCCCCCACGGAGTGCATGCGCACGGTGATGGAATCCTCGGGCATGAGGTTGGGGTTCTCGGAGCCGTGCACCGCCAGCTCGCCGATATCCGGATAGGCTTCCAGCAGTTGCTGGATATGAATCTCCTGCTTGGGATTGGCGGGCTCGCGCACGAAGTCTATGCCCAGGTAGAAGAAGGGCTTGTGGGCGCCGTCCGGGAGCATGTTCTCCACGGCGCCGATGAGCCCTTCGGGCTGCAAGTCCCGGGAGCCCATGCCGAAGGCCCCGGAATACAGGCGGGGCATGTCCTTGATGTGGCTGAAGGTTTCATAGTCCGGCCAGGGCTTGTCGCCTTCCGCCTGCCCGTTCTCCAGGCACTTGGACAGGGCGGCGCGAACCTCGCGCATCAGGGGCAGGTCTTCCGCCAGGGGCTGGTCCGTGCGCTCCAGCACCACCACGCCCTTGCGTCCCTTGAGGAGGCGGCCCAGGAGATCGCCGGGGAAGGGACGGAACATGGTCACGTCCACCACGCCCACGCGCAGCTTGCGGGTCTTGTGCAGATATTCCGCCACGCCCTTTGCCTGGACCACCATGGATCCCATGCCCAGGATGACATACTCGGCCTTGTCCATGTGGAAGCCCGTGAGGCGCTGGTAGCGGCGTCCCGTGAGCTGGTGGTATTCCTCCATCACCCGGTCGGCGATTTCGGCGATGTGGTCGTAGAAATAGGGGCGCTGGGCCGCCTGGGTCTGCATGTAGGCGTCCTGGTTCTGCACCACCCCGGACTGCAGGGGGTTGTCCACGTCCCAGATGGCGGGTACCCGGCGGCGGGTGTTACCGAAGATTAGCTTCTGGGCTGGCGTAGGGCATTCGATTTCATCGTCGGGACGGCCCAGGAATTCCTTGATGAGCTCCCGCTCGGGCACCATCAGGGGTTCGATGAGATGGGTGGTGAGGAAACCATCCTGGCCCACAGCGGCAGGGGTCAGGGAAAGCTCGGCGGTCTTGCGTGCAATGAGATTGAGATCTGCGGCCGCCTGGGCATCCCGGGCAAACAGCTGGCAGAATCCCGTGTCGTCGATACAGTGGAAATCGTCATGGCCGCAATGCACATTGAGGCTGGCCTTGGTGATGGCCCGGCAGCCGATGTTGAGCACATAGGGCAGGCGCTTGCCCGCGGCAGCGTACAGGGACTCGTGCATGAAGGCCACACCCTGGGAAGAGGAGAAGTTGGTGGCTCGCAGTCCGGTCATGCTCATGCCCGCAGTGACTGCGGCGGCGGCATGTTCGGATTCGGGTTCGACAAAGACCAGGGCGCGATCCGAGATGTTTACATGGCCTTTGGCCATTTCCTCTGCCCAGTATTCCCCCATTTGGGTCGAAGGGGTGATGGGATAGGCGCCGGCGGCATCCGAGGCTTCCCGCTCGCACATGATCACTGCCGTGTTGCCATCCATGGCCATGCGCCGGCCGGGGTACTTGAAACTGGGAGTGGTTTTTTTGCGGAAGTTCATGGTGGTACCTTTTATGTTCTCGTGACCTGTGGCCTTATCGGATGGGCAGGGGTTGTTGGCGCAGCACCCGCTTGGCGGCTTTTCCCTTGGTGGCTTGTTCCTGCTCGATCCAGACAATGGCGCCCGTGGGACAGCGTTCGATGGCAGCAGGAGAGGCGAGGTGGTTGTTCTGGTAATCGATGATGGCCAGGTTCTGATGTATTTCGATCAGGCCGTCCGGCGCATCTGCGGCGCATTTCCCACAGGCCGTGCAGGTGACCTCGCAGTCGGCTTCGGCTTCATCGCCGTGGAGCAGGTTTTTGCAGGCCACCCAGAGTTGATGGGTGACAGGCTGCAGGGAGAACAGCCCCTTGGGACAGATCTCCACGCAATCATTGCAGGCGGTGCATTTTTCCGGGTCCACCACAGGTAGGCCTACGGGGTTCATGTGGATGGCCGCCTGGTCGCAGACCTCGGCACAGTCGGAAAGGCCGATGCAGCCCCAGGCGCAACCCTTGGGACCACCGGATATGACCGCAGCTGCGCGGCAGGATGCCAGGCCATCATAGTGGGCCTGGTTACGCGCCACATGGGCGCCTCCCGCACAGGCGAGGCGGGCTACCCGCTTCACTACATCCCCGGCATCCACGCCCAGGTAATCTGCAATTTCCTGGGTGGCATCCCGGCTGCTGACAGTACACTGGGCGGGCTTGAGTTCTCCCTTGATCAGGGCCTCGGCAAAAGGGCGGCATCCGGCAGTGCCGCAGGCGCCGCAATTGGTGCTGGGGAGCAGTTCCTCGATTTCATCGATACGAGGATCTTCATAGACCCAAAGCTTGCGGTTGGCCAGGGCCAGGATGCCGGACAGCATCAGGCCCAGGAAGGACATGAAGGCAACAGCGATCAAGAAAGGACTCAACCCGATTTCGGCCATGTGGATGACTCCAAGTGGGGTGGCGAAATTCCAGCTTTCAATATGTGGTTATAATGGGCAGGTGCCTAGTATTGAGCAATAAAATAATTTCAATGTAATGTATTGGAATGATAAATACTTATCAGTAGAGTATTGATATGAGCAATAGTAAAAGGCAGCTGTATTACAAGCAGAACCGCCTGAAACAGCTGCGTGCCTTCTGTGCGGCAGCCAAGACGGGCAGTATTTCTCTGGCTGCAGAACAGTTGTTTCTCAGCCAGCCTACGGTGACTTTGCAGATACAAGCTCTGGAACGGGACATGAAGGTGATGCTGTTCGAACGCCGGGGGCCAAAGATCTCCCTGACGCCGGAAGGCGTGGTGCTGAATGAAATCGCCCGGCCACTGGTGGATGGCATCGAAGGCCTGGAGGAGAACTTCAATGCACATTTTGGCCGCCTGGACAGTGGGGAGCTGAACATTGCCGCGGGAGAATCCACCACTCTTTACATACTGCCCGAGTACATCAAGCGTTTTGCCACAGCCTATCCGGGCATCAAGATCAAGCTGCACAATGTGACCGGCCGGGATGGTATGGCCATGTTGCGTGCAGATGACGCGGATCTGGCGGTGGGTTCCATGCTGGATGTTCCGGATGACATTGTCTATCACCCTTCCATGTCCTACAGCCCCACTCTGATCACCCCCCGGGATCACCCCCTGGCTGCCCAGAAGGAGGTATCCCTGAGGGATATCTGTCCCCATGGCCTCATCCTGCCACCGCGGCACCTGGCGACCTGGCGTTTCCTGGAGCTGGTGTTCAGTCAGGCAGGGCTGAAGTTCAAGGTGTCTCTGGAGGCGGGAGGCTGGGAAATTATCAAGAAGTATGTGGAACTGGGAATGGGTATTTCCATCGTGACCGGTGTCTGCCTGACAGGAAAGGAAAATCTGCATGCCACGCCCATGGATCAGTATATTCCCAAGCGCTCCTACGGTGTGGTGGTGCGGCGCGGCAAGTTTCTCAGCCCCCAGGCCCAGGCATTCATCGACATGGTGGATCCGGACTTTTTCACCACCCAGAATACGAAGATTCAGGAATCATGAATACATCCCGGGTCGGTGGAATCCGGATGTTAAAAAAGAACCCTGGCCACATCCGTTGACCAGGGCCGGGGATCGCAGCTGGAGTAGGACATCCTGTCCTGGTGGCGTCCTTGCCATTGGGCACTTCCCTGAGCGCTCCGGATACGATGAGAACAGCTTATAGCAGGCTCCGGTAACCGCCAATAGGACAGCTCCCATAAGGCTGTAGGATGATCCTGACATAAGGGCTTCTGCATAACATCCGGATCGCTGCACCGCCATACCTGGTTCTTTGCGGCATACCGTCCGTCCCTGGATGGAGCGCCGCACCGCCATCCTTGGCTCCTTGCGGCATACCGTCCACGCCTGGATGGAGCGCCGCACCGCCATCCTTGGCTCCTTGCGGCATACCGTCCATCCCTGGACATAAAAAACCCCGGCCGGGAGTTGGCCGGGGTTTTGCCGGGAGGATCAGCCCGATCAGCGGTTCAGTCGGTTCTCGATGAGGTGGTCCACTACTGACGGATCCGCCAGGGTGGAGGTGTCACCCAGGTTGTCCAGCTCGTTGGCGGCGATCTTGCGCAGGATGCGGCGCATGATCTTGCCGGAACGGGTCTTGGGCAGGCCAGGCGCCCACTGGATGATGTTGACCTTGGCAATGGGGCCGATCTCCTTTCTCACCAGCTGCACCAGTTCGTCCTTCAGTTCGTCCTTGTATTCCTCGCCGGCCATGAGGGTGACATAGGCGTAAATGCCTTGGCCAGTGATGGGATGCGGATAACCGACAACGGCGGCTTCCGCCACCTTGGGATGCAGCACCAGAGCGGATTCGATCTCCGCCGTGCCCAGACGATGGCCGGAGACATTGAGCACGTCGTCCACCCGGCCGGTGATCCAGTAGTAGCCGTCGGCGTCGCGCTTGGCGCCGTCCCCGGTGAAATAGTAGCCGGGGTACATCTGGAAGTAGGTTTCGTAGAAACGCTTGTGGTCGCCATATACACTGCGCATCATGGAAGGCCAGGGGTGCTTGATGGCCAGGTTGCCGGAGGCAGGGTTGCCTTCGATTTCATTGCCCTGGTCGTCCAGCAGCACGGGTTGCACGCCGAAGAAGGGCCAGCAGGCGGAACCCGGTTTGAGGGGCGTGGCGCCGGGCAGGGGCGTGAGCATGTGAGCACCGGTTTCTGTCTGCCACCAGGTGTCCACGATGGGGCAGCGTTCGTCACCCACCACCCGGTAGTACCATTCCCAGGCCTCGGGGTTGATGGGCTCGCCCACGGTGCCCAGGAGGCGCAGGCTCTGGCGTGAGGTCTTCTTGACGATGTCCTCGCCGCAGGCCATGAGGGCGCGGATGGCTGTGGGGGCGGTGTAGAAACTGGCTACCTTATGTTTGTCGATGACCTGCCAGAAACGGCTGGCATCGGGGTAGGTGGGCACGCCTTCGAACATCAGGCTGATGGCCCCATTGCACAGGGGGCCATAGACGATATAGCTGTGGCCGGTGACCCAGCCGATGTCAGCGGTACACCAGAATACCTCACCATCTTTATAGTCAAACACCAGTTTGTGGGTCATGGACGCCTGAAGCAAATAGCCGCCAGTGGTGTGCAGCACGCCCTTGGGTTTGCCGGTAGAGCCGGAAGTGTAGAGAATGAACAGGGGATCTTCGGCATCCATTTGTTCGGGTTCGCAGACGGGGTCCGCGTTCTCCATGGCTTCGTGGTACCAGACATCACGGTCCTCGGTCCAGTCCACGGGATCACCACCGCGTTTTACCACTACCGATGTATGTACGTGAGGACAGCCTTCCAGGGCTTTGTCGGCATTGACTTTGAGGGGCAGACATTTGCCGCCGCGGATGGACTGGTCGGCGGTGATGAGCACCTGGCAGTCTGAATCCAGGATACGGTCTTTCAGAGCATCGGGAGAGAAGGCGGAGAACACGATGGAATGCACGGCGCCGATGCGCGTGCAGGCCAGCATGGCCACCACGGCTTCGGGAATCATGGGCATGTAGATGGATACCCTGTCGCCTTTCTTCACGCCGCGGCTCTTAAGCACGTTGGCGAATTTGTTCACGTCGGCATGCAGTTCCCGGTAGGTGATGGCCCTGTCCTCGTTGGGGTCGTCGCCTTCCCAGAGAATGGCGGTCTGATCGCCGCGGGTGTCCAGGTGACGGTCCAGGCAGTTCCAGGAGACGTTGAGCTTGCCGCCTTTGAACCATTCGATGTGCAGGTCGTCTTCCATGAAGCTCCAGTCCAGCACCTGATCCCACTTCTTGAACCAGTGCAGGTAATTGGCAGCCTGTTCGGCCCAATAAGCCTCGGGATCTTCAACCGAGCGCTTGTAGTCGGTTTCGTATTGTTCAGCAGTTACATTGGCCTGGGCGGCAAATGCTTCGGGAACCGGATAGATGGTATCTTCTGACATGATTGCGATCTCCGTTGTGAGGTTAGGTCTTTTTTATTGCTTTGCTGACTCCTGGTCAAGGATTCAGGAGAAAATTCTTCAAAGGGGGTGACCTGCGGTAGTTGCCGTGGGCCAGTTGGGCCAGGAACAGTTCTCCCGTGGCAATGGCGTCCATGAGGGCATTGTGTGCCTGGTAGGCGGGCAGGCCATATTGCTTGCGCAGATTGAACAGGCGCAGCTCATTGGCTTTGAAAGGCTGCTGTCGGCGTTCCAAGCGCTTGCGCGCAATCTGCATGGTGTCGATGGCAGGCAGTACCGGGGCAATGCCATACAAGCGTTTGCAGGCCTGCTGCAAGAAACTGATTTCCACCTTGGCATGATGGGCGAGCAATACCTTGCCCGTCAGTTCCCCGAGTATGGATTCCACGGCTTTGCCCAGGCTCATGCCGTTGGCGACCTGGTCGTGGGTGATGCGGTGGATGCTGATGTTTTCGTCCGCCATTTCCCGGTTGCTGTGGATGATCTGGTGATGAGCACTGCCGAGCAGAACCCTGCCGTTCTGCAGCGCCACATGGCCCACGCTCAGGAGGTGATCCGTGCGGGCATCCAGGCCGGTGGTTTCAAAGTCCATGGCCAGGAGGGGGACTTCATCGATGGGCAGCCCGCGGTCCGGAAAGTCTGTGCGCAGGAATTCCTTGACAGGACCTTCCGGCGCCTGTTCCAGCAGCTTTCTGCGCTTCTGATCCAGGTTGAACAGCCAGCCCAGCATCATATCCGTCCGGTCTGGTAACGCATTTTCAGGGTGGCCTGCATGGTCTGCACGACTTTGAAAGCGTCCTTGAGATGCTCCCGTTCCAGCTTGGAGAGCTGCTTGGGAGACATGAAGTTGTCCGGACTTTCGCCGGCCTCGATCTGGGCGGCCTGGTGTTCAAGCCGCAGGTTGCTGATGAACTCGAAAGCATCCAGCAGGTTGGCCGAGCCGCCCTTGCTCAGAGATGGTGTACCTGCTGCGGCGCGCAGGCGGTCCTCAGTGCTGATCTCTTTCAGCCCTTCCGCCAGGGCATAGATGCGCGCCATGTCGATGATGGGCACCAGGCCCGAGTGCTTGAGATCCAGGGTATCGTCGTGCTGGCCGTCATGCACCAGCACGAAGTCGCGGAAAAAGCCCAGAGGCGGACGGTGGCTCAGTGCATTGCGTGTCATGTGCGCGAGGAATAACTGGTTCTTGGGTGTTTTTTGCAGGATATTCCTGCGTATCTTTTTCAGCAGCTTCTCCTTGCCATGGATGACCCGCAGGTCGAAGAAGATGCTGGACAGCATCAGGGCCATGGGTTCGGGCTCTTCTATCCATTGGTCGAAGTAGGTCTGCCAGGTGGCGGCGGTCTGGCGCCACTTGGGATTGCTTGCCATGACATCGCCGGGACAGTAGATGAAACCACAGGCATTCAGGCCGTCATTGACGAAGCGGGCCAGGGATTCGAACCAGGTATCGTCACCTGGCTGCATCTTGTTGGAAATGATGATGCCATTGTCCTGGTCGGAATGGCTGGTCTGCTCACGCCGGGCCTGGGAGCCGGCAGCGATCCAGGCATAGGGTACCGGAGGCGGTCCCAGTTTTTCCTCGGCCATTTCGATAAGGCGCCGGGTGATGGCGCCGGAGATAGCTGTGATGGCATAGCCCAGATGATGCAGATCCGCGCCCATGTTCACCAGCTGCAGCTGGATGCGCGGCAGCATCTTGCTCGCTTCCACCAGGGCGTCCAGGGATTCGGCTTTGCGAATGGTGCTTGTCAGGTGAACAGCGCTGAGGCCTTCCTGGCGCATGATGTCCGTGGTGGTGATGACTCCGGTGATTTCACCTTCATCGTTGAATACGGGCAGGTGGTGCACCTGGTTGCGGGTCATCACCAGCAGGGCGTCAAACAGGCTGTCGCTGGCGCTGAGGCTGATGATGTCCCGGGTCATAATTTCCTCGACCCGGGTATCCACGTCCAGCCCAAGGGCAACGCAACGCTTGCGGATGTCGCGGTCGGTAAGCAACCCTACAGGTTCGTTTTCTTTCAGGATGACCAGGGAAGAGACCCCTTTTTCCGACATGAGCACGGCGCATTCGCGGATGCTGTTGTTGGGGGTTGCAGTGATCAATGGTGTATGGCAGATGTCCCCTGCGTAGGTATGCAGCAGACTGGAACTACTCTGTTCCTGCATGCGTGCCACGGCCTGTTTGAGGCGTTGGGCGGCGGAATGGCGGATGAAATGCAGTACGGACTCATCATCGCCTACCAGGCGGGACAACTCGTCACAGGGGATGCTGTACAGCAGGGTGTCTTCCGTGGCTTTGACGTAGAAATCGGGCATGACATCAGCGGCGCAGAAACTGGTGCATATGTCCCCTTCGCCCAGCATCCCAATGAGATTGTCTTCTCCGGAGTACATGGCAATGGCCCCTTGGCGCAGAATATGCAGCATGGAAACATTGTCTGCATCGGCAGAAACATCAGCGCCCCGCCGTACATACTGGATACTCAAAGCCTGGGTCACCGCGTTCAATACATCTTCCGGCAGCCGGTCCAGGGGGGGGATGGCTGCGATGAAGTCGCGGATTTCCTGAAGTTCGATTTCCATGCCCGTCACCTATTCCAAAATCGGGATTTCAGCAAAGTAGCGATGCTTGTCGCCAGAGATGACCAGCTTTGCCGTCTGGCCGGTATGAACCGGACTCTGGAGTTCCAGCAGCCATTTCTTGCTGTCGCCACGGCTTAGCATGCTGCGAGGTTCGCTGTTCGCAAAAGCGATGATTGCGCCCCTGATTGGGGTGCTGGTGCTCAGGTAGAAAAAAGCCTGCCCGTTCTTTTTCTCCACGGCGACATTCACGGCGATTTCCCGGTGCAGCAGTTCACAGACACCGCTGAGCAGGTGACAGCCGGGTTGCAAAGTCAGGGGTTTGTCCAGGGCGGGCTGCGCTTCGATCTTGTCATCCAGATAGATGCCGGTGAGTATGTAGCCGCCGATAGCCAGCAGGGGAGCGAGGATGACGGCCAGCTTCACATGCCGGTTGGATCGATAGAAGTATTTGACTAGTCCCATGGGGCCTGCTTTTTGTTGTGTTTTAGAACTGACAGTATATCCCCCGAAGGAGAAGAACGGTTTGTCAGCCTGTTTTCAGAAACTCCCGGAAGGAAACCTCTGAAAACAGGTTGAGCTAAGAGCCGCAGGGAGATTCAGCTCCCTGCGGCAACCTGCAAGAAAAAGGCTCCCTGGGGAGCCTTTTTCTCCTGACAACACGGGTTGTCAGTGTCCGGTAGCGGCACCGGCACCGGCGGGAACGCGGATGTTCTCCACCATGTGCTGGATATGCTCCGGAGGCGGTGCAGTGATCTTGGCTACGACAAACGCCGTAACAAAGTTGAACACGGCGCCGATAGCGCCAAAGGCATTGGGTTCAACGCCCAGGAACCAGTTGCTGCCCCAGCTCTGCAGGTATTTCCAGTCGGCAATGAAGAAAATGCCTTTGTGCTGGAATACATAGAACAGGGTAATACCGATACCGACCAGCATGCCCGCCATCGCACCCTGCTTGTTCATCGTCTTGGAGAAGATGCCCATCATCAGTGCAGGGAAGATGGAGGATGCCGCCAGACCGAAGGCCAGGGCCACGGTACCGGCTGCAAAATCTGGTGGATGCAGTCCCAGGTATCCCGCGGCGGCGATGGCGCCAGCCATGGCGACTCGGCTGGCCATGAGTTCTGATCTTTCCGAGATG
>JALWRH010000003.1 GCA_026994195.1 Sedimenticola sp. | reverse complement strand
TTCCCCTGGCCCATCTCAATCCCGGAAAAGCGAGCTTCGACATCATCGATTCTCTGCTCTCGGAAGAAGCCGTACTCGCTTTCGAATACGGCTATGCCACGGCGGAACCCAACACCCTTACCATCTGGGAAGCCCAGTTTGGCGATTTCGCCAATGGCGCCCAGGTGGTCATCGACCAGTTCATCGCTTCCGCCGGCGCCAAATGGGGTCTGCTCTGCGGCCTGGTGATGCTCCTGCCCCACGGCTATGAGGGCCAGGGACCGGAACACTCATCGGCGCGCATCGAACGCTATATGCAGCTGTGCGCCGAGCAGAACATACAGGTATGCATTCCCAGCACCCCGGCGCAGATGTTCCACCTGCTACGCCGCCAGGCTCTGCGCCCTTACCGGCGTCCCCTGGTGGCCATGACTCCCAAGAGCCTGTTGCGCCATCCCCTGGCTACGTCACCCCTGGACGCCTATACCCATGGCGGTTTCCACACGGTCATCGACGAGGTCGATCCCCTGGACAGGGAAAAGATCAGCCAGGTGATCATGTGTACCGGCAAGATCTACTACGAACTCCTGGAAGCCCGCCGCGCCCGGGGCCTGGAACACATCGCCCTGGTGCGTATCGAGCAGCTCTATCCCTTCCCCCGGGCCGACTTCGATGCCATGGTGGCCCGCTACCCCAATGCCTGGAGTTTTGTCTGGTGTCAGGAAGAACCCCAGAACCAGGGCGCCTGGGATCAGATCAAGCACCGCTTCTCACGCATCGTGAAAGGCGGTAAACAGGTCTTTTACGTGGGACGCCGGGCCGCTGCTGCTCCCGCCACGGGCTACTACCCGGTACACGTGGAAGAACAGAAAAAAATCATCGATGACGCCCTTGGCGGACATTTCGATCCGGAAATCAACCAGAGAATGATATGAGCACAGAAATTCGTGTCCCCACCCTTCCCGAGTCCGTTACCGATGCGACCGTGCTGACCTGGCACAAGCAGCCCGGCGACAGTGTGCGCCGGGACGAGAACATCCTCGATCTGGAAACGGACAAGGTGGTGCTGGAAGTCCCCTCCCCCGTGGACGGCACTCTGGTCGAACTACGCGCCCAGGAAGGCGACCTGGTGGAAGCCGATGACATCCTGGCCATCATCGAACCCGGCAAGGCAGCCGCGCCGGCGCCAGCTCCCGCTGTCAGCACAGCGGCTGAAAAACCGGAAGCGGAAACTCCGCCAGCGCCAGAGGCCAACGAACCCATACTCACGCCTGCGGTCCGACGCCTGGTCAAGGAACTCAAGCTGGACCCCAGGCAGATCACCGGCACCGGCAAGGACGGCCGTATCCTCAAGTCTGACGTCATGGCCTATCTGGACAAACAGACTTCGAGCAAAGACCCGGATGCCGAGACCGTAGCCAGCATGGTGGGCGACAGCCCCCAGCCCGGCAACGCCGGGCACACAGAGCAACGGGTACCCATGAGTCGCCTGCGCGCCCGTATCGCCGAACGTCTGGTGGAGGCTCAACAGACCGCTGCTATTCTCACCACCTTCAACGAGGTCAACCTGGAGGCCGTCAGCAGCCTGCGCGCCCGCTACCGGGATCATTTCGAGAACGACCATGGCGTGCGCCTGGGCTTTATGTCCTTTTTCGTCAAGGCCGCCGTGGACGCCCTGAAGAAATTCCCCCTGCTCAATGCCAGCGTGGATGGCACGGACATCATCTACCATGGCTATTATGATATCGGCATCGCCGTGGGTTCCCCCCGGGGGCTGGTGGTGCCCATTCTGCGCAATGCGGATCAGCTTTCTTTTGCCGAGATCGAAAAGACCATCCGCCAGTTTGGCCAGAAGGCCAAGGAAGGCAGCCTCAGCTACGAGGAACTCAGTGGCGGCACCTTCACCATCTCCAACGGCGGCGTGTACGGCTCCATGCTCTCCACCCCCATACTCAACCCGCCCCAGAGCGGTATTCTGGGCATGCACAACATCATCCAGCGCCCCGTGGCGGAGAACGGCGAAGTGGTGATACGCCCCATGATGTACCTGGCCCTGTCCTACGATCACCGCATCGTGGACGGCAAGGACGCGGTACAATTCCTGGTCACCATCAAGGAGAACCTGGAAGACCCCAGCCGCCTGCTGCTGGATATCTGAGCCGCCATGTACGCTGTCATTTTCCGTGCGGTCATGGCCGAACCGGACGACAGCTACATCACCACCGCCCGGCGCATGCGGGAGCTGGCCAAAGAGCGCTACGGCTGCCGCGAGTTCACCTCGGTGACAGAAAACGGCGTGGAAATCAGCATTTCCTGGTGGGACAGTGAACAGCAGATCCAGGAATGGAAGAACGACCCGGAGCACCTGCAGGCGCAGGAACTGGGACAGAAGAAATGGTACCGCAGCTACTCGGTGCAGATCGTGAAAGTCATTCGAACGTACGAAGGCTGAT
>JALWRH010000002.1 GCA_026994195.1 Sedimenticola sp. | reverse complement strand
CCGGCAATCTTCCCTGAATGCCCTGGCCCGCCCCGCCCTGCTGCTTCAGGTGGAAGCCATTCCCAAGCTGGGCAGCGGCAAGAACGACTTTTCCGCAGCCAGGCAGCTCGCCCGGGAGGCATCCGGTGAAGACCGTTGATATTCACACTCATTTGCTGAACCCGGCGGTGCGCTTCGACCGGCTGTTCGACCGCCTGGTGATCCCCATCTTCGCGCGCAGCCTGGGCGTGGAACCCCGGGCTCTCAAAGACCATCCCTGGGAAACCTATGTCCAGGCCATGGCCCAAGCGGTGGCGACCTCTGCCCGTGTCGGGCAGACCTGTCTGTTCGCCGTGGACGCAAGAGTGGATCGCAAGGGCCGGGAGCTGCACCGGGACGGCACCGTCTGCGCCAGCACCCATGACGTGCTGGGCGTGGCCCGGCGTTTTCCCGACCTGTTCATTCCATTTCTCAGCGTCAATCCATTGCGTCCCGACGCCCTGGAGCAACTGGAAGATTATGCCGGACGCGGCTGCAGGGGCGCCAAGTTTCTGCAGAACTACTGGGAGGTGGACCTGAACGACAAGCGCCTGATCCCCTACTATGAAAAACTGCGTACTCTGGGGCTTCCTCTGGTGGTGCATGTGGGCAGCGAGCTGAGCATCGCCTCGAAAAGACAGTACGAAGGAGCGGACATGCTGCACCTGCCACTGGACTGCGGCGTCACGGTCATCGCAGCGCACATGGGACTGGGACAGATCGAACACCGGGCGCGGCCCTGGCGCAATCTTTCCAGGAATCCCCGCTGGTTTGACGCGGACTACCATCAGATCCTGGCCCTGCTGGAAACTAGGGCCAATCTCTATGGCGACCTGTCCGCCCTGCTCATTCCCTTGCGCGCCAGAGCCCTGGAACACCTGTCCCGGCAACAGCATGTGCATCACAAGCTGCTCTTTGGCACGGATTATCCGGTTCCCTTCACCCTGCGCTTCAATACCCACGGGCTGCCACGCAGAACCACCCGGAGAATCCGCCACATCGCCAACCCGTTCGACCGTTATGCCACTACCCTGGGGGAGTTTTTTCCCGAGAACAATCCCATTTGGTCAAACTACCGGAAAGTGCTGTCACTCAAGGCTTGAAGCGCTGCAAATCTTCAGCAAACACCACTGGGCCCTGGTAGTGTTCCCGGATGCGTTCCAGGGTTTCTTCCTTGCGGCTGGCGCTGCGCTTCATGAGATGGGTCAGCACCAGCTTTTTTACTCCCGCCCGGGCCGCCAGGCTGCCAATATAGCTGGGTTTCATGTGCAACAGCTGGCCCGCGCCCGTCTGATCTTCAGGGATGGCATTGTGCGCCACGAGAATGTCTGAGCCTTTTGCCAGATCCGGCATGGTATGGAAACGGCCACTCATGTCTCCGGTGAAGCTGATGACACAGCCGGCCATTTCTACCCGGTAAGCCAGGGCCGGCAGCACCGCATGATGCACGGATACAGCCTTGACCCGGATGCCATTGCGGTCATACACAGTGCGTTCATCCAACAGTTTGTAGGAGGACGGCACGGTTTTGGCCCGTATGCGGTAAGCACCACTGCCATCGATAAAAGCACTCATATAAGGATAAAGGCCGGTTCTGGGCGCAAACAGGCGGGTGAGGAACTCATCTGCCGAAGGCAGATACTCATTACCATCGGGACCGATGATGAGCAGGTCGTCCTTGCGTTCAGTAAAAAACCCACCCTTCACATACGCGGGGAAATCCGAACTGTGGTCAATATGAAAATGGCTGAACAGAAACAGGAACAAATCTTCATACTGCGCGCCCGAAGCTTCAAAGTTTTGTACCGTGCCCGGCCCGGCATCCACCACCACCCGGGCCTTGCCATCCAGCCACAGGAGATAACCCGTGGAAGCCCGCTCATCCCATAGTTCCGGTCCCCGGGTTCCCAGCATCTGCAGGCTGACCCGGTCGGACTGACATTGGGACGCCAGAAGGGAAAGGGGCGCCAGCAGCATGGCCAGACCCACCAGAAATATTTCTAATCGCATGTTATCTCCTCTGCTCCATACCCCACCAATGTTGCTGGACCGGGGTCCCAGTCTTCTCTTTCCACCTCGAAACCGGTGCGATGTACCAGGTAACAACGATCCTTCTTGCCAAACCGGTGTACACGCACCACCTGCGCACCG
Source organism: Sedimenticola sp. (assembly GCA_026994195.1). Classification (GTDB taxonomy): domain Bacteria; phylum Pseudomonadota; class Gammaproteobacteria; order Chromatiales; family Chromatiaceae; genus Thiolapillus. The sequence continues at coordinate 7,588 of JALWRH010000002.1, read as the reverse complement.
CCCTGTCCATCATACGCCTGAATACGCGCATTGATACGCGCCGCAGTGTTGGCAGAAAACGCTTCTGCATCGATGCCCCGGGGCAGGAGTCGGGTAAATGGTCGGCTGGCATCCTGTTCAGGCAGCCGGTATTGGCGCAGGGATTCCTTCAGTTTGCGGGCATCGACAGCAGGACGCTGTACAGGCACATGAGCCTGGGAACGGGACGTTCCGGTTTCGGCTTCTGATTTTTCAGGAGCCCTGACCTGGGGTTGTGGCGGTGCAGGAAATTTCTGTTTCTCTTTTACTGGCGGCGGCACGATCGGAGATTCAGCAGCATCCGACACATTCTTGGATGCTGGCAGCTTCGGGAAGGTCTTGGAAAACTCCGGGGCCAGCACCACTTCGATGGCGGAGCGCCGGGCGCTGTGGGACCTTTCCCACCAGACGCCTCCGGGCAGCCGCCACATGGCCAGCCAATGCACCACCAGAGCAAGCAGCAGCCATAACCCCAGGGGAAAGTGGAAACGCTTTGTATTATCCACATGCTCCATTGTTTACCGGAAGAAAGCCATCGATACTTGTTTTTCTCAGACCCGGGGACCAGCTGGGGGTTCCTTCGCCAGGTTGGTTTGGCAATACCCCCCATAAGAGGCGATGCTGTCTATAATACGTGCTTTGCTTTTCCCACCCAAGGAGCCGGCCATTGTCCCAGGTAGACCAGTTCGAAAGCGTTTTTCGTTCAGCCATGAAGGATGTCTTTTCCTATGAACCCGTGGCAGTAGGCTCGGTGTTGCTGATCACGGATCTGGATGACACCCAGGCCCGTGCCTACCGGGCAAAGATCCAGAGGTTTCTGCAGCACGCCAGAGGGGTAAACCATACGGATTACTTTCTCATCTGCGGCAGTGACTTCAAGACCACCGCGGAACTCCTGGACATTGTCGAACGCTACCAGCCCGATCTGATTCTCACCTACCGCAACCTGCACAGCCGCGCCTGGCGCTTTCCCCACTCTCTGGGAGAACATCTGGACGTGCTGCTGCAGAAGACTCAGGTTCCAGTCATGGTGCTGCCCCATCCAGAGGCGGGTTACGCCGCGGAGCACGCTTTCCAGGATACCTCGGAAATCATGGTGGTCACTGACCTCCTTGCCGTCAACGACAGGCTGGTCAACTACGCCGTGGCCTTTTCCCAGTCGCGGGGCAACCTGTATCTTTCCCATGTGGAGGATCAGCGCATCTTCGAGCGCTATCTGGCCGCCATAGGGCGCATCGATGTCATCGATACAGATTTGGCCCGCAAACGCCTGAGGGAACAGTTGTTGAAAGAACCCGGTGATTATTTTCACTCTTGCGCCCAGGCCCTGAAGCAGACCCTTCCCCAGCTGAATGTTGTATCCATGGTGCGTTTTGGCGAGCTGGTGGAAGAATACCGCCACCAGATCGATTCCCGCGAGCTGGACCTGCTGGTTCTCAGCGCCAAAGATGAACGCCAGCACGCCATGCACTCTGTAGCTTATCCCCTGGCTGTGGAACTGCGCCAAATTCCCCTGTTGATGCTTTAAGGGAAAGAATATGGAAAGCGCCCATCACGCCGTATCCGCCGGCACCACCTATCTGTTCGCCGCCATACTGGCCGCCATGATCCTGGCCCTGGCCATGGAAGAGAAACTCCATGCGAAGAAATCCCTCATCGTAGGTGTGTTCGCCATCGGCAGCCTCCTTCTGGCTTCGATCTATGGCCTCATGCCTTTTGGCGATATTGTCATTCCCGGTGGCCAGCACCTGCACATGCCCGTGTATATCGAGGCGGTGGACTGGGAGGTCATCGCCATCATCATTGGTTCCAGCCTGTTCGTGGATGTGACTTCCCGCTCCGGGCTGTTCAGCTGGATTGCCATCAGGCTCACAAAGGCATCCCGGGGCGACCCCCTGAAACTGCTCTGGTACTACGGCGCCATGACGGTGCTGTTCTCCGCGGTCCTGAACAATGTCACCGCCATGATCATCGTCGGCTCACTCACGGGGGTATCCCTAAAAAAGCTGGGCCAGGACAGGCTCTTGCTGGGCTTTCTGCTCGTCGAGGGCTTGCTGACCAACGTGGGTGGCCTGCTGACTCTGATCAGTTCCGTACCCAACATCATCGTGGGCAACGCCGCAGGTATCAGTTTTGTGAGCTTTTTCCTCAAGGCCAGCCCCTATGTGCTGGTGGCGACCATCGCCACCTTGTTGCTGGGAGCCAGGTTGTTTGGCATCCACCCCCTGAAGACAGATTCTGAAAAACAGCAGGCGGCGGAACTCATCGAGGGATTCGACGAACGCGACGGTATCCGCAGCCAGGGCTTCTTCTGGTTCTCAACCGCGGCCCTGGCTGCCTTCATCCTGGCCATTGCCACGACCTCCATTACGCCAGTGATCAAGGATCTGGGCATGGGATTCGTAGCCATGGCCTTTGCCGTCGTCGTACTGGCGCGGTTCAAACATGAAGTGAACGAGTTCTACGACGCCATCGATTGGGATCTGATCTTATTCTTCATGTCCCTGTTCGTGGTCATCAACGTCATGGAGCACGCCCAGGTGCTCGATCTCATCGGCCAGGGCGTAGCCTGGATGATCGGGGACAGCGAAAGTCAGACAGGCACTGTCGCCCTGCTCCTGTCTTCGTCGGTGTTCAGCTCCGTCACCGACAACATTCCCCTGGCGGCCATGCTGGCAAAGATCCTCACTGGCCTGGGTATCGACGGGGATTCTTCCCTATGGTGGGCCGTAGTATTTGGCGCCAACCTGGGAGGCAACATCACGCCCATCGGCAGCGCCTCCACCCTGGTGGCCGTGACAATCATCCACAAACACCATCTCAAACTCAGTTTCGGCAGCTTCATCAGGCTGGCTCTGCCTTTTGCCATCATGCAGATCGTACTGGCCACTGTCTATGTGCTGGTAGTTCTGTAACAAAGCCCTGGATACGGCTGTTTGCTCCCTCTCCCGGAACCCAAGTTTGGGAGTCCCTGTCAGGAACATTGGGTGTTTCATGAAGGAATCTCTTCAATTTCCTTTTGAAACCGGATAAAAAAACAGCCGCTGATTGCATAGCGGCTGTTCCGAGAGGCGGGAAAAGTTACCTTTATTCTGACTGCCTTCCCTATAGATTGAATGCCTTTACCAAGAAGACTGCCATGGAATCCCGCAATACCGATTTTTCCGGACAGTAGCTGGTTGCACTGCAGCCACTGGTAACACCTTCCGTTGCCAGTTGCTCGATCCATGATGCGGCCCAATAACTTGCCGGGACATCATCGAATCGCGTTCCGCTGGCCGGTGGTGGCATGTAGGCTGAACCATATTTAGCCCGGAGTAGGAATACGGCCATAGCACCCCGGGTAACATCCTGTTCCGGGCAGTACATACCAGCGCCACAGCCGTTGGTTACACCATCAGCAGCCAGCTGTTCGATAAAGTCCGCAGCCCAGTAGGTTGTGGGGATATCAGCAAATACGGTTCCTGTCGCAGGAGGTGGCGCCTGGTTGGCTCCGTGCATGCTTCTACCAAGGAACACTGCCATTTCCGCCCGGGATACATCCTGAGCAGGACAATACATGCCTGGCGCACAACCACTGGTGATACCCGCATTGGTCAGGCTCTGTATCCATTCATAGGCCCAGTACCCCACGGGAACTTCCGTATAGATCGGGTCATTGTCCTGGTTGGTAACCGCAAGTGCAGGGACCACCAGGGAACCATAGCCAGTGTCTGCACTGCTCAGTGCTACTGTGATCTCATACGGCTTATCCCCATCATCGACAATATCTTCCACCCCGGTAATGGTAATAACCTGCTCAATGTTCCAATTTGCAGGCGTAAACGTCAAAGTATCCGGTGTTACACTGCCTTCCGCAGTATCAGACGATGTCAGGGTCAGGGTTACATCTGCAGTGGGTGCCTGATCCAGTACTACCCGCACATCCACACTGCCACCGGGCTCCGAAGTTATGAGTCCTGACGAAGGCGTGAACACTACGGCAGGCCCATTGCTGCCGGCAATGGTTGCCGTGAGGCACCAGGAATTGAGAACGCCGGCATCACTGGGGAACTGATCCTCCACAGTGAGAACCCAGTTGCCCCCCAGAATTTCTTCATCGAAATCACCAAGAAACTCTGCAGTCATTGGCGTAACAGAGCCGACAATGGATGTCACTGAACCGGCAAGGTGGCAGATATCCTCGGCGGATGCCGTAGCATTGTCGGAAAACTCGACATCGATACTCGAAGCATTGCAGTCTCCCAGACCATCCAGCCCGGTTTTGTTCATGAGCATGACTTCCGTAACGGCATCATGCTGAAGTTTCACCTTCAAGTCTCCAACCCAGGGGTGGTCGATATTGAGGTTGACACGCAGATCGCTTATGACCCCGGTTCCACTGAGGTTCATGCTGTCCACTAAAACCCCGGGGACTGATTGATTGTGATCAGGGATCGGCATTGCTGCATTGCTGCAGTGCTGCACAGTACCCGCCAAAGCCTGCCCTACGCCTGCCCCGGCCAAGAAAACACCTCCTGTGATAGCCATCACCTTTCGCTGCATATTGTGATCCATGACTTGTCCCCTTTGATTAGGTCGTTACTCGATTTGCTCCAAGCATCCATAGCTGAGAACACAAGCCCTGAAATGAATCGAAAAACAGGGCACAGCTTGGCAGATAGTCTCAGCCGGGCAATAAAACACTTGTTTCCTTGCTCATAAATATGGCAAATCAAGTTGAAAAACCTATAGGGTAAAACCCGCTCCGGGCTTACCCTTTACCATGTATATGAGGAATCCGGCGGGCTGTACACCAGCCTCAGCTTCATACAAACTCACTCTCTACACGCGAGGAATGTAGATGACTGGGGTTAAAGCCCTGTTCACCCGGTGAGCAAATAAGAAAGGGGAAACTGGATCTACAGCCAGCTCGAAGCGATGTACGATTAAGGTGAAACCAAGTCCTGGTACTCGGACAACAGCTCCGCAACAGTGGGGTATCCCGTAAGGCGCACCCAGGGGGTTCTGGCGCTTCCCCGGATGAAAACAACTGGTACATGATTCATCTTTTCCCCACGATAGGCATCAAATGCCTGCTGTACCTTGAGAATCGCTTCCGGGCGTCCGGTCAGGAAATACCAGTCACTCCCCGCTTTATATCTGCGGGAATAATCGAGGAGTATGTCGGGGGTATCGAATCCAGGATCAATGGATATGGAGATCATGCGCGGAACCTGCAAATCCGATGCAGAAAGCTGCTTCTGCACCCTTGCAAAACTGGAGGTGAGAATAGGACAGATGGTGGGGCAACTGGTGAATATGAAGTTCACCATGACTGGCCGTTCGTCTGACAGGATCTGCCGCAAATCCACCTGCTGACCAAATTGGTCCACCAAAGTCACTTCTGGCAGCTCGTGATATTGTAGCTGCCTTTGATAGCCGGGGTTTTCTGCTGCCGGAGCAGGGCTTTCGGAATACCCGGTGGCAACCTGTTCCGCCCGCAGTATTCCAGTGGATGCCATCTGCAGGCCCATGCTAAAAATCCACAGCAATGCAGCCGGTTTCCTTGTCATGGCTCTACCTGCCAGTCTACAACCTTTCGATATCCCGAAGACCTTCCCGGCAGCAATCGCAGAATATAGCCTCCTTTGGCCAAATAGCGTTGTCCCGGCGAAAAACTCAGCCTTGGATACGAGGCAATGGAGTGGTATTGATCCCCCATCATTTCAAAGCTCTCCATGAAATAGTCCCGGTAGTACTCTCCACGCATATGCTTGAGGGCGCCAGGCAGAATCCAGCCGATAAAATACATTTTTGCCTGTATCTCGGGTTCCGAGTAGTCGATGCCCTGCACTTTCAGCCAACGCTTGAGAGCCTGTTCCCTTGGAACAAACTCACCCTGCGGGCTGTGGGAAGAAACCAGCATCACCTTACGGCGCATTTTCTGGGACAGGGTTTTTCCCGTCGCTTTCAAAGCATCAGCAGAGAGATAGATATCCCCCAGCCCTTCTTCACCAGGATGTAAAGACTGCATCACGGTAAGAAATTGCCTCAGGTCCTCGCCTTCCAGCCAAACCAGCAATGGGCCGGGAGCCATATCTCCCAGGATCTTTTCCCATGGCAGGGTTGATACAGGAACATCCAGAACGACATTTTCCAGCTTTCCCTGCTCCCTACCCATTGCAGACCATCGATTACTGAAACCCCGAGCGCTGTTCTCCCCAGGGGTTCCCGGACGGTACAGTTGTACGATTGCTCCTGCTGGCGGCTGCCCTGATCTGGCCAGGTATTGCGCAGTTACATCCCCTTCCTGGTAGTGCTCCTTGGAAAAATAAAGCGTGTACCAATCTGAATCTGATATCACAGGCTCCCGGGTCAATGGCAGGATGGCAGGGATCTCATGTTCTTCACAAAACTCATGTATGGGCTGCCAGGTAGTAGCACTGATCCCTCCCAGAAGGGCAAAGACCGGGCTTTCTTCCTGATAATCCTCAAGCTGCGCTCTCCAGCTTTCCTCCTCACCGGTCAGTTCCCATACCACAAGTTCTATCTGCCGGTATGCACCGTAGGCTTCTGTCTTGTAGAAAGGACCCTTGGCCGCACGACGGATATGCGGGCGGGTTTGGGTGTTGTGGGCTTTGGTAACAGACTTCAAGACCTTCAGCATGGCCTCCTTCTTTCTTTGGGATACCCGGCTGTCCACCACTACGCCAAAGCGGATGCTTTGCTTGTTCACCCCCGGGGAAAACTCCTGATCCGGTGACAGCTGCGCAAGATATTGCATCAGCATGGCCATGTGTTCATCACTCAGGTCGTACCGGGGCATGGCCATAGAGGTATGGCGTCCGGAAGCATCTACACCGGTGCGGATCATCCGCGCCAGGGTCTCTTGAGTATAGGCAGGCCGGGCGGCCTGGCTGTCAAACTTTACAGGCAGATGCCAGCGGGACCGGGAGCCTGGACCATCATCCTTTACAGAAGCACGCCATGCTCCTGTAGTCCTTCTGGGTGAAAACAGGGAAGCGGCATTGACCGGCCACACGATCAGATTCCCTTCCACTGCACCCAGTCCGCTTCTCTTATGGCAATTGGCGCAGGCTACCGCCTGTTCGGGTACAGGCGCGCCGGTGCCGAAACTGGCTTTTACCGCGGTCCCATCCGGTAACAGACCCTTTCGGTATATAGCCTTTCCGTAGGCCAGTATCTGTTGATCCGTGTACCCCCCGGCCTTTTCCAAAGCAACAGAATACCCTGCTACGGGCAACAACAGGCACGACAGTAACCCCAGGAAGCCTGACCTCCAGGGCAGAGAGAGCTCAGGTATCTTGTTACTCCACCACAATGTCTTCCACCCTGAATTCCCCAATGATCACGGTGACCTTGTCTCCCTTGGATACCAAGTGCCCGGTGTTCCTGAAGAACATCCAGTAGTTTCTTCCTTCCTGGGGGGTGTCAGAGTTACGCAAAGGACCGATTTTCGCGGTGTTGGGAACGGCCAGTACTTTTCCACTACGCTGGTGGAGAAGATACGGCTTGGTCTCCCGGCGGAACAACGCTGCAGACTTGCGTGCGTCCAGCACCCTGTAGC
>JALWRH010000001.1 GCA_026994195.1 Sedimenticola sp. | reverse complement strand
TGGAACGCGGTGCTGATCTGCGCTATATCGAGACCATGCCCATCGGAGAAGCCGGCATTGCCGGCACCGACTACTACATGCCCGCTGTGGAAATCCTCGCCCGGCTGAAAGAACACCTGGGGCAAGATCTGATCCCCGCCAAAGGAGGCAAGGGTGCAGGACCGGCCCGTTACTACCAGGTCAGCGGCGGCCCGGTGCGGGTGGGCGTGATCAGCGCCATATCCCGGCATTTCTGCGACGACTGCAACCGGGTACGCCTCACGGCCAAAGGGGATCTGGTGCTGTGTCTGGGGCAGGAAGACCGGGTTTCCCTGCGTGACGGCCTGCGGGGAGGCTACAGCGACGACGAAATCAAAAAGGAGATACTGGCCGCTATCGCGAAAAAACCCCGCAGTCACGAATTCAATGACGACAACAGCAAGGTTGCCTTGCGCCACATGTCGTCTCTGGGCGGCTGATTCCAGCGTTGTCCATGGGCAGCTATCCCGGCTTCCTTTTCCCCGAGCACTCGCGCTTCTTCCCCGGTCAGCGTTGGGTCAATATCAGCCTGCGCACCTTGCACCTCATTGGCCTTTCGGGCGTGGGCTATGGCTTTTTCACCCATGGCCATGAAATGAACTGGGAAGACTTTCTACTGCTCACCATATTCAGCGGCGCAAGCATGATGCTGATTTCCATCTGGAGCAACGGTATCTGGCTATTGCAGCTGCGCGGACAGGCCATCATGCTGAAACTGCTGCTGTTGGCTCTGGCCTTGTTCTTACCCGCGTGGCGCGCGGTTCTGTTCGTGGGAGTGCTGGTCATTTCCGGTCTGATCTCTCATGCGCCCGGAGACGTGCGCTACTATTCTCTCCTTTATGGGCGGCGAATCGACCGCCTGCCGGCCTCTTCCTGAAGAAGTTGCAGGCGCTGACGCAGGGCTTCTATGCGTTTTCGGTTCACACCCAGGTCCGAATGCCCGACCCGGGATGCCGAACGAACCTGCAGCACACCGCCCGCCCCGTCCAGGCGCAGCTCCACATCATCCACGAAGCGAAACCAGCGGGAAATCCAGACAGCATGAAGATAGCCAGGCTTCTCTTCCAGGATGCGTCCTCCTTCGAGAGCCACCGCCTCCTTCAGCAGGACCCACCCCGGCTCCCCCGCCGGTTTCAGGCGCAAGGGTTTGATACGGTGTTCCTGGTCAGTCCCTTCCTCGCTGTTGACGCAATTGGGAGTGGCAGGACAAGGGCGGAGCCGCCCATGCTCCAGGCCGGTGCGGGGCGGTTTGGACATCCAGGAAAGAAAAGCCAGAAAAACCACCACGATCAACACGGCTGCCAGGAGTACTGTGACCAGGATCTTCATTTCGGCGCGCTTCCTGTTTATCATGAACTATCATGACTGAGGATACACGGAAAATGCGTCAGGGACTGGAGGAAGCCACTGGATACTGGCTGGAACAGGCCAGCCAACTGCTGGAACGCTCTTTCGATCCCCCATGGCTGCGTTTCGATCTTCGCGGCCAGGCAGCGGGCCAGTATCGCAGCCATCCCCGGCCCTGCATCCGTTACAACCTGGATCTGGCAGCACTGCAGTTCGACGCCTTTCTCGCCCGGACGCCGGGGCACGAAGTGGCGCATTATGTCATCGACCAGCTTTTTCCTGGACAACGTCTGCGTCCCCACGGCCCCGAATGGCGCAGTCTGATGACGGCTCTGGGCCTGGACAGTTCCCGCTGCCATGAATTCAAGCTGGAAGGCGTTCCCGCCCGCCGGCAGCGCCGGCACAAGTATCGCTGCGCCTGTCAGGAGCATACCCTGAGCACCACACGGCACAACCGGGTGCTGCGCGGTCAGGCCAGATACCACTGCCGGCGCTGCGGTGAAGTGCTGGTCTCAATGGAATGAGGCAATCAGGGCCAGTTTTTCCCTGCGGCTCAAGCGCTTGATGACGGCTTCCCTGCGGCTGGCTTCTGCCCGGTCGGCACAGCTTTCCCGGTAAACGATTTCCAGAGGCTTGCGGCCGTTGAAGTACTTCGCCCCTTTTCCGGAAAGATGCTGCTCAAAACGGCGTTCCAGGTCGGTGGTAATGCCGGTGTACAGGCTGTCATCGGAACAGCGGATGATGTACAGCTGCCACTCAGTCACCCGCTGCCGCCTCATCCGCTAGCACCATGACCTCCCCGGCACGCACATGGGCCGCAGGAATGTCCGCACCGGCGCGCCAGGCTGCCAGAGCCGGGCGTTTTCCTGCGCCACTGACTAGAAACAGCGCCTGCCGCGCTGAAGACAGGGCGCCATAGCCCAGGCTGATGCGCTCCGGTGGCGGCTTGGGCGCTTCATGCACCGGCACCACCAGGGCATCAGGGGGATGTTGGTGCCCGGGAAACAGGGACGCCGTATGGCCGTCCTCGCCCAGCCCCAGCAGCACCAGATCGAAGGGCAGCACATCCTGAATGATTTCTGTGTAGGCAGTCGCTCCTGCTTCTGCTCCCAGCTGCGCGGGAATCATGTGAATCTGTTCTGCTTCGACAGTGATGTGACTGAACAGGGCCTGATCCAGCATGCGGCTGTTGCGCGCCGGGTGCTCTGCAGGCAGACAGCGTTCATCCCCCAGATAAAACTGCCAGCCCTGCCAGTCCCGGTTGGCCTGGGCCAGCAGTTCATAGGCCAGCCGGGGGGTGCTGCCACCGGCCAGCACCAGGCGAAAAACACCTCGGGACTCCAGGGAGGCCGATGCTGACGCCAGAATCCGCGCCACGGCTTCCCGGGCAATGGCCGGCCCGCCGGGAAACACCCGCAGATTCATTCCTCAGGATCCATGCTGTGGCGCCAGTGTTGCGCAGGTTTTTCAAACAGGCGGCGGCTTTCCGGCGGCCCCCAGCTCCCGGCCGGATAGACAGGCACCGGGCTGTGATCCTGCTTCCAGTAACGGATCACCGGATCCACGGCCCGCCAGGCCCATTCCACTTCATCGTAGCGCAGGAACAGGGAGCGGTCACCGTCCACCACGTCCAGCAGCAGTTCCTCATAGGCATCAATCGGCGTTTCATCCAGACCGCGCAACTGCGCATCCAGACCACGCTGGCGGGTGCGGATCTGCAGGCCCGGCTCCTTTACCGTCACCTGCATGCGTATGCATTCACAAGGTTGTATGCCCAGCATAATCCAGTTCTGTTTCATGGGGCCGACATCCGTATCCCGGAAGAACTGCTGAGGCGGATGGCGAAAGCAGATGGAGATCATGGACTGTTTCTCTGCCAGCCGTTTACCCGTGCGCAGATAGAAAGGCACGCCGCGCCAGCGCCAATTGTCCACGTAGAGCTTCATGGCGGCATAGGTTTCGGTACGGCTGTGGCCGGGGATGCCGTCCTCCTGAAGATAGGCTTTCACCCGCTGGCCGTTGATCTCGCCCTCCCCGTACTGGGCACGGAAGGCGACGTTGGGCACCTGCTCTTCTTCGATACGGCGCAGGGATTTGAGCACTTTGACCTTTTCGTCCCGCAGATCCTCCGCCTGCATGGAGACCGGCGGCTCCATGGCCACCAGGCTGAGCAGTTGCAGCAGGTGGCTCTGGATCATGTCACGCACGGCGCCACTGCCGTCATAGTAAGCGCCCCGGGTGCCAACGCCGGCAGTTTCGGAATGGGTGATCTGCACGTGATCGATATAGTTCCGGTTCCACAGAGGCTCCAGGAGGGTGTTGGCGAAGCGGAACACCAGCACATTCTGCACCGTACTCTTGCCCAGGTAATGATCGATACGGTAGATCTGTTCTTCCTTCAGGTGCTTTTTCAGGTCACGCTGCAGTTCCTGGGCCGTCTGCAGATCGTAGCCAAAGGGCTTTTCCACCACCACCCGGCGCCAGTATTCACCCTCTTCCAACAGTCCCTGCTGCCCGAGCCTGTCCACCACCAGGCCGAACTCTGCCGGGCGTATGGCCATATAAAAGGCAATATTGCGGGGCAGATCAGCATCCTTCAGAAAGGCATTGAGCCGGGGCCAGCTGTCTTCATCCATCAGGTCACCACGGAAATAACGGATGCGCCGGGCAAAACGAGCAAACACCTTTTCATTCAGGCCATCACGCACCTTGGCTTCCAGCCAGCTGCGCACTTCCGCCACGCAACGCTCGTCGTCCCAGTTCCGCCGCCCGCTGGCGATGATGCGCGTCTCCGCTTCCATCTCTCCGGCCATATCCAGGTGGTACAGGGCCGGCATGAGCTTTTCCCGGGACAGATTGCCCGTGGCGCCAAAAATCACATAGGTGCAACCGATTTCCATTGACTCAGGCATCGTACTGCCCCGAGGTGGCGTCACCCCCCTCTCCTGTCCAGTCTGTATGAAAATGCTCTCCCCGGGGGCGATCCAGACGCTCGTAGGTATGGGCGCCGAAGTAGTCCCGCTGGGCCTGGATGAGGTTGGCGGGCAGCCGCCCCCGGTGATAACCGTCGAAAAAGGCCAGGGCCGAGGTCATGGCAGGCAGCGGTATGCCGGTTTCGATTCCAAGAGCGCAGGTCCTGCGCCAGCCTGCTTGTGTTTCCCGGACCTGCCCGGCAAAATAGCCGTCCAGCAGCAGATTCTGCAGCCCAGCGTGATTGTCGTAAGCTTCCTTGATGTTGTTCAGAAAACGGCTGCGGATGATGCAGCCGCCCCGCCAGACCAGGGCGATATCGCCATAGTGCAGCTCCCAGGCATACTCTTTGGCCGCTTCCTGCATGAGCATGTATCCCTGGGCATACGAAACGATCTTGCTGGCATACAGCGCCTGCCCAAGAGCATCCACAGCGGTCTGCACATCGCCGTGATAGGGATTTTCGGACAAATCGAAAATGCCCTCAGCTTCCAGTCGCTGATCCTTCAGGGCTGACAGACAGCGGGCAAACACCGCTTCGGCGATGAGGGTCAGGGGCACGCCCAGATCCAGGGCGCTGATCCCTGTCCATTTCCCCGTGCCCTTCTGCCCGGCACTGTCGAGAATATGATCGATAAGGGGGGAACCGTCGGCCTCCCGGTAGGCCAGAATGTCTGCGGTGATTTCGATGAGATAAGAATTGAGCCGGCCCTGGTTCCATCGGGAGAAAACCTTCTGTATGGCATCCAGTTCCATGCCCAGGCCCTCACGCATCAGCTGATACGCCTCGGCGATGAGCTGCATATCACCGTACTCGATGCCGTTGTGCACCATCTTCACATAGTGTCCTGCGCCACCACTACCTATCCACTGGCAACAGGGCACGTCATCCACCCTGGCGGCAATATCCTGTAACAGAGAACGGATGGCGGGCCAGGCAGCCTCATCCCCACCGGGCATGATGGCCGGGCCATGCCGGGCGCCTTCCTCGCCCCCGGAAATACCGCAGCCCACAAAATGCATACCAAGCCCCTTCAAACGGGCCACGCGCCTTTCCGTATCCGTGTAACGGGAATTACCGCCGTCTATGATGATGTCCCCGGGTTCCAGAAAAGGCAGCAGGGCATCCACAACAGCATCTACGGCTTTCCCGGCACGCACCATGAGCAGGATGCGCCGGGGCCTTTCCAGGCTTTCCACAAGGGCTTCCAGCGTCTCGGCGCCGACAATGCGGGTGCCCGCTGCCGGCCCCCTGATGAATTCCCGCATTCGCGCCGTGGTGCGGTTGTACACCACCACCCGGAAATCATGGTCATTCATGTTGAGGGCCAGGTTCTGCCCCATTACCGCAAGGCCTACCAAGCCGATATCCGCCTTTGCCATATCCCGTCATCCTCCAGATGCAATGGCTGTCATTTTCGCACAGACTGGAAGTGGCGTATAAGAAAAGAGCCCGCTTTGCGGGCTCAAAGGAGGGCGGTAAAGGTAACGCCTATTCTGACAATTGCAGCTTGGGTCCCACGATGCGTGCATTCAGCACCTTCATCATTTTTTTCAAGGCGCGATCGATGAGCGGCGCCTGGGCGTCTTCCAGGAACTGGGCGCTGCCGTCACGGAAATAAGATGCCAGCTCCGGCTCTTTCATCTGGGCTGCCTTGTTGCCCTGGCCATCCACGAACACCATGGTGCCCGTGTACTTGCTGCGCCAGACCATTTTGCAGATGAGGGGTTCCTCCTCCGCATCCAGCTTCATTCTGATCCAGGCGCCTTCCTTCATGTTTCTGACAGCAATACTGTGTTCATCCTCGATCTCGGGTTCCCGGACCTCCTCCGCAACAGAGGACTCCTCATCGACCTTTTCTTCCTGGACAAATCCATCGTTTTTCAATGCCTCTATGAAGCAGGACTGGAGCCTGCTCAACATTGCGGTGGCTTTGTTTTGATCGAAGGAGATGTAGCTGAAGCCCTTTTTCAAACCACTGATGATCTCGGGAATGCTGGACAGCAGCTTTTCCCGGTCGAAATCTGCTCCGTTACTCCCCAAATATGTGACCATGGTGTGCGCAATATGCACGGCTTTGCGCCAGTTATTGCCTTCTTCACCCTCGCGCAACAGGAGGATGGTCATGAGTTTCTTCCAGGGCTGTTCCAGGATCTCCCTGGCGGGTTTGGGCAGGGCGCTTACTCCCAGTCCATGCAGGATGTCCTCGACCTGTTTCTTTGCGACTTCGAGCTTCTCCTCACCGGAAACCGCCTGGGCCAGGCGTTCTTCGAGGATCTGTTTGACACGCGCCCTTTTGTCCATATAGCGAGTGAAATCCTGAAGAACTTCATCAAACAACGCTGAATCATCACTGTAGTCATGCACGATACGGTCAACGGCGCGCTTGACGTGGAAATAGAGGCCTTTTTCGCTACGGTCGCCATCATCACGCCATCCCACCGATGCCGCTGCCAACTCGTTCAGCAGACGTCTGGCGGGATGCTGCTGGTCATCGACAAAGGTCGGATCGGCAATGGCGGCCTTCAATACAGGAATCTGCAGACGGGCGATCAAGGCGCGCATGGCGTCCGGTAGATTGGCATCATCCAGCACATGATCAAACAACATCAGGATGATATCGATGGTTTGCTGCTCTGTTTCCGCGATGCGGTGTACTTCCTTGCCGCTTTCGTCCAGGCAAAGGGTCTGGCTCAACTGCTCCCGGATACGCTTCTGTACCGCTGACCACTCCACATTGTCCAGATCCAGATCCGACAGGGCAGCGCTTTGCATGCTGCTCAAGGCGTCCATGACATTGTCCCGGGGCAGCACCGGCAGATGCACATTCGGTGCTGGAGGCGCCATTCCCTGAGGCGCCATCTGCTTTATATACTGCCATATTTCCTTCAGAGAGGGTGTGGGTTCCTCTTCCTCTGCACCCGAGGTTTCCGCAGTCTGACTGCGCTGCTCAGGTTGTGAGCCAGCATCCTGCCCTCTGTAGCCGGCAGACCCCGCTGCTCTTCGTGGAGCCGTACCTCCCTGATGAGGTGTCAACTCCGGGAGTACGTCCTTTTCCACCAACAACTGGTTGATACTTTCATACACCGTCCCTATTTCAGACAACACCACCCGCTCGAAGCACTTGTAAACCACGATGCGGGCGAGTACTTCTTCCGCTTCCCATTCATCCAGTACGACACGGAAAATTTCTGAGAGCGCTTTTGGAGCTGCCGGGTTCTCATCTTTTTCCAGAGATCTCTTACCCAGCATGTGTGCAAAACGCTTGTCGAGAAGCGCCAGGTCATGATGAAAGCGGGTTTGCGCCTTGGATGCCATGGTGGTCACCGCAAGCTCTTCTTCCAGCTCGTCTTTCTCCACCAGCGAAAGTTCGCCGTCGAGAAGAGCCGTATCCCTGGAGCTGCCACCTCCCAGTGAGGAGCGTCCTTCCCAGAATGAGGTGAAGGTATTCCGCAGCATTCTGAAGTAATTCTGTTCCGCTTTTTCCTTGAAGATCCGCATGCTGCGCATGCTGTCGAAAAACAGCGTCTGGCGGGAGTTGCTGGTGGAGTTTTCCGCCAGGCGGTACAGGTCATCATCCACCTGGGCAAACATGTCGTGAAGCAGCGGCTCCATTTTCTGAACCAGAATATCCTCACAGGCGCGAGCCAGTGCACCATATTTTCCCATTGTCACCACGGGTGCCTGGGCAGCCTGCCCTTTTCCCAGATAAACGATCTTGTCTGCATGTGCCATTTTCTCAGCTCCAGAACTGAACCTCTTTACAGGTTCTGTTTTCTGCATGGTAAAGAATCGATGACTGCTTCATTGTGCGGGAGATCACAGCTTGGCAATGAGTAGCAGACACCAAATACTATCCCGGCCGCCTCACCCTGCAGAATTCTGGTAAATTAGACTATCGTCTTATAATATTTTTTATTAAAAAATACAATAAGTTATATATTTCACGACTTACAATCAGGGCTAATCCCAAAAAATAATCCGTCCATCTTAAAAAATATTTTCTATTGAGCGGTCTATACTTTTATACAGATCAGCAATAAGGCCGTGCGTGATGCAGAACCTGACCAGAAAATTCAGTCGATGGGGCATGAAATGGCTCACACGGGATGGACCATTGCCAGAAACGCCTCTGTGCGATTTCAATCGCCTGCGCTTTGAATTGCGTCCTTGCGATGTACTCCTGGTGGAAGGGCGCAGCCGGGTATCAGAGGTTATCAAACTTATTACCCAGAGCCCCTGGAGCCATTCAGCTCTTTATATAGGACGATTGTACGATATACGCAACCCCCGCCTGAGGGTGGTCATCGAAGCCCATTTCGAAGGTGACCCGGAAGAACAGCTGATCATCGAGGCTGAACTGGGAAAAGGCACCATCATCACGCCGCTTTCCGCCTACAGAAACGAACATTTGCGCATCTGCCGTCCGGATGGGCTGTCCGCAGATGATGCCCAGGAAGTGCTTGGCTATGCCATCGGCAAGCTGGGTAGCAACTACGACCTGCGCCAGGTCATGGATCTGGCCCGTTTCTTCTTTCCCTGGAGCATTCTTCCCCGGCGTTGGCGCTCCAGCCTGTTTCAGCACAATGCCGGCGACGCCACCCGCACGGTCTGCTCCACCCTTCTGGCAGAGGCATTCAATCAGGTGGACTTCCCTATCCTGCCATTCATCGACCGGGGCGATGACGGCAGCCTGCGTCTGTTCAAGCGTAACCCCAAACTGTTTGCACCCCGGGATTTTGACTACTCCCCCTATTTCAGCATCATCAAGTACCCCTATCTGGGCATGAACGACCTGGGCCTGTACCGGCGCCTGCCCTGGGATCGGGAAACCGACTATGTCGATCAGCAGCCCCCTCCACGGACGGCCAAACCCCGGCCGCCGGCTTCTTTCCCGGCCCGTTACATCCAAAAAACCATGCAGCGCGCTGGCCTGCACCGCAAGGAGAATTGATCATGGGCACTCTTGCATTCATCGCCACCCTGGCGGCCATCTGGTATCTCGCCTACCAGGGCGCCGGCGCCACCCTGTGGGTTTCTCTGCTCCTGGGCAGCCTGGTCACGGTCACCCTGGCCACGGACATCCGCTGGTTCATCTCCACCCCCCTGTGGATATTGGCAACCGCCATGGTGCTCCTCCTTGGGGTACCGCGCCTGCGCCGCAAGTACATTACCAGGCGCCTGCTCAAACAGTTCAAGAAAGTGATGCCACCCATGTCGGACACCGAGCGGGAAGCCCTGGAAGCTGGCAGCGTGTGGTGGGATGCCGAACTGTTCAGCGGCCGACCGGACTGGGAGCGGTTGCTCAACCAGCCTCATACCCATTTGTCCGAGCGCGAGCAGGCCTTTCTCGATGGTCCCGTAGAAACCCTGTGCCGCATGCTGGACGACTGGAAGATCACCCATGAAGACCAGGATCTGCCGCCGGAAGTCTGGGATT